>JBKQVI010000586.1:0-7228 GCA_052139985.1 Terriglobia bacterium
GCGCAGGGCGATCTGGCAGATCTTGTGGCCAGGCGTCAGCCACGATGCTTGCACGTTCTCGATGTCATCCAGGTAGATACGGGCGACGGCGAGCGTCTTAAGGTAATCCACCGCCGTCACTTCTTCCTTGATGAAGTTGCCCAGCGAAGTGTAGGCGCGCTGAAAAAACCAGGGAATGAAAGCGGTGAAGCCGCCGGTCTCTTCCTGCAACTGGCGGACGCGCTGGAAGTGATTGACGCGGTGTTCAAGGGTCTCGCCGCAGCCAAACATCATGGTGGCGGTGGTGCGCATGCCGAGGCCGTGGGCGGTGCGATGCATGAGCAGCCATTCGTCGGTGGTACACTTCAAGCGCGCGATGTGCTGGCGGACCTCATCATCGAGAATTTCCGCGCCGCCGCCGGGAATGGAATCAAGTCCCGCGTCCATCAGGCGCACGATGGTGTCACGCAGCGTGAGGCCGGAGACTTCCGCGATGTTCAAAACCTCCGGAGCCGAGAAACAATGCAGGTGAATCTGCGGAAAGCGCCGCTTGATGTTGCGCAGGAGATCCTCGTAATAATCGATCTTCAGGTCAGGGTGCAGTCCGCCCTGTATCAACACGCCCGTGCCACCCAAGGCGATGGTTTCCTCGATCTTCTGAAACATGGAATCGAGCCGCTGGATATAGCCCTCGGGCGAGCCCACGGGCCGATAGAAAGCGCAGAACGAGCAGTACTCGGTGCAGATGTTGGTGTAGTTGACGTTGCGGTCGATCTGATAAGTCACCACGTTGCCGGGATGAAGGCGCTTGCGAACGGCGTCCGCCTCCATGCCGATGCCCAGAAGGTCGTCGGAGCGCAACATGTCGAGAGCCTGTTCTTTGCTGATACTCATACTAGTACTTTAAGTCCGAAGTCCGGAGCCCCAATCGACGATTACCGGCCCCTATCCAACTTCCTCCCCCTCACGCGAACAACAACCTTTTCTCGGTGGAAATGATGCCAACCTCATGCGCGAGCTTGTAAAAGAGCTTGAGCCCCCGCAGATTCTCCTCATCCAAAGAATAATCGATATTCTGGGTCAAGTAAACCTTCACGGCGGAGGGAGTCATGCCGAGTTTGGGCGCGTATTCAGCGGCGATGTCATCGATGTGGGTGAGTCCGAACTCGAGCGACTCGGCAAAATCCGCGTGCCCTCGGGAAATACTCGCGCTGAAGTGTCCCATCCATACCGCGAAGACAAACGGCAGTCCGGTAAACTTTCTCCACTCGCTGGCAAGGTCGTAGATCTTCGCGGATCCGCTATAAGTTAGCGCCGGATCGCCGATCAGCAGCGCGGCGTCCGCATGACGCAGCATCTCGCAGGGTTCAGGCGCTGCCGGGGAAAAATTGACGCACCGCGAATAGAACTTTTGCATCAGGATTCGCACCAGCGCTGCCGAGGTCCGCGATGATTCGTCCAACGCCACGGACTGAACTTGCTCCAGCGGCATTTTGCTGAGCAAGAGCACGCTCTTCACCTCGCGCTTGGAAGCGATAGACATGCCGGGGAGAATCGCGACTCCATCGAGCCGCTGATATTCAATGGAAGGAACAATCCCGACGTCCGCCTGGCGCTGGGCGATGGCGTCGGCGCAGCCGCTAGGAACAGTCAGTTGCAGTTCAAATTTGCCGCGTTGCTCGCCGTGAAGCATTCCCCAGATAAGGGGGACCGTGTTGAGATACTGGACGACCGAAAGACGCAAAGGTGGCATGGTGACGATGAACTTGAATGTCCCATTTTATCTCACCGGCACATGCTGTCAAATGGCACCAGCACTAGGATTGCCCCGACTTCCTTTTTGGCTGGCGAGATCGCGGGGCAGTCATCGAGGTCGTACGAGGCTTCATAGCTTACTACCTTGACCCACTCGCGCCGTTTCTGTGTGCTGGCCGTTGTCTTCCGTCTACTGCTCTTCCTCCACCTGAGATACAATCATTCCCCGATGGCGACAATCTCCCAATCCGCTAGCGGCGGCGTCTGGCGACACGTCTGGTCCACGGCTCGGGATCAAATGGAGCACGTTGACCGGGCGGCCTGGCGGCGTTTCTTTTTGGCGCTCTTCGGCCTGGGGATGGCCTTCTTTCTGGCCTTGTATTCAACCGCTCTTCGAGAGGCGGGCCACACGGACGGCGCCATGGCGGCCGCCGCCTTGTCGTTAATCATCGCCGCAATCGTGGCCATCAAGGTAGTTCCCTTTCTTGCGCGCCGCACGGCACTCGAACGCTGGATGATCAAGGTCGAATACGAGTTCACGCGCGAGGGCGTGGTCTATTTTTTGATCATCATGGTCATCGCCATCGCCGCCCTCAACACCGGCAACAACCTCCTCTTCATCATCCTGGCCAATCTCCTGTCGGGAATTCTGCTATCGGGAATACTTTCCGCCATCGTGCTCTCGCAACTCGTATTGGATTTTGCCTTGCCGGAGCACGTATTCGCAGAGCGTCCCTTGATTTCGCGGCTGACGGTGCAAAACCTGAAGTGGGTCTTCCCATCGTTTTCTCTCACCGTGTCCGCTCACGACCCGCGGAAAGGCAAGCGCAAACGGACCCCCGTCGCCGTTCCGCGGCAGATACTGGATGCTCCCGTTTACGTGCCCTACATTCCGCATCGGTCCGCCGTGACCCAGCACGTGGAACTCACCTTCCCTCGCCGTGGACGCTATACGCAGGAGGGATTTCGTGTCAGCACCAAGTTCCCTTTCGGCTTGCTGCTGAAGGCGCATGAAATCGCGAGCAAGCAGGAACTCTTAGTGCTGCCCGACGTACAACCTACGGAAGAGTTTTATGAAATCCTGCCGCTGATCGGTGGTGAGATTGAAAGCTTTTTCAAGGGCCGCGGCCACGACCTGTACGCCATTCGCGACTACGTGGAGTCCGACAGCGCCCGCCATGTGGATTGGAAAGCGACAGCCAAGGCGCAGCAGCTCAAGGTGCGGGAATATACGCGCGAAGACGAACGGCGGCTGGTGCTGGTCTTTGACGGCAGCCTGGCTTCATCCGACGAGAAATCTCTCGCGCAGTTTGAAAAGGGTGTGAACTTCTGCGCCTGCCTGGCGTGGCACTTCTACGAAATCGACGCGCAGATGCAATTCATTGCCACTGGATTCGAGACCCCCATGGCTCCGGCGGGAGAGATTATCTATCCAGTGCTGGAAAAGCTGGCGCTGGTCGAACCCAAGGCGGGCTCCGCCGATTCCATGGCGGACCTGCAAGCGCGCATCGCTTCTGCGGCGCACGGCTTCCACATCGTCATCACCAACCGCGCCCACGGTACGATTCCTACCAACCTCTGGGGAAACTCCTACATGGTGTTTATGGACTCGCTCTGACCTTCTTTCCGCCGGGGCCGGCGAAAGCTCCGGTGCCAACCTCGGTCAGCTAGCCGTTCCTTAGGTTAGGCCCAATAAACCAGAAGCAAGAAACCGAGAGAGTCAGAATGTCGTAGACCAAACAGGAGCGTTGGGTTTGGCTTGACAGCGGATGTATACTCACCGCCAGCCGAGAAACCAAATCGGAATTCCTTACCTAGATAGAAGGACCCGTATGAGCAACTCAAGATTCTTTCCCCCGCCGCCAAAGGGACCGCAAGCGCCATTCCAGCCACACACGCCAATCAAGCCTAATATAAGCGCATATGCGACCTTCCCCAGCCTTATGCAGTGGAAGACCGATAGCTGCATCGGGACAGCTTGGACACCGCCGAAACGCGCAAATGATCCGGGCCTGGTAACGATTGACAATCTCGTGGACGCCTACAACCGGGCGAAGACCGGTGTCAGACCCGCGGGGGAGAGACAGTATTTACTCGGCGAGCTTTTTTTCGCCACCCTCCACTGGCAGAATCACCACATGGAAGACAAACGCATGGAGGCCGGCCGCAGACCCGCCATCATGCGTCTGAACTTCACGGTGACTAAGGAATTGGCCGTGGCTTTCCAATGCACGGCTGCCGAGGTGCCCGAAAGACTGCGCAACATGTTCGGCAAATCACTGGCCCCCCTCGGCGTAGGGCTGGACACCGGCAAGACGGCAGATCGTTACCTCAGTAGCGCCCAGCGGGAGCAATGGCGGGCCGTCTTCCGAGGTGGGAAAGCCTATAAGTTTTCCGAGAATAGGGATTCCACTGCTCCCCTGGAACTGCTCGACACGGACGATTATGACACTCTAATAAAGATGGAAAGCAAGCCTGACGGCAGACATGCGCAAGCCGGCTTCGTGCTGAGTACTTCCGACGAACTTTACGTCGCCCCACTAATACGTAAGCAGGATTCGCAGGATGCATATTTTACGTCAAAAGGGACGCCAGTTGTTCATTCTTCCTTCATGGGTGGCAGGCCCGTGCAGTGCGCCGGCATGATCACGTTTGAAAAAGGATTGATTACACAAATAACCACCGAAAGTGGCCACTACCAGCCGGCGACCTCTTCCTTAATGAATGTGCTCCAACTGGCCAAATCGGTAGGGATGGATCCGAAAGATATCCAGGTCATGGGAATGCTGGGCCCCAATACCCCGGGCCCATGGTTCAGTGGTGATGCATTCATGGCAAAAAACGGGGATTGGCTGGCCCTCCGCAAGGAAGCCAGCAACGTAGTGTGGAAACGTTTCAGTGAGGCCCCCAAAAAAGAGGCTATCTTCCGCACTCTGGTCCAGGAACGTTATGAGGCTTTCAAGATAGCGTACGGAAAAGCCACGAGTGATCAGGATCTGTGGAAACAAGCCTATGAGGCCGTGTGCTGGGACCTTGCCGCCTACGATTCGAAGTGGGAAAACGAGGCCAAGAAGCCGCCTATTACCCGCGCAGCCCACGCCCCATTTTTAAAGAAGGTCGCATAGAGCGCCCACACGCGGTTCCGTGGATTTGCGAGACAAACGGTAAACCGGGGGGCGTAGCAGACCTGTTTTGTGGGTCTGCGGCTCGTCCCCTGCGTGCAAGGAAAAGCCGCGGACCTACAAAGCAGGTCTGCTACGCTCGCCTCTGCCATTCGCCTTTTTCAGCCTACTGCCTACCGCTTACTGCCTTCTGTCTTCCCGAATGCCACGCCTTTGGCCTCCGGCCCCAGACCGATCACCGGGACGCCGATCAGCAGAACAATCCCCGCGAGCAATCCCAAAGACTGCGCATAAGTCAAGTGCTTGGCCAGCACCGCTTCAATCAAGGTGATGCTCGAGGCGAACAACACTCCAAGCTGGTAAGCAAAGCCGGGGAAGAAGCCGCGCAATTCGCCGGGGGAGAGTTCATTGAGATGGACGGGAATCACGCCCCAAGCCCCCTGCACCATAAACTGCATCAGAAATGCCGCGGGGACGATCAGGAGAACCGTTGACGACATTACCCATGCGGGTATGAGCAGAAGGGCACAGATCACCGCAGTCACCATGGAGCGACGGCGTCCTCGGCGGTCCGAGTACAGCCCAAACAGCAGTCCGCCGCTTATCGCTCCCACCATGGAAATCATGGTGATCATCGCCGTTATATCCGGACTGAAGTGCCGTTGCTTTTGCAGGAGAGTGGGGTACAAATCCTGCGTGCCGTGCGACATGCAATTCATGGTCGTCATCAGCAGAACCATGTAGAGGAACAATTTCCAATTGTGCGCAATGGCTTTGCCGTATGCGCCCCAGTCGGTGCGTGACGCGTGCCACGCTTCGCTCTCCTTCACTTTGGCGAAGATGAAAAGTGAAAGCAGGGCCGGCACCACCCCTACAAAAAACAGCGGACGCCAACCCCAGTGCGGGAATACCAGGGAATAGGTCACCGCCGCCAGGAGATTTCCCAACGCATAGCCTTCCTGCAACAATCCCGACAGGATGCCGCGCCACTTGGGTGAAACCGATTCCATCGCGAGCGACGCACCCACCCCCCACTCTCCCCCCATGCCGATTCCGTAAAGCAGGCGCAAGACGAAAAACACTTTGAAGTTGGGGGCCAAGCCCGAGAGGACCTCGACGATGGAGAAAAAGACGATATCCAGCATCAACGGCCATCGACGTCCATAGCGGTCGGCCAAGAGCCCGAAGAAAAACGCGCCCACCGGACGCATGGCCAGGCTGGCCGTGATGGCAGCCGCCATTTCCACCAGCGATACGTGGAAATCGCGCGCCACCGGGACCAGCACAAAGGTGAGCACGAAGAAGTCGAAAGCATCCAGCGTCCAACCCAGAAAGCCCGCCGCCAGCGCATTGCGCTGGTTGGCGCGGTCATAGACCGGGGCGTTCGATACCGTGGAAGAGTCGGCCATCTTGGGGATTTTCTCCTAGTGCAGCATTTGGAAGCCCCGGAAAGACGCTTAATCACTGTCATCCTGAGCCCCGATGCACTTTATCGGGGCGAAGGACCCCGGTAGTTCGCGGGGCGCACGAAAAGGACAAACTACGGGGGTTCCTCACCCCAAGAGCGAGATCGGAATGACAGTGCCTACCCTTTTTCGCCGACGTGTTAAGCCGCCACCCGATGAGTGTTTTCTTTGCCCAGCCGTCCCGCAGGGATGATTCCGGAGGGCACGGAAGTTAACCAGCCTGATCACCGACCCAGCGAAAGTTTCTGTGCCAGCAACCATGGGAACAACTCCGGTTCGCTGTAAGCCTTATCCCAGGAAACGTGTTTGACGCCGGGGTACTCGGTGTAGCGAACGTTTCCACCCGCGGCCTTTAAGGCTTCCACCATTTGGCGCGATTCTGTGACCGGAACTGTATCATCGTCCCCGCCGTGGAAGACCCACACGGGGGTCTTGCCGATCTTTTGGGCCGTGGCAGCGTACGGATCTGCGGAGGTGTCCACATCGCGGTAGTTGGGCATATCGGAAGCACGGCCCAAACGAACGCCTCCGCAAATTGGCACGAGCGCTGCGAATCTGCCGGGGTGCTCAGAGGCAAATCCCCAGGTCCCGAAGCCGCCCATGGAAAGCCCTGTAAGGTAGACGCGTTGCGGATCGCCTTTAAACTCGTGCAGGGTCTGGTCCAGAGCCTTCAGCGCCTGGGCTTCCATGGCCGGACTGGTCCACCAATCCTGTTTGCGGCACTGGGGAATCGCCACCACGAAGGGGAAGCGGTCCACGTGGTTGCGAATCGCAGTCGCGATGCCAACGTCCGTTTGCAGCAGTCCGTCATCGCCTTCCTCGCCGTAGCCGTGCAGGAAGAGAATCACCGGCCACTTCGTTTTCTTGTTCCAATTGCTGGGCACAAAAACCTGGTATTTGTAAGTC
>JBKQVI010000587.1:0-10790 GCA_052139985.1 Terriglobia bacterium
CTGCGGTCAACGTTCTGGAAGACGGCGGAAAACTCTCCGCCGCCATCGTGCCGCGCTACCGGTTGGCCATTCCAGAGAAAGACCACGCCATAGCCCTGTGCCGAATCGCCGACCACCTTCAGCCTTAGTCCTGCCGTGGGCGCTGGTGCGGTCTGCGCGGAGCCCTTCACCGAGTTCGGCGCCCACGCAATTCCGGCTAGCCCGCCTGCCGTTGATTTCTCGATAAACTGGCGCCGAGTCATTCTTGTGGGGTTCTTCATGTATGTTTTACGTGGATGAGAATGCGCGAAGCGCGTTGGACTGCGGCGGTTCGACGCCGCCCTCCGATGAATAAAGCCGGCGGCGAAGACCAAGCTAGAACTACCTCGCCGCTTTGCACCATCCCCTGAGGAGCGAAAGGCGGCGTCGAGCCGCCGCAGTCCAAGGTGCCTTCGGCACAGCCAGTTACCTAATCGCTATTTTGCTTTCGCCGACGCCACGCCGATACACTTATCCGCTCCGCCATAGTAGAAGAGCCAGCGGTTTCCGCGCCGGACTAGTCCTTCGACAAAGACGACATTAGGGACTTGCCCAACTTTCTCCCAGGCCTCGATTGGATGGAACATGGGTTTTTCGGCCCGAGCCAACACTCTTGTGGGATCGGTCTTATCGAACAGAATCCAGCCGGTGGAATAAACCAGCTTATCATCGGCGCCGTTATAGACCAGAAAGATGCCTTCGGGAAGAATCACTGGGGGTGGACCGGGTTCCACCACTTTTGAATCAAAATCGCCAGCGCGCGTGGGCGCTACCGGCTGGTCCAGGGCATCCGCCCAATGCATCAGATCCTCGGAAGAAGCCACGCCCATTTTGCCCTCGGAGTCGGTGGCGTCGCCAAGGTAATACATCCAGTATTTGCCGTTGATCTTTTCGGGAACAATCGCGCCGGACTTCGTCCAACCGACGTTCCATTTGCCCTTGTATGCCGGCAGGATCACACCCTGCCGCTGCCAGTGAATTAAATCCGGCGATGTCGCCAGGCACAACTGCGCGTCCCTTTTGTCCTTGCCGATGCCATTAACGTTGTTGTATCCCGTATAGGTCAGGTAATACGTATTTTCGATCTTGACCACGCGCGGATCCTCGGTTCCCCCGCCGCTTTCGTAGGGCGCCTCGGGGCGAAAAACCGGTTCGGGCCGACGCTTGAAGTGTACCCCGTCTTGACTCACCGCGTAGCCGAGCGTGGAGGTTCCATGACGGTCCTGCGCCCTGTAAAGGAGCACGACCTCTCCGGCTTTTTCGATGGCGGCAGCGTTGAACGTGCTGGCGGATTCAAAGCCGGCGCCGCGGGGGGATATAATCGGTTGGGAGGAAAGCCGATTCCACGGGCCGAATGGCAGTGTGAAGTGAACGGCCGCAAACAGACCGCCAGCCCCTGCGAGTGCAGTTGCCATCGCAAAAAGTCTGCGGAGACGAATCCCACGTTTCTTCATTGTGTGTGACCTCCTCCAACTCCATCTCCACCGCAGTGCGCGGCAACCGAGATTCGATCGAACCTCAAAACTGCGCCTTGAGCCGGACATGCTTTCCCGCCGCTACGCGAATGGCGCCCGTCATGGGTTTGCCTTCCACGGCGAGTTTCACCTCCGCCCCGCGTGCAACGGGAATGGAAATCTCCGCAGAACGGTCCCCCGTTGTTGGGTTGAAAAGGATGAAATTCAGGTCGCGCGGAGGGAACTTGGCGGAATCAAACGCCTCGAGCAGGTCCAAATTCACCAGCATCATTTCGCGATCATTCGTTGCGCCTAAAGCTTCGAACATCAGATACAACCACAGAACTTCTCCGCTGCCGTAGATCTCTTTGCCGACCAACCCTGTCTGGCCTCCCAACTCCAGCATGCCCAGGTTTTCGTAAGGGATAAAAGGAAGCAACGGCTGCTTTCGGGGCGCTTCGTAACAAGCGTCGAAGAAGTAAAAGTTGTTCCGGCGTTGCTGGTCCATGAAGCGTAGCAAGCCGTCTACCACCATGCCGCGCCGCATGACGCCAGTCCAGGGCAGAATGGCCTCCACGTTTTCCTTGAAGGCGGGATAGAGAATCGAAGCGGCAGCCTGGACCATGCCGCGGATGTCGTGGTCCTTCTGGCTGGGATCGCTGTACCAGTAGAACATGCGCAGTTGCTCGTAAAGCAAGTAACGTGCGGCATCCTGCATTCCCAAATCGGCT
Source organism: Terriglobia bacterium (assembly GCA_052139985.1). Lineage (GTDB taxonomy): Bacteria > Acidobacteriota > Terriglobia > UBA7540 > UBA7540 > Bog-366. The sequence continues at coordinate 2,204 of JBKQVI010000587.1, forward strand.
GCTGCTAGAGCTCCATAACCAAGTTCTTGGGGTTCGTGGAAGAGGCTTGACGCACGCACGGTTGTCAGGACTTCTACCGCACGGCGGGCTTCGTCCAGATATTTCGCGTCCTGAGTCAGACGATGTGCGATCACGCCGGCCCAGGCATAGAGCCCTCCCACTGCGTAGTTGGTTCCGGCGCCCTTCGGCTCCAGGGTATCCGTCCGGTAGTAAATGGGGAAGAGGTAGTTATAGCGATGCGCCATGCGCATGGCCGTTTCGTATGCATCGAGGAATTTCTCCGTAACCGCTCTTAGTCCGGCGAGTGCGCCGATTACCGGATACTTGATCAGACTGTTCTCAAACGGGTACCAGGAATCCAATGTTTCATTTTGCCCGCGCACGAGGTCGTTGCTGATGCTCCGTGTGTCCGCGTGATAGAAGAGTGGAAGGCTTTCCAGCAGCCCATCGACAACGCGCTGATAACTTGTATCGGGGTGCAGGGGCAAGTAGAGCAGCGACGGCCAAAGGACATCGGCCAGGGTCATGAGCTCGAAGTTTTTCCCGGTTTCGTGCCAGAGCCCGGAGGTCGCCTTAACGTAAGCGCGCAGTCCACTGTGGCCGTTGACATCAAGCAAGGCAACTTCTTTGGTCTGAAGGTCTCGGACCGTGCCCGCGGCAAATTCCTTCCAGCTTGTCGCGCACTTAGGCCATGCGAGTTTCTCCTCGAAGAGCGGCAGCAGGGCATCCAGCCAGCGGCTCACGGCTTCTCGCTCGGTGATCAGCTCCTTGAAGCTACGTTGGAGAAGGAAGTAAGTGAAATGCAGTTCGCCCGCCGGAAGCAGGTCGCCCGTAGCCCGATTCGCTACCAACCCGATCCCTAGTCGCTGATTACCGTTGTGCTCAAGAAGCGAGACCGTGTTGCAGGAGTAGCCCAAAAAACGGGGTATGTTCTGAAGTGACATCCAGCCCATTGCGCTCATATCAAAGAACATCATGGTTTCAATGCCGGCGTTCGCATCCTGGAGATAAACCGCGGGCAAGTCGTTGCCGGACGCACCAAGAGAGTTGCGCGTGGGCTGGTCGAGCAGAATCCTTCGCCAACTCCCCGATTGGCCCTCCATCATGGTAGACAGGGAACTGAGCCAGAGGATAATTTGTGGCTCCAAAACCCGGCCTTGTTTCAGCTTCATGTCGCGCGGCAGGCGAAGCGTGACCGCGAATCGAAACCACTGGGAATTTCGCGGGTTAGTGATTTCTATAGTCCACGGATAGGCCAACGGCGAACCGTCTTTTGCGAAACCCTGCCCGGTGCCCCGAAGTTTGAGGCTTGGAGTATCGCCGGTGGGCAGGGCTTCCCCAGAACTCACCGCCAGTCTGAAGCTGGGTCCTGAGATGAACGGGTTAAGCGGCAGGGATGCGTCTCTCCAAATCTCTTTCTCGTCGCGGACAAAGTTCTGATAGGACACACCCTGCTGATTCTGTGTGACCACAAGCTTCTGGTATTGATTGGCGAGTTCCCACGAATCAGGTCCCATTGCGTTTGCGAGAGGGAGTGCAGCCGGTGTGGCCAGCGCCAGAAGAGGATGCAACTGCATAATCGGTGCGGAAAAAGCTCCGGCCATCTTCAGAAATCTACGCCTTTTCATGATGAGATCCTGGGCTGTGTAAAGATCTGCACACACCAAGGCACGACATGGCAGGGTGCGGACGCAACTAAGCGACGTATGGAACGCAAAGATAAGCCGTCGTGCCTTCGCTCGGTGTACATTGAGCGAAGGCACGGTGCGGTCCGACTCTAATACGTGATCCTTAAACCAAACTGAATGGTCCGAGGTCCGCTGGCGCTGGTGACCGCGCCAAAGCCGCAGGCGAAGGGTCCCGGGCACCCCGTACTTCCGACTGGCAGGTACGGGTTACCGAAGGGTGTTCCGGAAAATCCGCTCGGTGCACTGTAGATGTGGCGGTTGAAAATATTAAAGAACTCGGCCCTGAAATCAAGGGTTGCCCTTTCCCCTGCCAAGAGCGTCTTCTTGCCAAGGGTGATGTTTTCGTTCTCTCCGCCAAATGAGCGGGCATGATCCAGCGCGCGGGGTTCGTCACCGAAAGTGAACGATGGGGCTACGGCAAATGCCGCCGGGTTATAGAACGGCGTATTGCCCGGTTGGAAATTGCCGCTCTTGTTGGTCTGGTTCACTCCCGGCACAACATTCACGCGGGCGTCCCCCGTGAATTCGCAGCCTCCAAACAAGACTTCGCTTGCCGTCTCACCGCAAGCGGAATAAACCTCTGTTGGAGTTCCAGAGTTGTACTGAAGGATCCCGCCCACGTACCATCCTGATGCCAAGCGGTCCGCAGGGCCCGAAGTCGATAGGAACTTCTTCCCGCGGCCGAGCGGCAGTTCATAGAAGAAGCTCGCCACCAAGCTCTGCGGCGTGTCGAGTTCGCTGACTGCCTTCTCCGCCCGGCGGTTGTAGGAATTCTGGCCGATGTAGGAGTTGGTTCCGATGAACCCCTGCACTCCGGGGCCTTGCGAATCGGCATCGGAAATGTTTTTCGAAATGGTGTACGAAACCAGCAAGCTCAAACCATTGGCGAAGCGATCCTGGATACGGGACTGCATGGAGTGGTAGGTGGAATTCCCGGTGCGGTCAGGGCTGAAGGAGTTGTCTTCCTGATTGAAGTCGCCATACTGCGGGAAGGGGCGAAGTGCCTGGGCCACCGTTCCGGTAAAGGTCGGGTAAGGCAGGGTGACTCCGGCGGCAACCGCGTTGGAACACGCGTCGGTTGCCAGGCAACTCGAGTCCATGGTCAGGTCGTTCCCCAATGACAGATATTTAGGGTTCGTCTGGTTGGGGATGATATTCAGCGTCGGTAGGTGGGTGCCCTTGGAGCCCACGTAGGCGACAGACACCAGTAGGGTATTCGTGATTTGCCGTTCAACGTCGAGATTCCAGGACTGAATATCCGCCGGACGCGCGCTGTTGGCGGGAACCATGATCACCCCGCTGTTGCCATTCTGTCCGTCGGGAGTAAAGGGTCCACTGGGCGGAATGATGTGGGGGAACCCGCTATCCACCTGAAACGGGGCGACGTTTGAAGCGGTCAGATTCTCCGTATTAAAGAATCCCAGGCCGTCCTGATCGGCATACGAGCCTTCTTTGAGCGCCTCATAAAAAATTCCATACCCGCCCCGGACGACGGTCTTGCTGTCAATCTGATAGGCGAAGCCTACGCGCGGTCCGAACGCTTTCGTGTAAATGTCCTGCGGACGTGTGCGCCCGTTGCGGCCGGTTCCGGTGCCGAAGTACGTATAGGCTCCCGGGATTCCGCCGGCACCGGGATTGGCCAACGTGGGGTCAACATCCGAAAAGCGGTTGAAGGCTTCCGTAGCGGGAATATCGTAGTCATACCGCAATCCATAATTCAGGGTCAGGCGGTGAGTGGCCTTGTAGGAGTCCTGCGCGAAGAAAGCGAGGTCCTTGTAGCGAACTCCGCTGAACGAGCCGTAATCGAGGACTCCCTGATGCACAAGGCCGAACAGCGAACTTGCTACGGCGTCCCCGCAAACGAACGTGCCACTACTGCACCGAGGGTCGGTGGTGGAACTGGTTTCCGCAGGGTCGAAGATCAAGTTACCGGACGAATCGGTGAGGCGGCGGACGTTGAATTGCAGCGAGCGAAGCTCGCCGCCGAACTTGAATTCGTGCTTGCCTTTCACCCAGCTCACCGCATCGTCAACCTGAAAGACGTTGTCGGCAAACTGCGAGTCGCCGCAGTTGTTGAGCACCTGGTAGTACGGCGAGGAGTTGAATTGAATACAAGGAAAGGTGGTGTCTTGTACGCCGGTCAAGCCGATCTCGGCGGGATAGTTCTTCCCGATGCCGTTCGAGAGTTCTCCGCGCCACCGGCGGCTGAACCCGACCAGAAAATGGTTCAGAAGAGTGGGCGTAAAGATGTAGTCGTGGCTCAGGCGGGTGTAGCGCGTGTTCTGAGGAGTCTGGCTCCCTTGGAGTGCGTCCTGGGGCACAAAGAAGCCAGTGTTGGTGTTGTCCCAGTCAAAGCCGAACGATATCCTCTGCTTCTCGGAGACGTTCTGGTCGATCTTCATGTCCCACAGGTTGGCGGTGGTTCTGGACTCGCTTTGCTCGAACACGTTGTTGGAGATGCCGCCGTTCGTCGCGGGGAGCAGCGAGTACACCTTGCTCATTACGGTGCTGGCCGTAAAGTTAGGATCGTTCGCCAGGTTGTTTCCCGGAATCTGAGCGTGGGTGACGGGGTCGAAAAGTAGAACGTTGCTCAGAGCGGAGAAATCACCCTTGCGAAATGCTTCCGTGGGGTAGCTGTAAATCGCGGATGAACTGGTGCTGAAGCGGAAGCCCTCATAATCTCCCATGAAGAAGGTTTTGTTCCGGCCATCGTAGATTTTCGGGAGGACGACGGGCCCGGACAGCAGGGCTCCGAAATCGTTCTGCGTATCAAGGGGCTTGGGACAACTGGCCGCGCCGTTGCAGCCTGTGTTGTTGGTCCAACTGCTCGCATCCAGGACGCGGTTGCGAAGGTAATCGTACGCGGAACCGTGCAGTTGGTTCGAGCCTGACTTCACGCTGAGGTTCACAATCGAGTCGCCGCTCTCCCCGTATTGCGCGGAGAAATTGCTTTGGAGCACCGTGAATTCGCGCACGGCTTCGGGCGAGATCCCTTTATTCTCCTGCGTGTTCGGTGAGACGAGCGAAATTGAAACCCCATCCACGAGAATATCCGTCCCGCCTTCCTGGCCGCCGTTCAGTTTGTAATCGTCCGAGTTATTCGACCCCGGATCGTTGCTGACGCTCCCCACAAATCCGGGTACCAGCGTCAAAAATTGCACCGGATTGCGTATAGTCCCACTCACTTCGAGCGGCAGGTTCTCGACTAGCTGGGATTGAACGGTTGAACTTACAGAGGAGGTGGAGGTTTGCAGGAGCGCCTGTCCCCCTTTGACTGTCACCGACTCTGTATGCTCGCCGATGGTCAGTTGCAAGTCTAGGTTAGTGGTGGACGAAACGGATATGGCCACCCCCGTCTTTTCTGAAGTCTTGAACCCCGTGAAATTTGCCCGGACCGTATACGTCCCTGGGGGAAGGTTGGGGAAGGAGTACAGTCCCGCCTCGGTGGTCTTCGCGGTTACAGTCACACCGGTTGCTGGATCGGTGGCCGTAACGGAAGCTCCGCCAATGACCGCGCCACTGGAGTCCGTGATGCTTCCGCTGAGCGCTCCAGTGCTGGTTTGGGCGCAGAGGTTCACAACAGCTAACAGTGTGCACAGTATTACACCTGTAGCGGTCTTCATCTATTTCCTCCTCAAGATTCGCTTCATCGTTGTGAAGGAGTTTGGGAGGCGAGCGATAAACCCAATTGCCACACCGCCGTCAGCACCATTATGGATATTCCGCAGATGCCCAGGGTAGCCCGAGTGTGCTTTCCAGGTGTTTCCAGGTGGTGTTATTGGGTATTGAGCCTATCGCAAACCGTCATGCCTCTCCGATCCGAAAACCCGACGACAAGCAACCCACGCCGGTTTGACTCATAGACATTCTGTCGAGCAACCAGGCGCGGCAGTAGATCGACATTTCGCCCGCCCTTGCCTTCGCACATGGGCAACAAACCTAGAGGGCGGGCACGCAATATGTTCGTTCGGCACAGAGTTTCCGGCTTTTCGGACGCCCTGCAAAGGGCATTACATAGTGAATTCTTTGTTAATTGCAGCTAAATTGTGATTAGCCAACTCAAAGCAACAGTTTAACCTACGGTTCACATCAGATTAATTTTTGAACTGCCACAGGTAACTTTGAGGTACCATGTACTTTCTGCGTCACACTTGTCGTGTGTTCGCCTCTCCTTGGGTGTTGGGCGGTCGTAGTCGCGGCTCCTTGACGGTCTTTGACCAGGGTTTTTGAGACGGTGGGTCAGTCCAGGGGGAAGCAAGGGAATCCTGGATAGGATTGGCGGTAACCGGAGTGGAGTAAAATCCGTCTGGCGGGGGACACACCTTCATAGCGAGTGAGGCTTAGCATGGGGGTTTCGGTCCAAAAGGCTACGTATACTGAAGACTTATTGGCCAATGAGCGCTGGCAACTCATTGAAAGGATTGCGGCCAGTCCAGCATTTCAGAAGTCGGCGCGGTTGCGCGAACTTCTTCTTTTCCTCGCCGAGCGCACCCTGCATGGGCATTCGGGCGAGCTCACCGAGCAAAAGATCGGACATTCTGCCTTTGGCAAACCCGCCGACTACAGTCCGCTCGATGACAGTTCCGTGCGCGTCCACGTCCGGCAACTCAGGCTGCGACTGCACGAGTATTTTGACTCAGTTGAGACGCCGGAACCCCTGGTTGTCGAGATCCCCAAAGGTAGTTATGTCCCTGTTTTTCACCGCTCCCGGCTGGCCGAAGCTGACGTCACATCCCACGCAGCAGGCACACCAACCCGGCTGGCCTTCGCCCGGCTCGCTCCCTGGATTCTCTGCGGAATTCTAGTCCTGGCGTGCGGCATCCTTTGGCGCCAATTGTGGACGGCACACATTTCCCCGGCTGCATCGGCCCAATCCGCGCCGCCTTGGCCCCTCTCGCAGGTGTTGGATGGCCAGCACCGCACTCACGTCGTGGTTTCCGACGTCAATTTCGGGATACTCCGCATCGCGTCCGGCAAGCCCGGCACGCTGGACGAATATCTGGCGCCTGATTTCCCCAAAAACTTCATTCCCAATGGTCTGAGCAAGGACGGGGGCCGGATGATGAATTACATTTCCGCCTCGCTGCTCACCTCGTTTGCGGATGTTGCCACGCTGACTGCGGTACTCCAGCTCTCGGGGCCATACCGCGACCACATATTTGTCCGTTCCGCGCGGGACATCAAACCGCGCGACCTGGACGAAGGCAATTTCATTTTTCTCGGCAGCCCGGGTTCGAATCCATGGGTCCATCTTTTCGAGAGCCGCTTGAACTTTGTGGAAACCGAAGGCTTGGTCGGAGCAGGCCAGAAGGCGTTTCTGAACAAAGTCCCGCTGCCGGGTGAGCAGAAAACCTACGAGGGTCTCCGCTGGACGGGAACGGACGGCGAGGATTATGCCGCGATTGCGCTGCTTCCGAAAGCGGAACCAAAGGGCAGCATCCTGATTCTCCAAGGCCTGCAGCAGGAAGGGACGGAAGCGGCAGGCAGATTCCTGGCCGACCCCGCGAACACGCGCGCACTACGGGCGGCGTTGGGACTGAATCCGAAAGCGAAGGAAGGATTCGAGGCGCTGATTCGGACCCGAGCCGTGGCGGGAGCGCCCAACTCCGCCAGCATCGTCGCCACCCGGCTGATTCAATAGGGAGTGACTGCGCGAAGCGCTTTGGACTGCGGCCGCGACTCTGACGCGTTTTTTGCCCTTTTCTTCAGTTCCTTGCCGGTTGGCCGTATGAAGCGGACGTGGAAAGCGGTAGCTGCGCGACCGCCGTCCAAAGCGGGCTTCGCGTGCAGTCAGAACTTCTGTACGGCGTTCGGCCCTCGAATGTTGGTGAGAATCGTATTTGCGATCCTGCGAGCCCGCAAAGCGGGCGTGGTCATGTAGCCCACGGCAAGCCAGCCGTGGGAAAAAGGCGACATACCGAAATCTACCCAAAGAGCCCCGCCAGGGGCGATATCTGGCTCCCTTAACACAAAGTCGCGAGCCTTCAGCGCTAGCCCGGATTTCCCACCACGGATCTAAAGAATGCAGCTTTCCGCGAGCGGAGAAGTGGTAAGGCGATAATACGTCCAGGTGCTTGCTGGTCGCGGAGAAACCTGCCACTATTCTGAGCCCCAAGGCCCGTTGATTCAGCCCCAAGGGGCGTTGATTCAGCCCGAGGGGGCCATTGATTGTGCCGGTGGGCCGCAGATTCAGCCCCAAGGGGGCGAAATAACGAAGCCCAGGCTGAAGGCCTGGGTTTTGATTACCCCCAATTTCACCGCTAGCCCTGAAAGGGCGAGATACGTATTTCCCCATGCCGCAATCGCTTTCGCAACTCCAAGTTCATCACCACGAAGACACCAAGACAGACTTTGAAATTTCGAGAAGGTCGTTCCTGGTGTCTTTGTGCCTTGGTGGTGAAACAATAAACCCACCACTCCGTGGGCGGCGGAATTCCGGAAGCTCTTACACGCGCCCGGAACCGCCTACGACCAGCGATACGTGTGGGATTGAAGAAGATTGTTCCGCCCTTTCAGGGCTCGGGCATTGGTTTGGATCCCGTTGAGCCAGGCCGTTGGCCCATAAGCGTTCACCTAAAGGCCTCGGGCCTGTTCCGAAGCCGCGTAGCGGCGAGATCGTGTGGCCCACGGCGAGCCAGTCGTGGGCGAACGCGCTCAGGAAAATGCACTTCCATCCCCGTAGGGGCGGTATCAGGTCGAACCGCCGCCCGACGTCGCCCCTACGGGGCTCAAAGATTACTTCCCCTGCCGGCATTCCCACGGCTGGCTCGCTGTGGGCTAAATGACAGCACTGCTGTCCAAAATAATCGCTAGCCCCGTACCGCGCCATTGCAGGGAAAGGCTTTAGGACAGGGAGAATGGCGGGTTGGGGAGGAGGTCTAGGTTTCATCAGTTCGTTC
>JBKQVI010000588.1:0-4113 GCA_052139985.1 Terriglobia bacterium
GAATCACCACATCAGCAATGTCCTTTTTGAGAGCAGCCTTCGCGGGCAGCTCCGCGGCCAGGCCCCATTGGCGGCAGCGGATCAGGTCCATCCCCGGATGCTCGCACGGGAAACCCTTCGGCGGGCGTGTGAGCGCATTGCCCTCGAATTCGTCGTAGAGCTTGCGCACCGTTGGCCTCTTGAGCAGCTTCCTGAACTCCGCGTGATGATCGAGCAGCCAGTGGCGGATCGCGGCCAGTTGTTCCTTTTCCGGCATGTAAGAGCCTGCGGCGATGATCACTTCTTTCGCGCTTAAATGGAAGTAGTAGCCCGCGCCGGAAGTTTTCTCGAATCCCGTGTGCGTCCACCATGCGGCCACGTGCGTTTTGTAGGGGCGCTTGTCGTTCGAGAAACGCGTGTCGCGATAAATCCTGAACAAAGATTTCTCCGCGGGCCGCACATGATTCGGCGCAAAGTCCACCATGGCGTCGGTAATCCTGCGCACGATGGCCAGCATCGGTTCTTTCAGCTCCGCCTCAAATTGCTCCTTGCGCGGCTGAAACCACGCGCGATCATTGTGCTTGGCCAGGTTGCGCAGAAAGGTGAGCGCTTCCGGGCGGAAGTAGGGCGGGGCAGAAACGGATGCGGGTTTCCTCTTGGGAGCCATGACAAATGGAGTTTACCGCGAGAGGCGATGAGAATGACGGCGTGGCCAAGTCGAAGAAAACCGTGCCACTCAAACAAAACGGATCACTCCCAAAACGCGCATTCACAAAAGGGATAGAATGGCGGCTTGAGACTTACACTCATCTTCACGCTTTTGCTCGGTCTGTTCATCTCTGACAGTGCTTTTTCTCAAGTCACTCTTCCGTCTCGCCAGAATGTTTCCCATCGCCAGGGTGATGGCGGTCCTGCTATCAAGGCCCAGATTTGTGACCCGACAGCCATCGCGGTTGTGCGCGGCGCATTATTCGTTGCCGAGGGCTGCGAGCCGAATGCAGTTCGAAAGGTTGACCTGAAGAGCGGCACCATAACAACATTGACGCCCTTCCCGTCCCTCGAGTCGATTACGAACTTCGTAGTGGACAGAGACGGAAATCTGATTGGCGCAGAAGGCACATCGAATCGCATTCTCCGAATCAATACGATGAAGGGAACAATCGACGCGATCGCCGGCACCGGCGAGATCGGCTTCTCCGGCGACGGCGGCCCAGCCACCCAGGCTAAGTTCAACCAGCCATATGGAGTCGCATTGGACCAGGCCGGTAATCTATTCGTCGCCGATAGCGGCAACTCCCGGATTCGCCGCATCGACGCTCGAACGGGCATCATCACCACCGTGGCGGGCGGCGGCAAGAAAGGCATCGCTGGCGACGGCGGCCCGGCACTTGAGGCAGGTCTGGAATGGCCAATGAGCGTTGCAGTCGATCATGCTGGTGACCTCTATATCGGCCAGAACACCAATGACCAGGCAAGTACCCGTATCCGCAAAGTCGACTCCCGGACTCAGATGATTTCGACCTATGTAAATACTGCTGCGGCGCCGCTTAGGATGCTTTTCGATGATCAGGAAAATCTGGTCTTTGTCGATGGAGTGTTCATTAAGCGCATCGACGCCGCCACCGGTGCGGTTCGCACAATCGCGGGCACGGTTAAGGGCTTCTCGGGCGATGGAGGCACGGCAATCGAAGCCAGTTTTGAGAATCCCTGCGCCCTCGCCTTCGACGACGCCGGAAACCTGTATATCGCCGACTTTGTCAGCAACCGCATTCGCCGCATTCGCGCCAAAGACAGCATTGTCGAAACCATTGCTGGAAATGGCAAACCCCACTTCGTGCGTGTGATGCTGTAGCCGAGTCGCGTAGCACTGCAATCCCCGCTCCGATTCGCCAATTTGCCAGCCCGCCGTCACCGCGGCGTGGTCGCTTGCGCCGCTGCCTTTGCCGCCATCTTCTCCCGGTGCTTGCGAATAAAGTGCGCGGCTGTGTCAGGATAAAACTCGCGAATCGACGAGAAGATCACGTCGCGCATCACCGAGTAACCGAACTTGCTGGCGAGAACAGGGAACGTGGCCGCGCTGGGCGGGTAGTAGGTGCGCGAAACCACCTGCGTAAGAATCTTGCCGCCGAGCCCGGCGAGGTTAGGCGTCTGGCGGCCGCCGTAAGTGCGGGCAACCGCCTGGCGGCTGATGACGTAAAGGGCGCGAACGGGAATGCTGCGTTCATTGCCGAGCGCGTAATAGCGCGTGTCCTCATGCAAAGTGGAGGCAAGCAACCACGCCGAGAGATAGGTGTTGTCGGACTTATCGAGGAAGCCGCGCCAGGTGTAGGCGTAAAACCCGCTCGCGCCTTTGCCCAGAGCGGCGTGCAGATCCATCCCTTCCGCGGTGAACGAGGTGAGGCCGAGGAAGATGAACGAAGAATAGTCCGTTGCCTGCTGGGTGGCGACTTTGAAGTTGTACTTCCAACCTGGTGGATGAGGCTTGGCTCCGCCGGAAACAGTCCGGAAATTAGGCATGAAACCGAGGATCCGCGTCGGCTCCCTGCGCTCGAGGGGAATGGGGTTGCCGTTAGCATCGACGGGCGCCCCGGGATCAGGCGCGGGATGCATAGCTGTATTTGAGACGGTCGGGCCGCTGCTCGATGCGGTTTGGGGACCGTCGGCAGAGTCGAACTCCAGTACGTCGTCAAATTTGGCGGAATAATCGCCCGCGGTCAGACTCGGATCGGATGCAATCGAGCCCACGTTAGACGCAAATGTACAGGCAGGTGCAAAATTGGCGATCCGAAGCGCATTCGGAATTGTCGTGGCCCCGGTCGGGACACTGAGAGCGACACCGATGCTGACAACGGCGAAAGTAAAGCGCAATCAAACCATCCTTTGTGCGCGCGGAAGGCTGACACTCAAGGGGATATCAGGAATCAGCGGTTCTTATATCTTAGACCGAATTGTTCGAATTCCCGGTTACAAGCGGGCCAGCGAAACCAACAAATACACCTGCCGTTTCTTGATGAGAGCATTGCGACGTACGATTCTGAAAAAATGCTGCCCGAGCCTATCGGATTCCCCCAGCGCCTGCGGAATGATCACTTCTGCTCCGACGTCAGCGAATCGCGCAGCTTCCCCGCCACAACTTCCGCCCCTTCCGGATATGTGAGTCCAAGACCACCTCTTCTGATTGGGGTCAGGAGTCCCATGCTCGCAATCACTTGCCCGTCCACAACCACAGCAATGGAGTGCCGCACATACTTTTCGGTGAACTGCCTCAACAAATCTTTGCCAGCGTCGTCGAAATCGATTTGAACTCGTTTTACCACCGGACCATAGATGTATGTGGAGGTCATCTCTACAGACTTGACGCCCCATGCGGGCTTGTCCGCCGAATGCGTGAGGATCATCTCCGGTCGATTGGCCACGAGCAGGAACTCCTGCCCATCGGTCACGCGCGTAATGCCACGGGGCTCGATACCACCACCGGTCACCACCAAATAAAACTTCGAGACCGGCAACCACGCGAAACCAGCAGGAGCCTGGCCGCTCTTCTCTATCTCGCGGGCCTGCGAGACGGAAAACACATCGGGCCCTTCCGGCGCTCGGTTGAACTGATCGAAATATGCGGTGGTCATCGCCGACACGCGGAAGTCTAGATTCCTGCCGTATTTTCCGTGCGCTCGGTTCCAGTGTCCGAAACAGAAACCGGCGCAAACCGTGGCTGCCAACGCGCACAGGACAGCAGTGAAGATAGCAAACTTGCCGGCGATCTTCATGAGCTTCCTCACCCGCCCCGGCCATTATTGATCCAAGGCCATCGGATGGCAAGCTGAGTTCTTCTCAGTAATTTGAGGAACTATCGAATGACCTTCAGCGCCGCACGGAATAGTCCATCGAAATCCGCGGCCAGCGTCTTCTCCTTCGCAATGGCCTGCTCGATCGCCTTCTCCGCGGCCGGCCGTTGATAGCCCAGGTTGGTCAGCGCAGAGAGCACGTCATCGACGGCGGGACCCTCGACAGACGGCTGCGCCGGCGCCACGGCAAAGTCGTCGAGCTTGTCTTTGAGCTCGACCACCAGTCGCTCGGCAAGCTTTTTACCCACGCCGGGAATGTGCGTAAGCTGCGCGTGATCCTGCCCACGAA
>JBKQVI010000589.1:0-11605 GCA_052139985.1 Terriglobia bacterium
CACGAGTAAGGGCCAACTGCGCCGCCCTCGCGCCCTCGACGGCCCCGGGCAAGTTCATTCTTATCGTGGCTAACGCAAAATTACCAAGTTCGAGTCGAACCCATCTACTTACGGACGGATTACGGTCGGTCAGCGCTTTCGTTCGGGCTCCGGCAAGATGCATAGTATAATGAGGGGTTTGAATTTTCACACCTTTAGCCAGTTTTCTTTATGGGCGGCGAAACGGGAGGGAAGGCGACAGTTCGCTGGTGCGCCTCAAGGACGGCATGAAATTCTCGCGTCGTAATTGGGTGGGTTCTTCGGCAATACTTTTGGGATCGGGAATTCTTGATGCCCTTGCGACACCTCTGTGGCGATGGACAGGAATCCCCGTGCTGCAGGCGGCCACAGCACCGCACCCGGAATCGCCCATCCCCGTCACTTTCGTGGATATTGCAAAAGAGGCAGGCCTCGACATCCCCAACGTGTGGGGCGGCGTTAAGCACAAAAAATACATTATTGAAGCCAAAGGCAGCGGGTTGGCCTTCTTCGATTACGACCAGGATGGCTGGCTCGACATTTACCTTACCAACGGCGACCGCCTGCCTGGCGAAGAGCCGTATCCCGATGGCAAGACTCCCACGCAGCACCTCCTGAAGAACAACCGCGACGGCACGTTTACGGACGTTACGGAAAAAGCCGGATTGAGCCGTACCGGATGGGGCACCGGCGTCTGCGTGGGCGACTATGACAATGACGGCTGGGATGACCTGTTCTGTGGCTATTGGGGCCACAACGTTCTGTGGCACAACAATGGCGATGGCACTTTTACGGATGTGACCAAGAAGGCGGGGTTGTGGGAAGACCGCGTCCGCTGGGGCTCCGGCTGCACCTGGATTGATTACGACCGCGATGGATTCCTCGACCTGTTCGTGTGCAACTACATCGAATTGGACATGGAGCATACGCCTGTGCCGGGACAAACCGGCTATTGCCAATGGAAAGGCATTCCGACAATGTGCGGGCCGCGCGGCCTGCAGGGGGGAATGAACATCCTCTACCACAACAACGGCAATGGGACGTTCACGGATGTTTCCGAAAAAGCAGGCATCCTGAAGCCGGGGGCGCGCTACTCCATCACCGCCGTCTCCTACGATTTTGATAACGACGGATGGCCCGATATCTACGTGGCGGTGGACTCCGAACCCAGCATTCTGTTCCACAACAATCACAACGGGACGTTCGAAGACATCGCGGTCATGGCCGGGAACGCTTACAACGAGGACGGGCAGGAGCAGGCCGGCATGGGTGTCGGCGTGGCTGACTACGACTGCGACGGATGGCTCGATATTTTCAAAACCAATTTTTCCGATGACACGCCCGACTTGTACCACAACAACGGCGATGGGACGTTCACCGATGTGACTTTTGTCGCCGGCCTGGGCGTCAACACCCAGTATGTTTGTTGGGGGGCCGGTTTTACGGACTACGACAACGATGGGTGGCCCGACATCTTCCACGTCACCGGCCACGTGTACCCGGAGATTGAAGAGTATCACCTCGACGCCCAATTCACTTCCCCTCGGATCGTGTACCGCAACCTCGGGAATGGTAAGTTCAAGGACGTTTCGAAGGAACTTGGGCCGGGGGTGACAGAGCACTTCGCCAGCCGCGGTTGCGCTTTCGGCGATTTCGATAACGATGGCGATGTCGATGTGCTGATCCTCAACATGAACGATCGCCCGTCGCTCCTGCGCAACGACGGGGGCAACAAGAATAACTGGATCACCATAAAGTTGCTGGGCACCCAGTGCAACCGTACCGCCATCGGCGCGCGTGTGCGCGTGGTGACGGGAAAGCACGCGCAAATCGACGAGGTTCATACCGGCACCAGTGTCATGTCGCAAAGCGATCTGCGCCTCCATTTCGGTCTGGGATCAACCTCGGTGGTGGACTCGATCGAGGTAAAGTGGCCCACCACTCAGAAGGTGGAGAAATTTACCAATATCCCCGCCAACCAGTTCCTCACCATTAAGGAAGGTGCGGGAATCACCAGTCGCGAGAAGCCCGCCACCGTTGCGAAGCAGAGTGCGGGACCCATCAGGCGTGAAGAGCCCAGCCACGCTGAGAAGCCCTAACAGCTCACAGCACGACTCTTGGGTTTGGTGAAGGCGCATTGAAGGAGGCACTCGGAGTTTCACCCTCACATGGACAGACTCCGAGGCCAGAATTAACATGAGCATTAAGAGGCCCCGATGGTGTACTACGGTTCTTCTTTTGGGAGCGGGACTCCTCATAACCTGCCAGTGCTTGGCGGGCGCCTTGCCCGCGACGCAGACGGTTCGGGGCGAAGTCCTCGGCGAAAAGGACGCCCCCATTCCCGAGGCCCTCTGCACGCTCACCAGCCGTCTGCTTCCTCCGGAGGGGCTCACCTCTACCACCGATCACAAAGGCCAGTTTGAATTCTCGGGCCTACAACCCGGCGGGTACTCCTTGATCTGTGCCGCGGCGGGCCACGAGCCCATAAGGCGGGTGTTGGAAGTGACCGACGAGCCTCCACCGGACCTTCAAATGGTTTTGCCGCCGGAGGTGGTGCTGCACCAGACCGTGGAGGTCCGCGAGAAGGCGGCCACGGTATCGACGGAGCAGGGTGCGCCCTCCACCAAATTGGGCGGACAACAACTTGACAGTCTGCCGCTGGTCGAACAGAAGTTTAAGGCGGCGCTGCCTTACCTGCCCGGCGTGGTCCGCACGCCGGATGGGAAGATCAACATCAAGGGGCTTCCGGAAAGCCAGGGTCTACTGCTGGTGAACTCCGCGGAGACGTCGGACCCCGTAACCGGGAGCCAGGCGATTGACATTCCCCTTGTCGCCATCGATTCCCTCCAGGTTTACAAGAACGCTTATGATGCGCAATATGGCGGCTTTACCGGCGGCCTCACGACCATCCATACGCGGCCGCCGGCGGATACGTGGAAATTTGAGGCGCAAAACCTCCCCCCCAACCCCCGCTTTGAGACTGGCTCACTGGTGGGAATCGCCGATTTCAACCCCCGGGTGTATGTTACGGGCCCGGTGCTCACCAACCGATTGAGCTTCTCCGAGGCGCTGGGATACGACATTGACAAGCAGCCGGTGCGCGGACTGGCTTGGCCGCACAACGATATCCGCACACACGATTTCAATTCCTTCACCGACTTTCACTACGTTTTCTCGCCCCATCATTTGGCTACGGTCACGGCGAATGTCTTTCCCCTAAACCGCCAATTTGCCGATATCGACTCCCTGGTTCCTCAGTCGGCCTCCTCCGATTATGGACAGCACGGGTTTAAGATTACCCTGACGGATCAATACATCACCACCGGCGGCGGCATTTTTACGACCATCGTAGACGGCATGACGTTTGACAGTTATGGACACGGACAGGGCGCCGCCGACATGCTGGTTACACCCAACGGCTGGGGCGGCAACTTCTTCAACTCTTACCAGCGCGATAGCGAACAGGAGCAAGTTGGCGAAACGTACAAGCTCCCCAAGGAGAAATGGTGGGGAAGGCACGAATGGACCGTGGGAGCGGGGTTCCTCAACCGCACTTATGAAGGCAGCAGCCAATCCCGTACCGTGAACTTGCTGCGGACGGATGGATCGGTGACGGAGCGGATAGACTTCCTCGGACCGGGAACGCTAGCGTCGCGCGATTTTGAGGGATTCCTCTTTGTGGCGGATCACTGGGTGCCTAGCGACCGGATTTCGTTCGATCTCGGCTTGCGATACTCCGGGCAATCCCTCGGCAGCGCCGCGAACATTGCGCCCCGCCTTGGAATTGCCTATTCGCCCGGCCGTGATGGTAAAACGGTTTTCCGCGGGGGACTGGGCCTCTTCTACGATCATTCCCCGTTGCTTGGCGGTAATTACATGATGAACCCTATTCGCCAAGTGAGCCTTTTCGACGACCTGGGGAATCTTCAGGGACCGCCGGTTTCTTACGCGAATGCCTATGGCGACCTCAATCGCCAGGGGGAATTCGTGGCCTCGTCTAACTTCCCCGGCACCGTGCCCTTCAATTGGACCTGGAGCTTGGAGGCAGACCGCGAGTTACGTCCCCGCCTGATGCTGCGGCTGAGCTACCTTGCTAGTCGAGCTTACGACCAATTCATCATCAATCCGGTGACGGATCTGCCCACGGGACCTGCGATGCTCCTGACGGCCCGCGGCGCTTCCCGCTACGACGAAGTGGAATCCACCGTGCACATGCGGCTTACCGGCAATTCCGAATTCAACGTCTCCTACGTCTACAGCGAAGCGCGCGGCGATTTGAACACACTGGCGGAATTGTGGGTGCCTTTTGAGATGCCGGTGATTCGCCCCGATGCGTATTCCTACCTGGCATCAGACGCGCCGAGCCGGGTTCTGGGCTGGGGACGATTCCAAACCCACCTGTGGGGAATTGAAGCCGGCCCAGTGGCCGATTACCATTCCGGATTTCCTTACTCTTTTGTGGACATGCGGCAGAATTACGTTGGCATACCCAACGCAGAGCGTTTCCCTCGCTTCTTCTCGCTGGATATGAAGTTGAGTAAGGAATTCCATCTGCCGCTACCGTTGCTGAGAAAGCACCTGATGCGCGGCTCGCTCCTGATCTTCAATCTCTCGGACCATTCCAATCCCCGCGATGTTTACAACAATACGTTTTCCCCCTACTTCCATCATTTCGTCGGCTTCCAACACCGCTTCTTTGACAGCGCTTTGGATATCCTCTACTGAGGGGCCTTGGCTTCGTCGCGGAAACGGCCTTAGCTCAAGGGCTGATAGCCGACAGCTCACAGTCTCATAACAGAGCTTGATCTCGCAGCCGCATTGGCATGGGCATCCTGCTCGATTAAAATGGCAATTCGCCGCCTAGCCGAACATCGCCACTCTCGCTTACAAGGTTTCGGGAAATGGGTCCCTCTGTTTCCGACAGACCGATTCTGGTTTACGACGGTGATTGCAGTTTTTGCCGTCTTTGGATTGACCGCTGGCGTTCCCTCACCGGCGATCGCGTTCGATACGCGCCTTTCCAGGAAGCGGCGGCGCAGTTTCCGGAAATTCCGCGCGAAACGTTTGTCCGTGCGGTGCAGTTGGTTCTCCCGGAAGGAACGGTTTTAAGCGCGGCCCATGCTGTGTTCCGCACGCTCGCCCTGGTCATGGGATATGCCTGGATGCTCTGGCTCTACCAGCATCTGCCCGGGGCGGCGGCGGTTGCAGAGTTCTTCTACAGGTTGGTGGCGCGGCACCGGAATCTGTTCTACCGGCTCACTCGCCTCTTCTGGGGAAAGCATTTCGAGCGCCCTTCCTTTTCTCTCGCCACATGGCTGTTCCTGCGCCTGGTGGGTGTCGTGTATTTCTTCGCGTTTCTCTCCCTCGCCACGCAGATCCTCGGCTTGCTCGGGCACAACGGCATCCTGCCGGCCAGGGAGTTTCTCGATATGGTTCGCTCGCGCCTGGGCCCTGAGCGTTACTGGTTGTTCCCTTCGCTCGCTTGGCTGAGCTCGAGCGACGCGGCGCTGCAAGCGATGAGTGTGCTCGGCGTGGCCGGGTCAGTTCTGCTGATCGTCGACATTGCCCCTATTCTGGTTTTATCGCTGGAATGGGTGCTCTATCTATCCTTGGTGACGGTGGGACAGGACTTTCTGTCCTTTCAGTGGGACAATCTTCTGCTCGAGGCCGGTTTCCTGGCCATCTTCCTGGCGCCTTCGCATCTGTGGCCGCGCCGGCCGCAGAGCGTTCCGCCGCCCAGACTGCCGCGATGGCTGCTGTGGTTCTTGCTCTTTCGTTTGATGTTTTCCTCCGGAGTGGTGAAGCTCGCGAGCGGCGACCCCACCTGGCGCAACCTTACGGCGCTGGAATACCACTACTACACCCAGCCGCTGCCCACGCCCATTGCCTGGTACGTTCACCTCGCGCCGGCTTGGTTTCATCACGGCTCGGCAGCTTTTATGTTCTTTGTCGAACTCGCCGTTCCCTTCCTGATTTTCACGCCGCGCCTTTGGCGATTTGTGGGGGGAGGATTCCTAATCCTCTTGCAGATCCTGATTGCGCTAACCGGAAACTATGCGTTTTTCAATCTGCTCACGCTGGCGCTGTGCGTTCTGCTCTTTGATGACGCCTTCGTGGCGCGTTTCCTCCCGCGTGCCCTGGCGGAGCGTCTGCGCAGCGTCACACCAACGGCAAGGCGTTTCGCATTTCGCCGCTGGGTGACCGCTCCCGTAGCGATGGTCATTTTCGCGGCCGGATTGCTTCAGCTCGCGGATCTGTTCCCCATCGAGTGGGGGCCACCTTCGGCGTTTCATCTGCTTTCGGACCTTGAGCCCGTGCGCATCGTGAACGGCTACGGACTTTTCGCGGTCATGACCACTTCGCGACCCGAGATCGTCATCGAGGGCAGCAACGACGGCAATACGTGGCTTGATTACGAATTCAAATTCAAGGCCGGCGACCCCCACCGCGCCCCGCGCTGGGTGGAGCCCTTTCAGCCCCGCCTGGATTGGCAAATGTGGTTTGCGGCGCTCGGGGATTATCGCAGTTCACCCTGGTTCAGCCATCTCATGTTCCAGTTGTTGCAAGGTTCGCCGCCCGTGCTGCACTTGCTTGAACGAAATCCGTTTCCGCGGTCGCCGCCGAAATATCTCCGCGCGTTGCTCTATGACTACTACTTTACGACCTGGGCAGAGCGCCGGGCACAGGGCGAGTGGTGGCATCGCGACTTGCTGAGAGATTACTTCCCTGCTGTCAGCTTGAAGCAAAGTGACGCGGCGCCGTAGGGGTTGCCGCACCTCTAAGTAATTGAAAATCGGCGGGTAGGCCGGTTAATTTCGCCATAACGGGTCCAGTCTGTGCACGCACCTGCAAGCGTCACATTCTGCTGAAGTTAGCTTGAGGCGGGCATCGGGATTGGCCGGCTATGGCGACTATGCGTCCAGGTGCTTGCGGGTCGCGGAGAAACCTGCCAATGCTCCGAGCCCCCAGAGGCCCGTCGATTCAGCCCCAAACGGGTGTTGATTCAGCCCCGGGGGAGGGCCGAAGGGCCGTTGATTCAGCCCTAAAGGGACGAAATAACGAAGCCCAGGCCAACGGCCCACAAGCGCTAACTTATCGACCTCAAGCGCTCGGAAGCCCGCAAAGCGGGCGCTGTCATTTAGCCCATGGCGAGCCAGCCGTGGGAAACAGCGGCATCATCAACGGTTTTGAGCCCCTGCCGCGGCGATGTCCGATTGGCTTTCCGACCTCGGGCACCCCGTTTCGGATGCGCATACCCAGATGTCGCCCCTGACGGGGCTCACAAAGTTCCGATACGGTCACTTTCCCACGGCTGGCTCGCCGTGGGCTAAGGGACCACGCCGCTGCCGCAGCTTCGAATAACGCCGTGGCGCTCAAGTTAGCGCTTATGGGCCAGCGGCCTGGGTTTAGATTACCCTCCATTGTTAGCACCGGCCTGAAACGGAACCAATTTCGCCGATTTGGAGGGGGCCACTCGGATGAGAAACTTGTTTTCGGGCACACCAACACGCCTGCGGGGCGTACACGTGAACCTTCCCCCACACTCCTGACCCGGCAAGTTTCGGCCACACATCAACGCAAACAACTACCCTCCGGCGCACCCAACAGGAAAGGCAATGCTGGAACACGGCGCACGCGGTGGCCATCGCGGGTCAATCCCATGGCCGGGTCGCGGCCGCTCGCAGCGTATCCGCAATCCTATCGGCCGGTGACACCAAGCCGTAAGCTACCGGCAATTTCGCCGCGTTCCGTCCGCATGAGCACAAGCAGAATCGGCGCCTCGGTGATTTTCCGCAGATGATCGTCAAACGGCAAGAAGAATCATCGCGGGTTAGGTTGTGCGCTATGGTGAATGATTAGCCAGGTTTTCTGAAAACACGCCGTCGGGCGCTGGTGATCGCCCTTGACGGGCTGTTGCCTCCTTACGCGCACAGTCCCAAAGCACTTCCGCGACAAGGCCGCAACTTAACCGCTTCTGTCCAACTTCCGAGTACCGCGTGAGCCGCTCGGAATCTTCAATTGCCGGCTGAGCGACCAGTTGGCAGTGCGCCGAGACGCTTCTCCTCTCCTGCTCTGGAGCACATCCGGTTCAGGCGCTGCGCCCGACTTGAGAAACATCGTGGTTCGGCGTATCGTTTTGTCAGCATGTACAGCGGGGGGGTTATGAAACGCAAAAATCACCCGGTAGTACTCGCGTTGGTATGCTCAGTTCTGTTCGGTTCCTCGTGGCAGGCATTCTCCCAGCAGGGCATCATTACCACGATCGCCGGCGGCGGGACCACCGGCCCATCGCCGCGACTTGCGGATATTGGAAACCCAACCTGCATTGCCGTCGATGCCGCCAGCAATATCTATTTCGCCGCGTTTAACCTGCACGAAGTCTTTAAGCTCGATTTCCGCGGCAGACTGACGGTGGTAGCGGGGACAGGGAACGCGGGCTCCAGCGACGACGGTGGTCTCGCCACTGAAGCGGCCTTGCGTTTCCCGATGGGCATCGCCGTGGACCGGCAGGGGAACCTCTTCATCTCCGATACAGGACGCGTGCGCAGGGTTGATACGCTGACGGGGATCATCACCACCGTGGCCGGAAACGGCAAGTCGGGCCTCATCAGCGGCGACGGAGGGCCGGCAACGGAGGCCAGCCTTGGCTACGCCAGTGGCTTGGCCTTGGATGCCCATGGCAACCTTTTCATCGCGGACAACGGGGGCGAGCGCATCCGCCGCGTCGATACCACCACAGGCATCATCGCCACCGTGGCAGGCAACGGCCAAAAAAGAGGCTTCAGCGGCGACGGAGGGCCGCGGCCACCAGCGCCACCCTGGGTCCACCGTCGGAAGTGGCCGTGGATGCGCGCGGTGACCTCTTTCTGAACGACATGATCAACAACCGGATCCGCCGCGTCGATGCCGAGACAGGAACCATAACGACACTAGCGGGAAACGGCGTCGCGGGTTATGGAGGTGACGGCGGCCCAGCCGTGAGCGCCAGTCTCAATTGGCCTCAAGGTGTGGCCGTGGATGACCAAGGTAACCTCTTTATCGGGGATGAGAAAAATCATCGAGTCCGCCGGGTCGATGCCACAACAGGAGTTATCACCACAGTCGCCGGGAATGGGCAATCGGGGTTTCGCGGGGAAGGCCAGGTTGCTACCAGTGCCAGCCTTCATCCCGTGGGTCTCGCGGTGGACCGCCATGGCGACCTCTTCATTGCCGACGCAGGCAACCATCGTATTCTGCGCGTTGACAGCAAGAGCGGCATCCTCGCCTCGGTTGCGGGAGGAGGGAGCGGCGGTGACAATGGCCCGGCTACCGAAGCTACCCTCGCTGCTCCCACCGGCGTTGCCACGGACGGTTCCGGGAACGTTTTCATCGCCGAAATGGAAAGTCAGCGCATCAGGCGCGTCGATGCTGCCACGGGTGTCATTACCACCGTGGCGGGCAACGGAACGGAAGGTTTCAGCGGCGACGGTGGCCCAGCTACGGATGCGGGTTTCGGCCAGACCGTGGCAGTGGCCGTGGATGCCCAGGGCAATCTCTTCATTGCAGATCCACTCGAGGGCCGGATTCGGCGCGTGGATGCCGAGACAGGAGTCGTCACCACCGTGGCAGGTGGGGGCAAGGACGGGGACGGGGGCCTGGCCGTAAGCGCTCGGCTTCACGTCCCGCAAGGCGTGGCCGTGGGTGCGCAAGGGAACGTGTTTATCACAGATGGCGCAGGCGATCGAGTCCGCCGCGTAGATCGGGAGACAGGGGTCATCACCACTGTGGCGGGGGGCGGAAACGATCGCAAAAATATTGGCGATGGAGGACCCGCGACTAGCGCCACCCTGGTTCGCCCCTGGCGCGTCGCTGCGGATTCCAGCGGGAATCTGTTGATCGCGGAAGTTTGGGGAGGGCGCATTCGACGTGTGGACGGGACCACCGGGATCATCACTACGGTCAGCAAGAATCTCCACTCTCCCAGCGATGTGGCTGTGGACGCGCAGGGGAATGTTTTTGTCTCGCTAAGCGGCAACATGAACGCTTCCCCAAGCCAAGGCAACCGTGTTCTCAGGGTCGATGCCGTGACGGGAACCACTACTACCGTGGCGGGAGACGGCAGTTACGGATTTGGCGGCGACGGCGGGCCGGCCACGAGCGCCAACTTTAGCTCACCGCAAGGCATTGCCGTGGACGCACGCGGAAGGCTGCTGATCGCCGACTCTGCCAACAACCGCGTGCGGGCGGTCGAGTTGCCACCCTTCGCCGCTCTTTCTCCCGCGGCCTTGTCATTCTCGGAACAACTGAAGGGAACCTCAAGTGTGCCCCAGAGCATCACCCTTACAAACACCGGCCTCGTGCAACTCAATATTTCGAGCGTCACGTTTGAAGGGACCGATGCGCGCGATTACTCCCGGACTTCCACTTGCAGTGGTTCCCTGAAACCCGGCGCCAAGTGCGTGATTAAGGTGACCTTCACGCCCGCTCAAATGGGACCGAGCACAGCGAGCGTTGTCATTGCCGACGATGCAATGGGCAGCCCCCAAAAAGTATCGCTTTCTGGGACGAGCACCAGGTCTGCGGCAAGCTTGAGCGTGGATTATTCGCGTCGATGAAAGGCAGCATCTAACAGCTCACGATGGAACACCACGTTCCGCTGCACCTTTCATGTCTTGGGCAGGTCCCCCCGCAGTTACGGTACATCCGGCTCGCCAGTAATGGTGACCTAACACATGCGGTGGGTTACCCAGAATCACCTCTCTTCTCGATTGTCATGACGGCACAGGGTAGAACTCCCGTAATTGTCGGCCACTCGAAAACAACACGAGTTCCCACTTGACGGTCAAGTCGCCTTATCGGAAACTGGCCGTTGCCAGGTACACATCCAAAATCCGTTCTTGCTGGTCGCGTTATTTGTGGACCCGCCGTTTGCAATTCAATTCGGAGTGACCCAGTTCCTTGAAATCTGTAGAGTCTCCTATAGAGTTTTACCGCCTCCCCGCCGATGAGGCTCTCAAAGGATTGTTCCGCCCTTATAGGGCTCGAGTATCGGTTGGGGTTCCGTTACCCAGGCCGTTGGCCTGGGCCTGGAGTTTCTACATTTCAAAACACCCCCAAGGCAAAAACCCCATCCCTCGCCCCCTTGGGGGAGAGGGTGGACCGCAACCCGCGCTTTCACCAGCGGGGGCGGGACGGGTGAGGGGGTCAAAACCCAAACCTGCTCAGCCCAACGCCTCCGGTAGCGACCATCCCATGGCCACCACCTTTTCCACAAACAGCTCCGGCGCTTCGAGAACCATGCCGTGGGAAATTCGCAGCACGGTATTTCCTAGGGCTTTCAGGTACGCATCTCGTAGCGCATCTCGGCTCGCCTGGCTCGGTTGCCCATGCACACTGCCGTCAAGCTCGACGATCAGGCGCCGGTCCCGGCAACCAAAGTCGGCAAGGTACGGTCCCACCGGATGCTAGCGGGGGAAGCGGAATCCCTTTAACCTCAACTTGCGAAGCAAATGCCACGCGGCTTGTTCCGCTTCCGTGGACGAGCGACGAAGCTCGCGGGCTTTATCACTCTGTCGCGTCGTGCGTGCCAGGGAGCGCGTCCTCCGGT
>JBKQVI010000590.1:0-40838 GCA_052139985.1 Terriglobia bacterium
TTTCTCACTATAGAAGTCGCCATTATTCGAATACAGGACTGGCCCAGAGCCTTGGAATGTTCCGTCCAGGGCCAGGATGTCGCGAATGACCGGTGTGGTCTCCTGTCCTTTGTTGCTCAACCACGCCACCCATTCCATCGCCGGGTAATCGTGGTACTCCGTACACTCCACTCGAACCTGCAAACCGGTCTTGGGGTCAGTGCCTTCGAAAACTGTTTCGGAGCGATTGTTGTCGATGCGGCGTTTGCTTGCAACCGGACGCCATTCCTGCGGGATGCCGTGTATGGCTTTGCCATCGAGAACAAAGGAAATGGGAAGCTCGGTGGCACGGGAAAGGAAGCGTCTGGCCCATGCCTGGCTCTGCAACATGTCCGCGGGCTTTGGCGTTGTCGGTATGGCGTGTGGCGTATTGCTTGCAGCATTTGGTGTTGTTGTGTGGATCGCGTTTAGAGTTTCCGCGTAAACTGGACGAGCCAAACGGCCGCTCGCCAGCACGCTCGCAGCTAATAACACTGCGACTTGCGCGCTCGTGGTCAAATACTCACACCAATTTATTCGTTTGCTCTTCTCAGTCATAATAATTCTCTCTCTCCCAGCCCGTTGTGCTGCTTTCGTCGACGACCACTTGCACGCGTGGCATCTTCAATAAATTTCCGCAGGCTCGCTGATTCATGACTCCAATGGCTGTTGAGCCACTGGCCCCCCCCTTACATTAATGAACTCTATAAGTTGGAATTTCCATTTTGGTCTTCCAGAGGCTCCGAGTATAAACCCATTCGTCTCCCCGCGAACCCTTCTATTTTCTGTTGTCTATTTTCTGTTTCGCGCCCGGATTGTCTCAGCGGCGCCCAACTGCCGTTATGTAGTCCTGAAAGCACGCTACCGAGACTTCTGGCTGTATTTTTTCCAAATACCGCTGCGTGCCGGGGCTCGCTGGCGATCAATTTCTCGGGTGTCACAGCTTGTTTCTCTACCCGGCTGGTACCGGCAACGCCGCAAGCGGCATCACCATTGCCCTAAAGAGCCGCCGACCGGGCGATTGCATTCAGAGGCGGTCGGGCGTATGTTAACAGTCGACCGAAAAATTGGAACGGAAATTCCGGATAATCGACTTCAGGAAGCAGCGTCATGCAACGTCGCGCATTTCTGCAAGTCCCACTTCTGGCGGCAGCTGCCGCGCGCTATGCCGGCGCGGTCCGCGCCCTGCCCGAGCTCAAAATCACCGGCGTGAAGGCCATCCCCACAAGCGCCGGGTCTCGTTACCGTTGGGTATTCCTCAAAGTCCTCACCAGCGAGCCCGGCCTGTACGGCATTGGCTCGGCCAGCAACATCTTCCAGCCCGCCGCCACCGTCGCCGCGATCGAAGGGCACTATGCGCCATTCTGGATCGGCAAGAACCCGGCGCGCATCGAAGATCTCTGGCAGAGCACCAACACCTCCGCCTACTGGCGCAACAGCACGGTCCAGAACAATGTCCTCGGCGGCCTCGACATGGCGCTCTGGGACATCAAAGGCAAGCGCGCCGGGATGCCTGTTTACGAACTGCTGGGCGGCAAGGTGCGTGACGCCGTCCCGCTCTACGCCCACGCCGACGGGCGGACGCCCGACGAGGTCGTGGAAAACGTCCACAAGTTCATGGAGGAAGGCTACCGCCACGTGCGCGCGCAGATGGGCGGCTACGGCGGAGGCGGCGTCATCCCACCCGGAAAAGGCAGCCGTCCCCAGAACGGCTACTCCGGTCCCGCCTTCGACGAAGACCTCTACTTCGATGTGATTACCAAGCTGTTCGAACACATCCGGGTCAAGCTCGGGAACGAGGTGAAGCTGATACACGACGTCCACGAGCACCTCACTGGCACCGGTGCGGTCGAATTTGCGAAGCGCATGGAGCCGTACCAAATGTTCTTCGTGGAGGACATCCTGCCGCCCGAGCAGATCGACTGGTTCCGCCAGATCAAGAAAGTCACCACTACCCCGATGGCCATGGGCGAGCTGTTCACCAGCCCGCGCGAATACGTCCCGCTCATCTCCGAGCGCGTCATCGATTTCATTCGCTGCCGCGTGTCGCAAGTGGGCGGCATCACGGCGGTGCGCAAAATCGCGGCGCTGTGCGAGGAGTTCGGCGTGCGCACCACGTGGCAGGAAGGCGGCGATAACGACCCGGTGAATCAACTCGCCGCCTGGCACGTGGACATGGCGATCCCGAGCTTCGGCATCCAGGAGGAGAATCACTTCCCGGCGTCGGTACACGATTTGCTGCCCGGCACGGGAGAGCTTCGGGGCGGCTATCTTTACGGCAACGGCGAGCCCGGCCTCGGCATCGATATCCAGGAAGAAGCCTTGCTGAAATACCCGCCCGCTCCAGCGCGTCGCGGCGAGGAGCAGAACGTGGTCCGGGGCATGGACGGCTCGCTGGTCAAGCCGTGAGGTTCACAAGAATCGGGACGGCCTAGACCAATCCTGCAGCGCGTTGGTAGAATTATTCTGGGTTTTCTCCACCAGGAGTTTCCGGGAGTTGCAAGTCATGAACAGCTCGTCTGCACAGCTCGCCGTCAGTGCTTTTGACTTGGGGTTCTCAGAAGCGGTATTGTGCCGGGCAGCCTGAACTTGAGTGCGGCCGCGAAAAGCCAGTCGCGGCGAAGGAGGAGATTGATGACACGATCGGCGGATTCGCGCGAAGAAGCTTGGCCGAGCCTTCCTTTAAAGTCGTGGAGCGACACCTACGCGACCTTGCATATGTGGACCCAGATCGTGGGCAAGATTCGCCTTGTCCAAAGTCCCTGGGTCAATCACTCCTGGCATGTCACGCTTTATGTGACTTCCAAAGGTCTCACGACGTCGCCCGTTCCATATCGCGCCCGGACGTTCCAAATCGAGTTCGATTTTCTCAATCACCAACTGGTTATCCAAACCAGCGACGGGCGTACCGGCACTCTTCCCCTGGAGCCTCAATCCGTGGCGGCGTTTTATCGGCGTCTAACGGACGAGATGGGGAAACTCGATCTGCCGGTGGCGATCCACAAGAGACCGTGCGAAGTCCCCGAGCCGATAAACTTCGACCAGGACGAGTCTCACCGGGCATACGATCCCGAGTACGCGAATCGGTTCTGGAGAATCCTTGTGCAGGCCGACCGCGTCCTCAAGGAGTTTCGCGCCCGGTTCATCGGCAAGGTCAGTCCCGTGCACCTTTTCTGGGGCGCCATGGATCTGGCGGTGACGCGGTTTTCCGGGCGGCGCGCTCCGCAGCACCCGGGTGGGATTCCCAACCTGCCTGATTGGGTCACCCGCGAGGCGTACTCGCACGAAGTAAGTAGCTGCGGATTTTGGCCCGGCGGGGGAGCGATCCCCTATGGCGCGTTCTATTCCTATGCTTATCCAGAGCCGGCTGGGTTCCCGGAGGCGCCAGTCAAGCCGGACGAGGCATTCTACAGCACCGATTTTCGGGAATTTATCCTGGCGTATGACACTGTGCGACAGTCGAAGATCCCGGATCGCACGCTTCTTGACTTTCTCCAGTCAACGTATGAAGCAGCGGCCAATTTAGCCAAATGGGACCGCACATCATTGGAACGAGACCACGATCCAAAGAGCGCCGTCTAACCGGCGGCGCAGGTGACCACCCCGCATTCCCGGCGCTGCGCTCGGTAAATCAGGAGGGGAGATCCGCCGCGTAAGGAGTTTTTCGATGAGTGCATCCAACCACTACCAGGCCATCGTTATCGGATCAGGTCAGGGCGGTACTCCGTTGTGCCAAGCGCTCGCCCGGGCCGGACTTCGCACCGCGCTGATCGAACGTAAGCATGTGGGTGGAACCTGCGTCAATGAGGGTTGTACGCCTACGAAAACCATGGTCGCAAGCGCCCGCGTTGCCTATCTCGCGCGGCGAGGCGGCGACTACGGCGTTCAGACCGGAAACATCCGCATCGACATGGAACGCGTGCGGCAGCGCAAACGCGACATCGTGGACAGCTTCCGCAATGGCAGTCAAGGACGCATTGAAAAGACGGCAAATCTGGAGCTGATCTTCGGCGAAGCGAGCTTCACCGAGCAGAAGTCAGTGCTGGTCAGGCTCAAGGACGGCGGCCAGCGTATGCTCACGGGAGAGAAGATATTCATCAATGCCGGCGCGCGCCCGATTGTCCCGGTGCTCGACGGGCTGCGGGACGTACCGTTTCTCGACAGCACTTCCATCATGGAGCTCGCGGCCGTTCCGGAACATCTGCTGGTTCTCGGGGGCGGATACGTCGGCCTGGAGTTTGGGCAAATGTTTCGCCGCTTCGGCAGCCGCGTGACCATCGTCGAGCAGTCGGCGCGACTCCTGGGGAGCGAGGACTTCGACGTGGCTGCCGAAGTAGCTGCCATTCTGAAGCAGGACGGCATTGAGATCGTGCTGAATGCGAGAGCTGTGCGCGTCACTCAAACGGGCGCACAGATTCATCTCACCCTCCGCACGAACGATGATTCCCAGATTCTCGATGGGTCGCACCTGTTGGTGGCCGCGGGACGGGCTCCCAATACGGATACGCTGAACGTCGCTGCCGCCGGCATCGCCACCGACAGCCGCGGCTTTATCCAAGTGAATGGAAAATTGGAAACCAGCGCAGCGGGCATCTTCGCGCTAGGAGATATTAAAGGCGGGCCGGCCTTCACTCACATTTCCTACGACGACTTCCGCGTCCTTCGGACAAACCACATCGAGAAAGGGAACGCCACCATCGACGGGCGGCTGGTGCCCTATACGATCTACATCGACCCCCAACTCGGCCGCATTGGCCTGACCGAGGCCGAAGCTCGCGCGCAGAACAGAAAAATCCGTATCGCTAGGATGCCCATGAGCTATGTGGCTCGCGCTCTGGAAACGGATGAAACCCGGGGATTCATGAAGGCCATCGTCGATGCCGGCACCGGTCAGATTCTCGGCGCAGCGATACTCGGGCTGGAGGGTGGAGAAATCATGTCCATGCTGCAATTAGCGATGATGGGTAAACTGCCCTACACAAACTTGCGCGATGCGGTGTTTGCCCATCCTGCGCTTGCCGAATCCCTCAACAACCTCTTCACGCACTTCGAACCGAGCTAAGCCCCGCCAGCACGCCGAGGCACGCCGCCTGCACCACGCGCCAGGACGATTTGCTGTGGCCTTGAATAACGCGGCAGCAGAAGCATCAATGCGCCCGCCAAGGCCATGGCAACCGCGAGCAGAGTCAGTAGCGAGCTGTAAGACCCCGTGGAGTCAAACGCTCGCCCCAAGATGACCGGGCCGATGGCGCCCGCGATGGCGTAGAACGTCCAGGTGATCCCGTAAAGAGTTGAGAAGGCGTGCAGGCCAAAGTAACGGGTCAAGAGATATGGGGTGATGTCCGCCTCGCCGCCCGCTCCGACACCGATGAGCCCCGCGGCCACACAGCCGACAATCAGAGTCTCGGCGCGGGCGAGCAATAGTATTCCCACCGCGGTGATCAAATAAACCGCGAAGGCAACGCGCGCCCCGAAAAATCGGTCGAGGACCCAGCCCACGGCCACTCGCCCCAGCAGACTCGATCCGCCGAGCAGCGAAGCGCTTAGTGCTGCTTCCTTGGCGCTGATGCCCCGGTCGGTGAGCATTGCCGCCAGATGGGTAACCGTTCCATTCATGCTCACCGAACCCACGAAGAGCACGCCGACGATAATCCAGAACGGCAAAGTGCGCATTCCTTGTTGCCACGTCATCCCCGGCGGAGGTGCGGAGTCGGGAGAGTGCTGCACGGGGGCGCGTTCGTGCACGTACCGCCACGTGAGTGGCAGCCCAACCAGCAAGGCCAGGCTGCCGAGGCCGAGATACGCCGCGCGCCAACCCGCCTGGCTGATGATGGTCTGGGCAAAGAAGGGAAGGACCATGGAACCCAGTCCCGCTCCGGCCATGACCAAGGCCAGGGCCATTCCCAAGCGTTCCCGGAACCACGTGGAGATGGCACGCGAATACGCGAGGTGGGCGGCGCCGTTCCCTACCATCCCCAGCAAAATACAGGTGGCATAGAACTGCCAAAGGTGCGGGCGCAACCACGCCAGCGAGGCGATGCCACACCCGAAGATGGTCATGCAGGGAAGAATGATTCGGCGCGGGCCGTAACGGTCAAGCCATTGGCCGAGGGTAGGCGAACTGAACGCCACCATCATGGCGGCGAAGCCGAAGCCCCGCGATATGGCTTCGCGGCTCCAACCAAACTCGGCGCCCAGCGGCTTCATGAAAACGCCGAAGGTATAAACAAACAGCGAGCCAAACCCCACCATTACGCCGAGGCATGCCGCCAGCACCACGCGCCAGCCGTAGTAGCCGCGATCGGACTCGCGAAGGCAGATGGCGGGCTCGTCATTTTGGGTTATAACCATGCCTCGCAGTTCTGATACCGAACTCCCGATGGGCTTCTTCCGACATCGCGTGCACGCCCGCGGCGTCAATCCAGCGGTTGTAGAAATTGAATAGCGCGCAAACGGAGATGGCGTAATAAATCGCTTCGTCCGTCCATCCGGCGGCGTACAGAGGTTTCACATCGTCGGCGGTGATTTCCCACGCGCGATGGTTCACTTTGGTAACGAAGCGCAGTAGAGCTTTGTCTTTCTCGGCGAGCGCGGATTCTTCCAAATCGTCAATGGCGCCGCGCACCAAGTCTTCACTGCCCAGCAATTCCGCCGCAACTGCGGCGTGATACTTCGTTCAAAACGGACAGTGATTTCCCGCCGAGGTGAAAGCGGCGATAAGCTCCCGCAGGCCCGGACTGAGCGGACATTCGCCGCGCATGATCTCCTGCGTGAATCCGCCAAGGTGGTCGGTGGCTTGCGGACGGAAAGCAAATAAGTGCCAGATCTGCGGATACTCCTTGCCCGAGTCCCGCATCAGGCGGATCATGTCGCCGCGTCCGCCGGGCTGTGAATTGTTCTCTACGTCGGGAAGGAACATTGGCTGCATTTTGTGGCTTTCGGTGCCCATGAGTTCACCTCGAAGAGGTTGCCGGTTGCCAGTCGCCGGAAACTCTTCGCGCTACGGGCGAGAGAGCCTCCACTTTTGACTTTTGCGCTTTGCCTTTTGACTTGCTTTTGCAGTCCCTTATGCCGCGGTCGTTCCCGCTTTGGCCTGGGGCGCGTCCTCTTTGATGTAACCCTCTTCCGCCATCATCGCGCCCATCTGCCGGTACAGATCGGAATCGCGTGGGGCCCACGTTCCCAGTCCGTCCACATAGCGGTTGTACATACAAAAGGCCGCGGCAATTAGGACGGTGTCGTGGATCTCCAAGTCCGTCGCGCCGTGCTGCCGCGCCCGCTTGATATCCGCCGGCGTAACGTTCTTTCCGCCCTGCTGCACCTTGCCGGCGATGGCCAGCAGCGCCTTCAACTTGGCGGAGACGGGAGATACTTCGAAGTCCTGCTTCACGTCCACCACAAGCTGCTCGTTTCCGCCCAAGTGGTGGGCCGCGGCAGCACCATGGCTGGTCTGGCAAAAGTAACAGTCATTCTTGGAGGAAACATACGTAGCGATCAGTTCGCGCTCGCCGGACGTGAGCGGGCTGGGACCCCGCAGCAGAACCTCCGCCAGCTCCCGCAGGGGCTTTGCGGTTTCAGGCCGATAGGCGAGCGGACCGACGATTCCGGGCAGTCCTTCTGGAAGTTTGATGTGAGCCATAGGTCAAAAAGTCCTCCGATGTCCAAAATGTCGCTCGCCGGGTTGTGCCTCGAACGGAAGGGATTAATACCCTATAGCACCAGTTCCGACCATCTGGAAAGCACCGATGGTTGGCGCCAATTCCACCCCGCGCGATTTGTAACAACCTCCATGCAGCGCCAAGCCCACCTCATCTTTCGGCTTGGACGGTGGCGATGACCACCGCGCGCGAGCCGGCCCGCTGGTAGACCTTACCGGTGACTGCCACCCGCTTGCCTGCGAACTCCATCAGCCGCTCGTTCTGGCCCTGGGCAGGCGTGGCGTCGGAGATCGGCCAATAGATCGTGCCGTTGTCCGCCAGAATCACCAGAGGTGAACCCGCCTTAGCGCAGGCCACGGCGCACTCTGTGCTGATCGGTTTCTTCAAACCCTTTGTGAAAGCGCAAGCGGAATCCAGGACGTAGCCCTTGATGGTTTCCGGCTGGCCTTCGGCCCAGGCCAGTTGCCAACCCGCCAGCAGGAGAATAGTGAGAACGAATCCCCCTAAGAGCCTCTTTGCGCCGCTCATCAAGTTGCCTCCTCAGAAACCAATGATCGGGAATCTGTCCTCGTCTAAAACAACAGCTTCAGCGCGAACTGAATCTGGCGCGGCGGAGCCGCCGTCTCAACCTGGCCGAAGGTGGGCGAACTGATGTCGTCATTCGGCACGCCAAAGTTCACGCGGTTCAGGATATTGAAAAACTCTCCACGAAACTGCAACGTCGCGGATTCCGCCAGCCGGAAATTCTTCGAGACCGCGAAGTCCCATTGGGAAAGTCCGGCGGCTTGGACGATATTGCGGCCGGCATTACCGAAGGTCCCCAGTTGAGTGTTCTGCTGAAACGCCTGCGTGTTGAACCACTCGCTCGCGGTTCGAGGCCCGTTGTTGGGATTACCCACAAGATTCGGGCGGTCGCCTACAAACCCTGAGATCTCCGGGGATTGTCCCTGGAGAGAGGGGTCGCTGGAATCATAGACAGTAAAAGGCGTCCCAGTCGAGGCCGAGACGATGCCGTTCAACTGCCAGTTGCCCAGCGCGCTCTGATACCAGACGTGCGATTCCCTCCAGAAGGGGAGCTGCCACTGATAGCTGAAGACCAGCCGCTGGCGGGCGTCGAAGAGCGAGCGGCCATACTCCGCCTCCAGATCCCAAGGGTTCTGGGCGAGGTCATTTTCGCCGGCGACGAGTGTGGGTGCGGACCCCGTGATATTGAAACTTGATACGTCGTCCAGCGCCTTGGCATAAGTATAGGAGGCCAGGAACGCCATGCCATAACCCAGGCGCTTGCGCAGGCTTGTTTGAAGTGAATTGTAATTGGAGTTGGTCACTCCGGAAATCAGACCGATCGACCCGTAATTGCACAGTCCGGGGTTCGTCGGATCGCAGCCCGAATAGGGACGGAATGCATTGACGTTCTGTTGTTCGCCACTGATGCACGAGGATTGCTGACTGAGCGGCAAAGTGGAACAGAGCGTGGGCGGATTGCTTTCGATGAAGCGCGGCAACTTCGTGCCTTTGGTGCCCACGTATCCAACCTCCAGCAACCACCCCTGGCCAAAGGAGTGCTCTACGGTAAAGTTCCAATCTTGCGCGTAGGGAACTCGCAGGTGCGGATCGAGAGTGAGCAAAGTCAGTGATTGCGGTCCTCCCGCGAAGTTGGGCGCGAAGGGAGTGGTCCCCGCCGGCAGGGGGTTCGCGAAGCTCGAAGGAAACGATTCCTGAATCGTCTTGAACCACGGGGGAGCGCTTTCCGGCGCTTGTAGAGGTCCACCTTCACCGTTGTAGTACGGGTCATAGAAAATGCCGTAGGCAGCCCGCACGGCCCACTTCCCGTTGCCAGTCGGGTCCCACGCTAGGCCCACGCGCGGAGCGAAAGCGCGATAATCCCTGGCAATTAAGCCAGGCCCCACGCCCGGATCGCCCGGATAAAGAAGGCCGGGAGGCGCGCTCGGCATGATGCGTGACTGTGCATTCGGCACGAACAACGCGTCCTCGTTGTGGATCTCACTGTAAGGCTGCGGCAGCTCGTAACGCAGCCCAATGTTAACCGTCAGGCGCGATGTGGGCTTGTAACTATCCTGCACGTAGAGGTTGAAATTACTGGCGCGCATCCCGCGCGGAAGCTCGCCTCCGCCTTGCAGGAAAACCACCGGCTGCCCGATGAGGAAGTCCGCAAATGCATCGCCGGTAATGGGAACCGGGGCAAAAACGAAAAACCCGTTTGAGGCAATGCCCAGCAGGGTATTCAGTTGGTCGCGCTGGTATTCGCCTCCAAACTTGAGTTCATGCCTGCCGCGAACCCAGGCGAGCGAGTCCGTTAACGAATAGGTATTCTGATAGTCGTTTGCCGGCCCGGTAATGGGGTTGCCGACTGAAGCGTAGCCGCCGACTTCAACAAATGGAGGCCCCAGTTGGCTCGCGAGGGTGGGAGAGTACTGGAATCCCAGCGAGGAGAGCGGTGTATGGTTTGTAGCTTCGCCGAACAAGAATTTGTTTCGCAAGAAGGAAAACCTGAGGACGTTTACGATTGTCGGCGAGAATGAGTGGGTTTCTTCCAAGGCGGCATTTTGCGCGCGAAAATTCTCTCCCACGGGAAAACCGGGCACATTAGCACCGGCGATGGAAAGCGGGTCTAACTGAGTACCGTTGTTGAAGAGGTAGTGGAAAGAAATCGTATCGCGCGAGGAGAGGTAGTGGTCCAGGCGAAGGCCAAATTGGTCCGAAGTGTTCTGCAACTCCTGTGTGGTGCCGTACGCATTCGGACCGTAATTGGGCTCATTGGGCAGCGGGTAGAACGCCAACAAATTCTGCGAAATCGAACTGATCGCGCCCGGAGGAAGTTGATTGAAGGGGAAAGGTTGCGGCGGCGAGGCGAACACATTGACCAACTGCGTTCCAGCGGGATCGGTGCAGAAACCCTCGGCCGAATAACTGGGGCACTCGGCCCCGAAGTTCCCTTGGCGCTCGTCGGCAGTGGGGACCGTGGTCAACTGCGTTTCACCCTGGCGGTTGCGAAACCCTTCGTAGAAACCAAACAGGAAAGTCTTGTCGCGGCGGATCGGTCCGCCCAGCGTGCCGCCGAACTGGTTTTGCTTCAGGGGGTCGACGCTGGTGGAAAAGAAGTTGCGGGAATCCACCGCATCATTCCGAAGGAAGTCGTAAACGTCCCCGTGAATCTGGTTCGATCCCGATCGTGTCACGATGTTGGTACTCGATCCGGCGTTATGGCCGAACTCGGCAGAGGCCGTGTTGGTTAAAATCCGGAATTCAGCGATGGCGTCGGGAGGAGGCTTCAGAACGAAGCCGGCGTTGATCGAATTGTAGTTCTCAGCGCCGTCCACCAGGAATTCGTTGGACTCCGGCCGCATACCGTTCACGGCATAAGACTGGCCGCCCCGCATAGAGCCGCCGGCCAACTGCAAGCCTTGTGTAAGGGGTGCAGTGCCCGGCAACAAAAGGCCGAGCTGCGAGAAATTGCGGCCGTTCAGCGGCAAATCGACAATCTCGCTGTCGTGCACGGTTTCACCCAGGTCGTTGGTAGTCGCCAAAAGCCCAGCGTCCGCTTTGACCTGAACGGTCTGCTGAGGCAGGCCTACCTCAAGGTGAACGGATACCTGAGCGACCTGGTCAACACTCAAGCTGATGCCTTCCTGTACGTACTTGCGAAAACCCTGCGCGGTAACCTCCAGCCGGTAGTGCCCAATCGGCAGCAGGACGAGCAAGTAATCGCCCTCAGCAGTGCTTACACTGGTGCGTGTGAATCCAGTTTCATCTTGAATCGCAGCAACCTGGGCAGATGGCACTCGCGCGCCGCTGGGGTCCAAGACAACGCCGCGAAGACTCGCCGTGGTTTCCTGCGCGCTCAGCCCCGCAGCAAACAACACAATGCCCACGGCGGTGGCACAGACACATCTCCCCCGTCCGCACATATCGACGTATTCCTCCTGAATGGCAAAAGCCCTTTGAGTAGACGGACCCAAGACCTGACGCTAGTTACAGTAAGCTAGAAATCGACAGCTCAAGAGGCAATAGGACGCCCCTAAGCTGCCGATTATGTGAGCGCGCACTTCCAGCGTCAATAATCGATACCAAGGGGGTAGTTCGCTTTTATCTACTAACTCCTGGTCAAAAACACAGCCAGCTTTGGACCAAGGTCGCGCACACTGTCCGGGCGTGTCTCCTTGTGGCGACCGGGATGAATCTGTTACGGCGAAACGACTGCGGGTCGACGGGGCCATCCCGGTACGCGCAAGGGTCCAAGGCGGAGCCGCAGGTCGTACCCCCCCAGATCGAGTTTCTGAACTGCGCCGGCCGGTGGTAGAATCTGCATATGTCGCGCAAGGAAACTCTTAGCTCGCTTTGCGCCCTGTTACTTTGGTTCGGCGGCTGTCCCAAACGCCAAGCCACCAAAAGCATGGTCGTGTACGTTCCGGCGAAAGCCCCGGCAGCGGCTCCGGCGACGACGTCGGCCGCTGCGGAGCCGCAGGTCCTGGTGATCGAGGAACCTGCACCTCCGCCCGGGCCCGAACCGGCAAAGGCCGCGCCGCCTCAGAACGCAGAAGAGCCCACGGCCCAGCACCACGTGAAGCGCCCGGCGCACACAGAAACAACCACCGAGCCCGATGAAGCGCCCCCGCCGGAAAACCCCGAAACTCCGCCTGCGGAAGTCCCCGCCCTCGAACCGCGTGAAAGTACCGCCCAGGAAACCGAACTCCGCCGCCAAGTCGTAAAGATGGAGCAGGACATCCAGGAGCGCATCGCCAGGTTGAATGCCGCACCGCTTTCCGACAACGACCGGAAGACGCTTGAAGATGCGCGCACATTCTCCGCGCAGGCGGCGCGCGCCATGGCCAGCGGCGATCTTCCGCGTGCCCTAAACCTGGCGCACAAAGCTTCTTTACTGCTTGCTGCCTTGGAGTGAAACGCAACGGGTCAGCGGTCCATCATCCTCAATTCCTGATCCTGAATCCTTTGATTCTAGAGCGCTCGACAAAAAGGAGAGCTGATGGCAGATAAAGGTGCGGTGGTCATTACCGGGGCATCGACCGGGATTGGCGAAGCGTGCGCATTGCACCTCGATAAGCTGGGATATCGCGTCTTCGCGGGCATTCGCAAAGTGGCTGACGGCGAATCCCTGCGGCGCCGCGCATCCGACCGCATGGTTCCGGTCCGCCTGGATATCACCGAGGACGCGGAAATTGGGCAGGCTGTGCGCACGGTCATCGAGGCCTTGGGCAGCAGCGGCCTGGCAGGGCTTGTCAATAATGCCGGCATCGTCGTAGGGGGGATGCTGGAGTTCCTGCCACTCGCTGAGCTGCGGCGGCAGTTGGAGATCAATGTCGTCGGCCAAATTGCCGTCACCCAAGCCTTCCTCCCGAGTCTGCGTAAGGCGGGGGGGCGCATTGTAAACATAGGTTCTGTGAGTGGCCTCATCTCCTCCCCATTCACCGGCGCCTATTGCGCCTCCAAGTTCGCTATGGAAGCCTTGACGGATGCGTTGCGGGTGGAACTTCGTCCGTGGAAGATTCACGTCTCGATTGTGGAGCCGGGGTTTATTCAGACACCCATTGTGAAGAAATCGATGGCCGAAGCCGAGGCGCTCCGGATGCAACTGCCCGCGGAGGCCCTTCGGTTGTATGGCGCCTCCATGCGGGCCGCTATTGAAACCACCCAGCGGCTCTCCGCCAAGGCTGCCCCAACTGACGTGGTAGTGAAAGCCATCGCCCACGCGCTCGCCAGCCGTCGTCCGCGTACCCGTTACGTGGTCGGCCCGAACTCCCGCTTCACGATCAGCCTTGCCCGCGCACTGCCCGACCGCTGGCGCGACGCGATCATCGTACGGGAAATGGGGCTGAAGTAGGGGTTGGAGGTTAGGATTGAGGTTAGGATTTAGGATTCAGGATTCAGACCGTGGAACTCGTGCAGGGAGCATGACCAGTCGACGCTGTGCCGCTTGATCCTGGACCCTCGATCCTAATTGCCCCATGGTATAACTCAGGTTATACTCGGACCATGAAAACCGCAGTCTCCATTCCTGATCGCATTTTCCGCGCGGCTGAGCGGGCCGCGAAACGCCAAAAGGTCTCGCGCAGCCGCTTTTATGCCCAGGCCGTTGAATCTTATCTTAAAACGCAGCAGGCCAAGGCAGTGACAGACGCGTTGAATGCGGTCTACGGAGCCGAGAGCTCCCGACTCGATCCGGACTTGGCCGCCGCCGCCTACCACCTTCTGGCAGAGGAGAAGTGGTGATTCGGCGAGGTGATATCTGGTGGGCGGACATACCTCCACCTGTAGGGTCGGAACCTGGCTACCGGCGTCCCGTCCTTGTTGTGCAAACCGACCCCTTCAACGAAAGCGGTATTGGAACGGTCGTGGCCGTGGCGTTCACTTCTAATTTAGGACGGGCGGCTGCTCCCGGCAACGTTCTCTGCCGACGACAGGACACCGGATTGAGCACGGACTCGGTCGCAAATGTTTCACAGCTTACGGCGCTTGATAAGAGGTGGCTCGCGAGCCGCGTATCCAGATTACCGTCGCACCTTCTGCGGGAGATCGAGGACGGCCTACGTTTGCTGCTTGGACTTTAATCTTTGCGAGAAACGAACCCCCAGCCTATGCCCCCACTCGAAGCTAGGATCTCCGAATTGTTTAATCGTCAGGAAGCGCAGTACGGTAAGGCGTACTTCCTCGCCTTTGACGAATTCAAGGCCGCTCTGAACGAGGGCCGCGTACGTGCGGCGGAGCCGGACGCGAGTTCGCCTTCCGGCTGGCGCGTGAATGGCTGGGTCAAGAAGGGAATCCTGCTGGGGTTCCGCCTGGGGCGGATCGTGGAGATGCGTGTAGCGCCGGGCTTTAGCCCGGCATTTGCCGCTGCTGCGCCGCCCTTCCGCGCGGAAGGCGCCGGGCCGAAGCCCGGTGCTACCGAAAGTCCCCAAGGTCAGACAGCAGGAGGCCTGCTGCAAAGCCAATTCCGTGACAAGCACACCTTCCCCTTGAAGCGGCTCCCGGATGACCAGAACATTCGCGTGGTGCCTGGTGGCTCCGCCATTCGCGATGGCTGCTATATCGGGAAGAACGTAACTTGCATGCCGCCGATGTATATCAACGCAGGCGCATACGTGGATGAAGGGACGATGGTCGATTCCCACGCGTTGGTGGGCTCCTGCGCACAGGTCGGCAAGCGCGTCCACATCAGCGCCGCGGCTCAAATCGGCGGCGTGCTTGAACCGATTGGCGCGTTGCCGGTAATCATTGAGGACGACGCGCTGGTGGGCGGCAACTGCGGCGTGTACGAAGGCACAATTGTGGGCAAAGGCGCCGTACTCGCCGCCGGGACGATCATCACCGGTTCCACACCCGTTTACGACCTGGTGCGCGATACTGTGCACCGCCGCGAGGGAGACTCGCCACTGCGGATTCCCGAGGGAGCGGTGGTCGTCCCGGGCTCGCGCGCCATCGCCAAGGGTCGAGGCAAGGAATTGGGAATTTCCCTCTACACGCCGGTCATCATCAAATACCGTGACGAAAAAACCGACCAAGCTGTCAGGCTGGAAGACTTGCTGCGCTAAAAAGACCGACAAAAACGCGTAGGAGGGCAGTTTGGAAAACCTGGTCGCGGGTTACGTGGAAAAGTCTGCGGCGTCATGATTACCTTGGGTGCTATCGTAGCGTGATCAATCAAGCTGACCCTCCGGGAGGTTGCGCTTATGAAATATATCCAACTCGCCGGCGTCTCGGTATTCTTGGTGCTTGCAGGATGTAGCTCGGTACCCAACGGTTCGTCCATTGACCGCGCCGCAGCGCAGAAAGTAGCAGACTCGTTCATGGCCGACTTGGTAGCTGATCGGGTCGCGGGGGCCTTAGACAAAATGGAGTCTGAATTTGTCCATCAGACCGGACGAGCTCAGGCGGAGGCCGCGATGAGGAACCTATTCACTTACTGTGGCCGACCACTCGACAGCGAGGTCAAGCATGATGAGGTTGGTTTCAAGGTCTACCCTGACGGACGAAGAAAGCCGATGCGAAAATTCTACTACGCTGCTACTACCACTCAGCACGCCAAAGGCGAGTGCTTCTTCTCAGTGGAGGTCGTGCCCGACCAAGGGAGTTTAAAGGTGACGAGCTTCGGGCCATTGACCCTCCAGTCGGGGCAGCTTCCCGACTGGCTGAAGTGATAACCCTATGGGTTCGCTTTGGCATGGCTCGTGTATGGCACGGAGAATGCTAAGGCACTCAGACGCAGCAGCAGACCACGGGCAGGAAAATTCAAAGTAGCCCACTACCAAAAAACGGCTTGACGGAGAAATATGAGCGTGGTACTTTTACCTACCGACTGGTCGGTACTAGTGCCTGGCCGGTAACTGAGAGTTACTTTATGGGCAAGCCCTTTTCCGGTTCTGAAATCCTGCTCGAAAGCCTGAAGCGCCAGAAGGTGGACGTGTTCTTTGGCCTTCCGGGGGGTACGGTCCTTCCTCTTTACGATGCCCTCTACAGTGCGGGCATTCGTCACCTGCTGGTGCGGCACGAGCAGGCCGCGGCTTTTGCCGCCGACGGCTACGCGCGAGTGACCGGCAAGCCCGGGGTTTGTTTGGGAACATCGGGTCCGGGAGCTACCAACTTGATCACCGGGTTGACCTCGGCGATGATGGATTCCATCCCCGTAGTCGCCTTGGCAGGCCAGGTGCCTGTGGCGTTGATTGGGAAGGACGGTTTTCAGGAGGCCGACATCGTCGGCATCAGCCTCCCTTGCACCAAGCAGGCATTCTCGATTCGCTCTCCCGCAGACATTCCCCGCATTATCGATCGGGCTTTCCGTACGGCGGTCTCGGGACGGCCGGGGCCAGTGCTGATTGATCTTCCCAAGAACGTGCTGATGGAAACGGCGGAGCCCAACTATCCGTCTACGCTGGGGGTGGCGCGGCCGGAGCGGCGGCGCGAGTTTGTGGACGCCGACATCGAGCGCGCTGCTGACATGCTTTTGGAAAGCCGCCGCGCAGTCTTCTACGTGGGAGGCGGCGCGATTGCCTCCGAGGCCTGGCAGGAACTTCGCGAGCTCGCGGAGTTGACTCATATTCCGGTCACGACAACCTTGATGGGATTGGGCGCTTTCCCCTCGCATCATCCGCTTTCGCTCGGAATGCTGGGCATGCACGGTTCGTATGCAACCAACATGGCGATCTGCAACTGCGACCTGCTGGTGGCGATTGGCGCGCGGTTTGATGACCGGGTGACGGGCCGCCTGAATGGTTTCGCCACCGGCGCCAAGAAGATTCAGTTTGATGTTGATCCTTCCGAGGTCAACAAAAACGTGCATGTGGATTTGTCCCTGGTGGGCGACGCGAGAGAGGCGCTGAAGGCATTGATTGACGTTTTGAAGCGCCGCAAGGCTGCCCCCACTCCCGAGCGCCGCCGTTGGCTCCAACGTATCGAATCGTGGCGCGGCGAGCATCCGCTCACCTACGACCGTTACGCGAACACAGTGAAACCGCAGATGGTGATTGAGGCCATCGCCCAACGGGCCGCGGACGACGCCATCATTTCCGTAGACGTAGGCCAGCACCAGATGTGGACCGCGCAGTTCTACAACTTCAAGCGGCCGCGCACTTGGCTCTCCTCGAGCGGACTCGGCTCGATGGGCTACGGGTTCCCCGCCGCCATGGGTGCGCAGATGGCTTTCCCCGATCGCCAGGTGGTGGCCATCGTCGGCGACGGCGGCTTCCAAATGACCCTGAACGATCTGGCGACGGTGGTGCAATACCGCGTGCCAGTGAAGATTGCCATCATCAACAATCGCGCCCTGGGCATGGTGCGGCAGTGGCAGGAGATTTTCTTCGAGAAGCGCTACTGCGATATTGACCTCGACTTTGCGCCGGATTTTGTGAAGCTGGCGGAAGCCTATGGCATTCGCGGTGCGCGCGTCGAACATCGCACCGATGTGCCGGATGCGATCGAGGATTTCTTGAGCGATCGCGAACCGCGCTTGCTGGACGTTTGGGTGGATCCGGCGGAAAACGTTTACCCCATCGTTCCCCCGGGAGCCGCACTAGCGGAAATGGTGGTAGAACCGCCGCGCGTGCAGGTGGAAGAGGAAGTGTTGGACGATTTGTGGGCAGTGTGAAAAACCCGGGACACGGGGTTCGGGACATGGGAGTCGGGAAAGAACGAAACTCGAAAATCGCAATTCGAAAATCATAGGCCAAACCCCGAATTTCGAATTTCGACTCCGATGCTCAGCCCGGATCCCGTGTCCCGTGTGTCGATTCCCGTGCCCCGGATAAGGAGTTCTCCATGCAATGGCTCATCACGCTTGAAACCGAGCAAGACATGATCGTGACTTGCCGCCTCATGAACGTTTTTCGCCGCAAAGGGTTGAAGATCACCACGCTGGCAATGGCCGCTCGGCCCCAGTGTTTTTCCATGATGGCCGTGCTGGACTCGCCGGAGTCGGACATCGATCATCTCTTTAACTTCCTGCGCGCGATGGAAGGTGTGGAGCGCGTGTCGTACTACCAACATCAGACCTCCGCCGACGCTTCGTTTGTCTTCATCGACGCAGATGCTGACACCGCGCGGGTGGCCGAGTTCCTGAGGGCTGTTCCGGGATCAAAATTGATTTTTGCCAGCCATGGAAAGTATCTTCTCGAGGTTCCCGCGGAAAGCCGCCGGCAACCCATCGCACCAGCTTTCGGACTGCCGGACTTCCTTCCCTTCGCCTGTGTAAAATCCACTCGAACCGCGCCGAGCCCCGTCTTGGTTGGCGCGCAAGCGTGACCGTAAAGGAGTCATAATCGCAACCGGAAATTGGAAACTGGAAATTGGAAACTCGAAGTTCACGAGTCCAGTAGCGAGTTGCAAGTATCGAATTCCCAATTTCCAGTTTCTAGTTTCTGCCGTTCCTGTCTCCTGACTTCTGCACTTGGTATATAATTCCGTTTTCCAAATTCGAC
This sequence comes from Terriglobia bacterium, assembly GCA_052139985.1. GTDB lineage: Bacteria > Acidobacteriota > Terriglobia > UBA7540 > UBA7540 > Bog-366. The sequence continues at coordinate 18,623 of JBKQVI010000590.1, forward strand.
AAACGAAAAGGATTGAATAGTTATGGCTAAAGTTTACTACGAGAAAGATGGCGATCTGAAAAATCTGGCGGGGAAGACCGTGGCCATTATCGGCTACGGCAGCCAAGGCCACGCCCACGCTTTGAACCTGCGCGATAGCGGCGTGAAGGTGATCGTTGCCGAGCGCATGGGCGATCCCCCCCGCACCAAGGCAAAAGACGCAGGCTTCGAAGTCTACGATGCGTCGGAAGCCGCCAAGCGCGCTGACCTGATCGTCATCCTCATCCCCGATCCCATCCAGGCGAAGGTGTATCAGGAGGCCATTGCCCCACATCTCGGCCCCGGCAAGACGCTGGTGTTCGCGCACGGGTTTAACATCCACTACAAATTCATCGTTCCTCCTCCCTCGGTGGATGTAATCATGATCGCGCCCAAGTGCCCCGGCCATCGCCTGCGCGAGCTCTTCACCGAGGGCGTTGGCGTGCCTTCGCTTCTGGCGATTGAGCAGGATGCTTCGGGCCACGCTGAGGCCACGGGTTTGGCGTATGCGAAGGGCATCGGTTCGCTCAAAGCGGGCGTGATTCGCACCACCTTTAAGGAAGAGACGGAAACGGACCTCTTCGGAGAGCAGACGGTGCTGTGCGGGGGAGTCTCAGCCCTCATCACCAACGCCTTCGAAACACTCGTCGAAGCCGGTTATCAGCCGGAGATTGCCTACTTTGAATGTCTGCACGAGCTCAAGCTGATTGTCGATCTCATCTACCAGGGCGGGATCAAGTACATGCGCTATTCGGTGAGTGACACGGCCGAATACGGAGACTACACCCGCGGCCCTGAGATCATTGATGCCCATGTGCGTGAGACGATGAAGCAAGTCCTGAAAGGCGTTCAAGACGGCTCCTTTGCCAAAGAGTGGATGGATGAGAACGCCAAGGGACGCCAGCACTTCCTGGAAATGCGCGCCAAGGCTTCCGCCCATCTCATCGAGAAGGTGGGAAGCGAGCTGCGCAAAATGATGCCGTGGATCTCCACCTCCAAGCAAGAAGTCACAGCGGAACAGGCAGCAGCAAGAGAGTAGGCCGTAGGCAGCAAGCCTTGTAGGGGCGGTACGCGAACCGCCCCTCCTCCGTTCCTGAGGACCACCATTCCATAGGTAAGGACCACCATGAAAACCACTAACACCAAGGCTGTTCACGGCGCGCACGATTTTCAAAGCCGCGTAAAGAAACTGGCGCTGATTGGCTGCGGAAAGATGGGCGAGGCCCTGCTTTCCGGCATCCTGGGTTCGCAGCTCATTCCGGTCGAGAACGTAGAAGTGACCGTGGCGGAGCCGCCGCAAGCCGAGTTTCTTGCCGGAAAATATGGGGTAAAAGCTAGTACGAATAATATCCAGGCCGTGAAGGGCGCAGACCTGGTATTAATTGTTCTAAAACCCCAGCAGGTGAAGGGAGTTCTGCACGAGATACAGAAAACGCTGCGCAAGGACGCGGTGATCATTTCCGTCGCCGCCTCCGTCACCACGGCGCTCATCGAGCGTGAACTCGGGCGCCAGGCGCGGGTGGTTCGCGCCATGCCCAACACCCCCTGCCTGATTCGCCAGGGCATGACAGCGCTGGCCGCGAGTGCCCACGCCGCGCCCGACGACGTGGCGCTGGCGCGGCAGATCTTCAGCGCCATGGGCCGCACCGTCGTGGTGGAAGAGAAGCACATGGACGCCATTACCGGCCTATCCGCCTCCGGGCCGGCTTATGTTTACCTCATCATTGAAGCCCTAGCGGAAGGAGGAGTGAAGCTCGGCCTGCCGCGCGAACTCTCGACGGAACTTTCCGCGCAAACGCTGCTCGGGGCTTCTTCCCTGGTGCTGCACACGGGCGAGCATCCGGCCAAACTGAAGGATATGGTCACTACACCCGCGGGCTGCACGATCGACGGTCTGCTGGAACTCGAGGAAGGCGGCCTGCGCGTCACGCTGATCAAAGCCGTAGTCCGCGCCGCCCAACGCGCCAAGCAACTGGTGGAAGGGCAGAACTCCTGAATTGTGAATTGTGATTGGCGATTTGCGATTGGTGACTTTGGGGCTGCACATCGGGGTCGCCGCCGATTGGCTTGAGGCGGAGCGCTGCGGAGGCGACTCCAACCGCCCACTCGAATTGTCATTTAATAATACCTTACTGTATAATAGCCGAGGACGATCGGCCGCCATGATCGCACCACGATTTATGAGTACGGGTTGGCGTACTCCCCAGTTGCAAGGCTCAGAGCGATCGGCCAATGTGTCACAAAACGCCGTGTTTCTACGCTTTTTGGTAACCAACCCATTTTCAGTATGTTCTCAGCTTCGTTTTTCAAAAACCGTTTCTTCCAGTCCTTTGTTATCAATATGTTCTCAGCTTCGTTTTTTTTCGCGCCGGATGGACACAAAGTCGTTATCCAATTCTCCATAGGGTTCAGGAATGAGGATGGTCCGTTGCTCTTTGCGGCCCGCGAATGCCATGTCTTTACGACTCCGCCGACGCGCTTCGGCAGGCCAACCCACTTGCCTCAATTCTTTCGATCGCCGGCGTCTGTGTTTCCGCCTGGCGCAAGACGGGCTTGCGGCGCCGCGCGTAGAACTGGCGCAGCTTGCGTTCGATCTGGTCCTCCAGGTGCGTTTCATAGCGGATGAGCCCGTCCAATTCCTGGCCCGACAACAGCAGATCGGCATCCTCCCGGACGGGGTCGTTCTCCGCGTGCTCGGCCGCGTAAAGCGCCTGCTTTTGCTCGTAGTTCGAGATTTCCCGTTTCACGCCCTCGATGAGCGCCAGGTGTTGATCGCTTCCCGCCTTAAACTCCCCCTGTGCGTAACGCTTCGCCAATGCCTCGAAGCGGCCTCGCAGCACAGTACCCTGGGCCCCGGGGTTCTTTCCGTAAAGCATATCAAAATAGACCACACCGTCTCCTTCAAGGCACTCATATTGGACCAGTTCACATAGTTGGCGAAGAGACTCGATAACCTGCTGGAATTTCCACGGGGAGTCAGGGAGGCCCGTGAAGCCCACTACGGCAATTTGCGCGCGCTGCCCAAGGTCCACCAGCCCTGAGGCCGGCATGCTTTCGCGTTTACGTTCGCCCGCGAGCTTCCGTTTGCGCACCGCCAGAACTCCCGCTTCGGCTCGTTGCAAGCGTTCCAGCCGCCAGCGCAGCGTGGCGATGTCTTGCACCCAGGCAGCCTCCCAACCATCGCGCGGCTCCATGGCTTCCACCAACGTCTGGTGCATCTGCTCAAAATCCGTGCGGCTTTCGCCGAGCGCCTCCATGCTGCGCGCAATGACGTCGGAGAAAGGGTGCGGCTTCCGGGCATTCTGGCACGATATTGCTTTGCCGCGCTCGCTGCACGGCCCGGTGGAAAGCAGGCTGTTCGCCTTGCTCGCGCTGGACTGCGCCGCGGTGGCTTCTCTGGTGATCAGACTCATGTTTTTCGCTCCTTAGGGTTGTATGTGTAGATAGCTAGCCCGGCCGCGCCGCTGCGCACGCTCACGAACCGTCAGTATGGGATGGAAAGGCAATTGCCGGGGGAGGCAGGCGTAGCGTACAGCGGCCATAACGCCGCTACTATAGCAGACTGGGCTATCAGTTGTCAAGTTAAATAAGTGACTACTTTTCTACTGATAGGAAGAAAATTATGATAGATCGCAAATTTGTAGGCGAAAGCGACATTATGCCGTAGCCGGGGCGCCGTGGGGAGGGGCGAACGGCGTTCGACCCGTAGCGACGTAGCGCCGCGCGGCAGAGCCGCACCCAAGGAGTTACTGGCTGGCGAAGTGACCCCTCACCCGTCCGTCAACTGACGGACACCCCGTCCCCTCGGAGGGGGCGGTCTAGTTTCCGACCTTCTCCCGAGGGGAGAAGGTGCTGAGGTACGAAGCGGATGAGGGGTCGCGTGCCTGCGCAAGACCCTTTCACCCTCCCGCACCGGGCTGCCGATAACGATATGGGGAAGTGTCGGGGGCACAGCGAGGGGGGGCAAACGCATGGCAGGGGTTGCCCTCCAGCACGTGGCGCAGGACCCGCTGTCCGGTCCTGCGGCTTTTCAAGCGGCGGTCTCTTCCAAGCGCAAGTGATTAAGGAGTTTCTGACAACCGGCATCGCGGGAGATCCCGGAATCTGCGAGGTGGCCGAGACACGGCTTCCTATGTGTGCGACCCGTGTGCCCCCCTTCAAGCCTCGCCGCTTTCTAGGCCAAAGTGGGTCGGCATCACGGTCAGAAGTTCAGTGATCGTGGCCGCCTGCTTCTGTGGTACAGTTCCTCGCCCCTTCGCCGGGAGCCTGCCACATCTCCCTGTATGTCGAAGTTGTCAGCCGAACCGAATCCAGCCGGGCAAATTGAACCACAAGCGCCTTCTCTTCGACATAAGCAGTGAACGCATATGGATAGTGAGAATCGAGTCCGATACGAGTGGATCGCGCTCCGTTGCCAGTCCGGGGAACCGGGCGCTTTTGAAGATCTTATCGCCGTCATGGAGCGGCCGTTGCTTTACTATGCCACCAGTTTAATCGGCGATCTGGACGGCGGGCTCGACGTTCTTCAGGACGTGTGGATTCGAGCCTTTCGTGGCATTCGTGGTCTAAGAAGTGCTAAAGCATTTCATTAACCGGGGCAGGGTGGAGATACTTAGAGAAGTAAAACAGGTCCAGTTGCAGGTGCTCGAACTTCAGGCATCACTTCAAAAGGGCGGCGGCCAGTAAACCCCGCCTGAGAGAGCGGACGCCGGGGACCGTGGACGAAAAGCCGCAAGGCTCGAGTGTAAGCTGCTGGGGATGTTGCGTGTCAGGTTGTCTTCAGGCCCACGGTCTGTGCCAACTTCTTCTGCCGCTCGTCAAAGGTCCAGAAGCGTTCGGCCTTCAATTCAAGCGCCGAGGCGACGTGCAAGGTGTCGAGAGTCCGTAGGCCCAACTTGGCTCCATAAAGACGGCCCAGTTGGGCGCAAACGTTAAAGGCTGATTCGGGTAGAGCAACTTCCACCCACAAACCGCTTTCGCGGTGTTGCTGAAACCGCTTATGTGAGTAATCCGCTTCGGTTCGGGACGCCGCCCCCCTGAAGACCTGCTGTTCAATCGCATGGGTCCATTCCGCGACGTGAAAGGGCGTCAGCCAAACGATGGGATGGGAAGCCATTCGGCGCTCGGCCTCGGATGAGTGCGCGTCTGGGATGTAGAGGGAGACGAAAAAGCTCGTGTCGGCATAGGTGCTCAATAGCGTGATTTCTCCCGCTCCTCAATCAGCAAGTCCGCACCGGGAAGGATGCGATCCCCAAAAATCTCCCGGCGCATGGCGGCGAAATCGGGATACTTGCGGGGTTTTGTTGTCGCGGCCACCGGAACAATGCGGGCGATCAGCGTGTCCCGCTCGCGCAGTTCTACGGTCTTGCCGGCGCGCAACCAAGCCTTCAGTTGTCGAGTATCCCGGAGTTGGCGAATGTTTACGTTCGGCATAGCACCATCGTGACACATCTTGTGTCACACTGTCAATCGGCAAGGGCAGAGTCAGGAATTGAGCGGGTCGCCACGCTGAATGTGGTTCTGACCGTGGGCTCTTCCTTGAGGGCACCGGGACCGAAGAAAACACGGTAGCGCAGACGTACGCGTTCTTTGCGTTCGTCTGCGGTTCTTCGTCCGTTCGCGGGATTTCATTTGTGGATATTGAGGGTACCGGGCATCGAAGGAAAGCCCACGGACAACAAAGACTGTCCGTGGCTACCCGCTCTACCGCCCTACCACGTTGTATGCCTTACCTGATCGACAGCTTGCGGTGGCGGAGGTTCGTGAACCGTGTGGCGCTGCTCCGCATCTCAACCAATGAAGGCATTCCTCTAATCGGCGGAACCCATGAGTCAGGTGCCCATCTGGTTCGAACGCAAGTTTGAGTTTTCGCTCTCGGCAGAACTGCTTCCGAATCTGTGCGCGCGCTTGCGCGGCACTCCGGCCAGACTGGAAGAAGTGCTTCGTGGCCGTTGTCACCAAATCCTGATCGGGAACGCGCAAGAAAAGTGGTCGGCGCAGGAACACGCCGGTCACCTGCTCGACCTCGAGCCGCTATGGCTTGCGCGAGTGGGCGATTACGTGGCGGCCAGCGACCAACTGACCGTGGCAGACCTGACGAACCAAAAAACCGACGAAGCGAACCACAATGCGCGCCAAATCGAACAGATTTTGACGGAGTTCCGCGCCGCAAGAGGACAACTGCTGAAGCGTGTGGACGAATTGGACGCGTCACTATTCGCTCGATCCATTCCCCACCCGCGTTTGAAGACGCCGATGCGACTCGTAGACCATCTGTATTTTGTTGCCGAACACGACGATCATCATCTCGCGCGAATCTGGGAGATCGTCAACGTCGTCCGGTAGACTGCCGGGCCTGCGGTCAGAGCTCAACTGTAATCACGGCTTGGTGCAGACCACGACTGCGCGGGTTTCTGCCGCAGATGCTCCCGCCGCGTTGTGGGATTGCGCGTGCATGAATAATTGACGTGCGTGTCATCTGCGGACTTGATTCTGTGGGGTTGAACGCCGTGTCAGGCGGTTTTCAGGCCCAAGGCCTGCGCCAACTTCTTCTGCCTCGCATCAAAGGTCCAGAAGCGTTCAGCCTTCAATTCGAGCGCCGAGGCGACGTGCAAGGTGTCGAGAGTCCGTAGGCCCAACTTGGCTCCATAAAGACGGCCCAGTTGGGCGCAAACGTCAAAGGCTGATTCCGGCAAAGCAACTTCCACCCACAAGCCACTCTCCCGCTGTTGCTGAAACCGTCTATGTGAATAATCCGCTTCGGTTCGGGGCGCCGCTCCCCTGAAGACCTGCTGTTCAATCGCATGGGTCCATTCCGCGACGTGAAAGGGCGTCAGCCAAACGATATGATTGGAAGCCATTCGGTGCTCGGCCTCGGATGAGTGCGCGTCTGGGATGTAGAGGGAGACGAAAAAGGTCGTGTCGGCATAGGTGCTCAATAGCGTGATTTCTCCCGCTCCTCAATCAGCAAGTCCGCACCGGGAAGGATGCGATGCCCAAAAATCTCCCGGCGCATGGCGGCGAAATCGGGATACTTGCGGGGTTTTGTTGTCGCGGCCACCGGAACAATGCGCGCGATCAGCTTGTCACGCTCCCGCAATTCCACGGTCTTGCCGGCGCGCAACCAAGCTTTCAACCGCCGCGTGTCTCTGAGTTGGCGAATGTTTACGCTGGGCATGACGCCAATGTGACACATTTTGTGTCACATCCGCAATCAGCAGCCGCTGAGACTGCTCGAGTTCCGTTGTCCACAGAGGGCTTTCGCTGGGACAAGAAGCCGAAAGCGATCATCTTCAGTGTTACAATGTAGTAAGGGATTCGATGCCGTCAAGCATCTCTTGGCCCACGGTCCCAGAGGCGAGTCCATGACCACCACTGCGAAGTTTGAAGATGGCGTCTTCAAGCCCCACGCGGATGTGAGTATCATCGAAGGGACGATTGTTGAAGTTCGCGTCCCTGCGTGCGCCGACCGCCTCAAGAGCAAAGCCCCCTCGGTTGGAGATTTCGCATTCTACGGCATGTGGAAGGACCGGAGCGATATGGGCGACAGCGTGGAATACGTCAGTAATCTTCGGCGTAATCTTCGGGGCTGAGCGCCTCCTCCACCACGTTACATACCTTACCTAATCGACAGAACCCCGGTGACCAAGAACCGTAGACACTTTGGCGTAATCAAGGGTTTGCGCCTGAAGATTCCCGCGTACTAATGGTGCTTTCCCCCCGCAACTGCCCCCGCGGGCCATAATGCCGCTCTGCCCGCTTCCGTTATCTGTGCCACGCCCGCCAGACTTCATCCACTTTCTGGACGAATAATCCGGCTTTCTTCTCTGTAAAGTCACTTTCTCCGTGAACGGCCTTGTTCCGCAACCTCCACAGTGCCTCCAGTTGGCCCGGCTGTATCCCGAGGGTTGCGATTTCGGGTCGGCGCTCAAGCTCCCTCACCAAAGCTAGATCAATCTTCTGAGGGCCGTCTTTGATTATTCGGAATTTGGTCATCAGTTCTCGGAGAACGGACTCATAAAGTCTAGCGGCTATCACGGATGCCACGACGTAGTCCCAGTCCAATAGCGCTCGAGCGAAAACAAGACGTTGCATCGCGGTGCGACGCCAAAAACCCGCCAGCCCTACGGCCAGATTCCTGACCCTAACTTCGCAAAGGTACTCGTCAGTCTGCATTTCTTCTCGCAGCGAAGCATAACGAGGGTCGAGGGAAAGGTGTGCAGCGCTCCACAGGGCCATGTCGATATCCGCAACTCGATCAAGAACTTTAAAGTGCTCTTTAAACTCCTTGAGTACGTTCAAGTAATTCATATAACTTTCAGCGGGTTTGGGTGATGGGAAAATGCAAAGGAACGAGGCCACCGGAGAGGAGAAAATCGCGAACGCATCCGGCCACATAAAGCGCAGTACGACCGAGACGATTTCGATGTTTTTTACCGCAGAATACAAGGACCCGACGGCCTTGCGCCTTCCTTCTTCCGAATTTATGTGGGTCGGAAGAGCAATTGATTCTTCGAATTGATCACTTAGGCAGGGCCACCACTTGGGATAATCCCAAGCATCGCTGATTTCTATGATTCGAAATACTTCACGATCAACTTTCCACTCGTGTCGGGCCTGACACAATTCATCTTCAACTTGTGAGAGGGCTTGGCAACGTCCTGTATGCCTCTCTGTGGCAAGACCGAATAGCTTGTGAAACTCTTCGAGCCACATTTACGACCACCGGCTGGCTACCGTGATTTCGTGTGTCATCCCCGCCGCTTACTTCTTGTCTTTAGAGAGTCCAGCCATTTCTTTAAGGACTGCGGGCTTTCTCCCGACCGCTGCCCCGCCAACAGACCCGCCACGGTCAGGTCTTCGTCCAGATCGGGCCAGTGGATGTAGGCGCCGTCCCCGAAGATTTCGAAATGGTTGCGCTCTTGCGTTGTCCCATGCCAAAGACGGGGGAACCAAGCCAGAGGGGCCACAATGGTTCGGCCATCCACCAGATCAACCGTGAGCCCTTCGTCGTTCACCTTTACCAATTTACCCCGTGGCTCCTGGACCTCAACGGCCAAAGAACTCATACCAACTCCTTATCAGTTGTTCGCGATGTTCATCAATGAGCTTCAAAATTACATTCAGTTCCCCCCGGCTGAAGCCCCCGGCGCGTTCAAGCGCCACGGGTTCAAGCCAGAGTTTCGCCACCTTGTTCTCGCGTCGCACGTGGATGTGCGGCGGTTCGCCCCTATCCAAGGAAACAAAGAAAAACCGATAAGCACGCAGTCTGAGAACAGTCGGCATCGGCTTCTAATTCTGTCCCTATAACAGTGATTTGCGCGAGCGAGAGTCAGCCCGGCGTGTGAATCGAAAATCCAAAATTCTAAGATCTGAGCAGCGACCTATACCGCAATTCCGGGCGCACGGGAAATTCGTGGGCGAAGTTCTTGATCTTCTCAAAGATTCCGTCCACATCCAGGCCGTACTTGGCGTGCAGCAGATTAGGCGCGCCGTGGGGAATGATGCGGTCGGGAACGGCAATGCGCAAAATGCTGGCGGGAATTTTCCTGTCCTGCAACAGGGTGGCGACCGCCGAGCCAAACCCCCCGGCTTCGGTGCCTTCCTCCGCGGTCACCAGGAACTGCTTTTCCGCCGCCAGGCAGCAGATCAAATCCTCGTCGAGAGGTTTGACGAACCGGGCGTTAATGACGGTGGCACGAATGCCCAGGGCCTCAAGCTTCGTCGCCGCTTCCAGGCAGGGGTAGACCATGGCCCCGAGCGCCAGGATGCCGATGTCGGAACCCTCGCGTAGAATCTCGCCTTTGCCAATCTCCAGAGCCTTCACCTCCGGGTCCATGGTGACGCCCATACCGTTGCCGCGCGGGTAGCGCAAGGCGGCGGGAACGTTGGCGTTGATCGCGGTATAGAGCATGTGGCGCAACTCGTTTTCATCCTTGGGAGCCATCACCACAATGCCCGGCAGGGCCGTAAGATATACCAAGTCGTATAGCCCGTGGTGCGTGGGACCGTCGGCGCCTACCAAGCCGCCGCGGTCGAGAACAAAGGTCACCGGCGCGCGCATCAAGCAGGTGTCGTGCATCACCTGATCAAACGCGCGTTGCAGAAAGGTGGAATAGATCGCGACGACCGGCCGCATGCCCTCGCAAGCCAGTCCGGTAGCAAAGGTGACGGCGTGCTGCTCGGCGATCCCCACGTCGTAGAAGCGGTCGGGAAAGCGTTTGGAGAATTCGTCCAGGCCCGTGCCTTCCCCCATGGCGGCGGTAATAGCCACCACGCGCGGATCCTTTTCCGCGATCTGGCAGATGGACTTGCCGAACACGGAGGTGTAGCTTGGGGCTAAGACCGGCCCCTTGTGGAAAGCTCCGGTGGAGAAATCGAACGGAGTTACACCGTGATACTTCACGGGGAGCTTCTCGGCTTGCGGGTACCCCTTGCCCTTCTGGGTCACGATGTGAATCATCACCGGCCCGGGGCGCTTCTTGGCCTTGGAAAGTGCGTCCATCAATTCTTCCAGGTTGTGACCGTTGATGGGCCCGACATATTCAAAGCCCAGTTCCTCAAACACCAGTCCGGGAATCAACATGCTCTTGGCAGTTTCCACCAGGTCCTGGGAAAGTTTCAGCAGCCGCGGGCCCAGGCGGGGAACGGAGCGGATCATCTTCTCCACTTCTTCCCGCAAGCGGTTGTAGGCTTGCCCGTGAACGATGCGGTTCAAATATCCAGCGAACGCTCCGACATTGGGCGAGATCGACATCTTGTTGTCGTTCAGGATGACGATGACCTTCTTCTTCAGGGTCCCGAGATTGTTGATGCCTTCGAGAGTCAGCCCGGTCGTCAACCCGGCGTCTCCCACCACGGCAATCACGTGGAAATCCTCACCCTTCAGGTCGCGCGCCACGGCCATGCCTAGCGCTCCGGAAATCGCGGTGCCGGCGTGAGCGACGTTAAACGTGTCATAAGGACTCTCATCGCGAACCGGAAAGCCGGAGATTCCCCCGTACTGGCGAATGGTGGGAAAGCGGTCGCGGCGGCCGGTCAGAATCTTGTGGCCATAAGCCTGGTGGCCAACGTCCCACACGATCTTGTCGCGCGGCGTGTCAAACAGGTAATGAAGCGCGATGGTCAGCTCTACCGCACCCAGACTGGAGGCCAGATGGCCGCCGATCTTCGCGATCACGGAGAGCATGTAATCGCGCAATTCTTTAGCGACGATGGGAAGGTCCTGGCGGGGCACCTTCTTCAAATCGGCCGGGGAATCGATGTGGTTCAGGTACTGATATTCCATAACACCTCGCTAGGAGCTGGTAGGCAGTAGGCAGACCTACAAGTCAAAGCGCAAAAGGCAAAAGTCAAAACCTGGAATGCCGGCACTTTTGACTTTTGCGTTTTGCCCTTTGACCTTTGACTTCGCCCTGCAAATCTGCCCTCTTCGTTCTGCCAACTGCCTTCTGCTTTCCGCCTACTGCTTTCTGCCTACGATGTAGTGAGCAATGCCCTGTAAAATCCACGCTCGCTCGCCGTAAGGCTCCAGGGCCTCGCAGGCTTCTTCCACCAGTCGGGAAGCGATTCGCTGGGAGGCCTCAATGCCGTGAAGGGCGGGATAAGTAGCCTTGTGCTGTTGTTCGTCTTTGCCAATGGATTTGCCCAATTCGGCTTGGGACCCCAGCACATCAAGTAGATCATCGGCAATTTGAAATGCCAAGCCGATCTTGTCTCCGTAAGTCGTGACCCGTGCCAAATCGTCCTGGTTGGCCTGCGTCAATATTGCGCCGGAACGCAGCGCAGCCCGGATGAAGGCGCCCGTTTTGGCGGAATGGATGTATTCCAACCGCGCGGCGTCGCCGGTACTGTCTTTCGTCTCCAGATCGACCACCTGCCCTCCCACCATGCCGCTGATGGTACCGATGGCGTGGGCGAGTTCATAAACCACCTGCAACGTGCGGTCCGCGGCCCCATTGCCGGCGCCGGCGATAGCTTCAAAGGCCAGGGTCAGCAAAGCATCACCGGCAAGAATCGCGGTGGCCTCACCGAAAGCTACATGCGACGTAGGTTTTCCGCGGCGTAGGTGATCGTTGTCAAGGGCCGGCAAATCGTCATGAATCAGCGAGTACGTGTGGATCAGCTCAAGCGCGCTCCCCACCCGCAGCAATAGTTTCTCATCGCCGCCGAACAGGCGCCCCGCCTGCAGGCACAATGTGGGGCGAAGTCGCTTTCCCCCCGCAAAAACGGAATAACGCATCGCCCTATGAATGCTCGGGGGATACTCCTCCGCCGGCGGAAGAATCCGCTCAAGTTCTGCATCCACCAGCGCTCGGCTTTGGTCAAGATGCAGGCGAATTGCCTCGGGTGATAAGTGGTTCATGGGTAGTTGCCGTTGGGAAGCTGGAAGTTAGAAGCTAGAAGTTAGAATAACAATCGCCCCTTACCTCTGCCCCTAGCTAAGGAGGCGTACACGAACGGCGGGGTGGTTGGGCGTCTGACTTCTATCTCCTAGCTTCTAACTCCTAGCTTCTAGCTCTCCTCCGCCTCGCCGCCCTCCGCTTCGAAAGGCTCGGCCACCAATTTCCCGCCAGCCTTCTTGGTTAATATTTCCACTCGCCCCTCGGCTTCTTCCAACTGCTTATGGCAGCACTCGGAAAGTTTCATGCCTTCCTCATACAGCACCAGGGCCTTGTCGAGAGGAAGGTCCGTGTCATCTAATTCCTGTACGATGGCGTCGAGGCGCGCCAGGTTTTTTTCGAAAGGGTCCGGCTTGTCACTCTTCGCAGATTCGGACATGGCGGGTTCCTTTCTCGCATCCATCGTCGCGCATTCCCAATCGCAGTTTCTCTCAGGGACGGTTCTCCCCAAGTTTGGCCCCGCAACCTCTTCAGGATCAGGGGGGACATTCGCAGTACAGCGCGGTCGCTGATGTAGCGCCGGCCTTTCGCCCGGCATGTGCCGCCCTACGGGGCGGCGCTACAACTACCACTGTCTCTGAGGCACTACACTGGAATTCTATCACGGTTGGACGGCAGGCGTGGCCGCCCGGAGGGTTCCGAGCGCCTGCGCCACCTCCACCGCCAGGGCGTAACGGCCGAACGGGGCAGCAATCTGCACCCCTTGAACCAAAGGCCGAATTTCCACCAGCGTTTCCTGCGCGATCTTCAGTCCCTCGTGCCGCGCCCGCTCGCCGGAATCGGCGGCGCGCATGCGCTCCATCACCCGCGGCGGAACGGAAATCCCCGGCACCTCGTTGTTCATGAATTCGGCATTGCGGAAACTCGTTAGCGGCCATATTCCCGCGATCACCGGAACGTGCGCCGCAAAGCTGCGTGCGCGCTCCAGGAATTCCAACAACTGCTCCACCTGAAAGACCGGCTGGGTGACGGCGAAATCCGCGCCCGCCTCAACTTTATGCTGGAAGCGGCGCAGTTCTTCCTCCAGGTTCAGTGCGTAGGGATTGATGCTGGCGCCCACCAGGTAAGCCGTTTGCACCCCGAGCGGGTTCGCCCCCACGTCCAGGCCCCGGTTTAAATTGCTCAGGAGGTTCACTAACCCGATGGCGTCCACTTCCGAGGCGTCGCTTTCCAGCACGGTGGCGTATTGAGGAGTGTCACGCGTCAACGCCAGGACGTTGCGCACTCCCAACGCGTGAGCGCCAAGCAGATCGGATTGAATCGTCAGCACGTTGCGGTCGCGCGAACTGTAGTGAAGCAATACTTCGATGCCCGCGCGTTGCTGTAATAGGGCCGCCAGGGTCAAGGCGCTCATACGCGCGGTGGCGCCTGAGCCATCGGGAATATTAACGGCGTCAATACCTTGCTCCAGCAGGTATCGCGTTCCCTCTACTTCCTTGGTGGCATCGCACCCTTTGGGGGGGACCACCTCCACCAGGATGGGGAATTCGCGGCGGGCTAATTTCTCCGCCAAGCGTGAGCGCGTGGCCACCGGGACCGGCGACAGCGTGCTGCCGGGGCCCGCCGCGACTTGCACTGCCACGCGGGCCCTCTGCGGGTTCATCGAGCGCACGGCCGTTTTGATAGCTCGGATGTGCTCGGGAGTCGTGCCGCAGCAGCCTCCCACCAGGCGTGCTCCCGCCTGGATGAATCGCCGCGCATAGCTCGCCATGTATTCGGGCGAGCAAAGGTAGAGGTTGCGGCCCTCCACAGTGCGTGGCATTCCCGCGTTCGGCTGGGCGGAAAGCCGCTTCTCCGTTACTGCCGCAATGCGCTCCAGCGTTTCCTGCACGGCGGCGGGGCCGACGCTGCAATTGACGCCAATCAAGTCCGCACCCCATTCGTCGAGCGCCCGCGCAAAGTCTTCCGGCAGCGTTCCCGTCGGCGTGCTGCCATCGGCTTGAACCGTCATCTGCACAACGACTGGAAACAGCCCAACCTCTCGAGCGGCCAGCAGCGCCTGATGGGCCTCGTTCAGATCCATCATGGTCTCGACGACAATCAGATCGCCGCCGCCTTCCACCAACGCCGCAATCTGCTCGCGAAAGGCCGCGCGTGCCTCTTCCAGAGAGGTCTGGCCCAGCGGCTCCAAGCGAATCCCCAGCGGGCCCACCGCGCCAGCCACATAGAGGTCATCGCCGGCAACTTCCCGCGCCAGGCGAGCTCCCTCCACGTTGAGTTCGCGTACCCTCTCGCCGAGTCCGAATTTTTGCAGGCGAAATCGATTGGCTCCAAAGGTATTGGTCTCAAGCACCTCCGACCCGGCTTTGACGTAGGCCAGGTGGACCTCTTTAACGAGCTGCGGCATCGCCGAATTCAGCTCGTCATAGCAACGGCTCAGCGGTATGCCTTTCGCGTACAACAACGTCCCCATGGCACCGTCGCATACCACGGGCCGCTTATCGATTCTCTCCTGGAAAGGTTCGCGCATCCCTTTAGTACTCTAGCATATCTGGGCACGGGAGCGGTGGCAGGCAATGGCCGGGGAAATCCAAGTCCCGGGAGTCGCTTAGGTGACGGTTGATGCCGTAAGCGTGTCGAACAGGGGTTGGAGGAAGGAGGGAAGACTGCGGGTGTCACTCGGTAAGATCACACGCCCTGATTGTTCGGAGTGAAATTCAGAGGGAAGGCGCGATGTCGCAGGCCATCACCAATGCGTCTTCCACAGGGTCGTGATAGTAGTCGTGGCGTAAGTGGAGCAGCCGAAATCCCGCCGCCCGATAGAATGCGAGCGCCGGTTGGTTGGACGCACGGACCTCCAGGAAAACTTTGCTTACGCCAGATTCCTTCAGCGCACGCACCCCCTCAGTAAGCAGCGCTTGGGCAACTCCGCTCCGTTGATGCGCGGGCGCGACGGCGATGTTGCGAACCTCTGCCTCATCCATGACGCGATGAAACGCAGCGAAGCCAGTGACCTGGGGCGGGTTAGCATCTTCTAGTTCCGCTACAAGAACCATCCCGCCGGGATTACGCGCCAACTGCGGGTAATCTTCCGGACGCCACTGCGCCGCCTGGGGACACTTCAATTGAACCGCATAGACACCGGCAAGGTCTTCGCCGGCAAAGACTCGAACCGTCATGGCGCACATCTGGGGGCTGGGTTCTGGGTGTTGAATGTCGGCATCGGAGCTCGCACTCAGTCGTACAAGCTTCGTCCATCAACCGACAGCCTCGGGTGTCGTCGTCTCCCCAGTCCCCAATCCCTAGCTCCTAGAACCCAGTACCCAGCTCAGTCCTTCGAATTGATTTCCGCATCGGGGCGGCGAATATAATAAGCGTCCAAGTTCGCCTCCCGGCAAGGGCCCCCCGCCCGCTGTTCCCGCAGAGCGATACTCGCGATGGCGTCCACTAAGACGCCTTCAACATGCTGCCAGGCGAGTGTAGCAGGCAGGCTCGCGCGCAGATCAGCCGCAGCTTGGTCGTGGGCGCGCACCAGGCAAGTGGCGCTCGCAGTGCCCGTGAGCCTCTCCTCCACAAACGCGCGCAGCAATTCCGGCTTAAGCACCCAGCCTCCGTCCGCCGACTCATATTCCCGCTGCGCGGCGAGTCCGAGATCTAGAGTTTTCGGGCGAAAGCCGCCGACAAAGAATTCCCCTCGCCGTGCGTCCAGAATCGGGAAAACCCAATCGGATGTCACCTGTACCTTGATTGTCATCGCGTCAAGCACGGAAACTCCGCGAACCGGGCGGTCGAAGGCCTTGCCCCACGCGCGCGCCGCCGCCAAGCCCACCCGAATCCCGGTGAATGATCCCGGCCCGTTGGCCGCGGCAAACAACTCAATCTCACGGAGCTCCACGTGCGCCAGTCCCAGCGCGTGCTCGACCATTTCGAAGAGCGTTATCGAATAGCGATTGGCCGGCCCATCGTTGGCAACCAACGCCAAGCAATCCGTGTCCCGGTAAATTCCGACGCCACCTTTTTCGCTCGTTGTGTCAAAAGCCAGAATTAGCATCGCGTGCCATTATAATGATTTTGGATGGGTGATTTTGGATTAAAGAAAGAGCGCGCGAGCACACTCCGAACAATGAGGCAATGCACCTAAGAACTCTCCCAGCCGCGAAGCCTGTCAGCCATGCCGGTCCACTATGTTAAAATAGATGTTTTGCAGCGAAACAACCCTGTAAACACCTTCACTCCCCTATTCGAGAGAAGTCAGTGGAGTAGGATGCTGGGTTCTAAGTGTTCAGTGCTGGGGAGTATCCCAAACTTGATTCCATTACTTGACTTACGAAACTCGCGAGCGTGACAGAGAATCTCGACTTTCGATCCCAATCCAGCACCCAGAACCGAGAACCCAGCACACGACCCATGGCAGAAACCAGTCGAGCAACATCCCGGCCGCTCGAGTTGACGGAACTCCTGACCTTGCTGATCGAGGTTGGCGAGCGGATCAATTCCACGCTCGATCTCGACGAACTGTTGGCTCGCATCGCGGAGATCGTCAAGCGGGCTATTGACTATGAGGTCTTCGCCATTCTCCTCCTCAACGAGAAGACGCAGGAGTTGCGCATCCATTTCAGCCTCGGCCATCCACGTGAGCTGGTCCGGAACCTGCGGATCAAGGTGGGCGAGGGCATCGTGGGCCGGGCCGCACAGTCGCGACACTCGGTTCTGGTCAACGACGTCAAGAGCGACCGTACCTACATTCCGTCGCTGGCGGCCATGCGTTCCGAGCTGGCGGTACCCTTGATTTTCAAAGGCCGCTTGATTGGAGTGATTGACCTCGAAGCCCCGCAGCCGGACTTCTTCAATGACTCGCACGTGAGCCTGCTGGAGCTTTTGGCCAACCGCATGGCTTTGGCAATTGAAAACGCGCGGCTGTACCGCCGTACCTTGCGCCAGGCCCGCACGCTTCAGTTGCTGAATGAAATCAGCCGGGAACTCAGCTCGGTCCTGGTGTTGAATGAATTATTGCGCAAAATCGGTACACTCACCAAGCGTCTTGTGGATTACCACCGCTTTGGCATTCTGCTGGCTGACGAGCGGGCCCAAACTTTCAACGCGGTCATCTCCCTGAAGCAGGATGAGCGTATGCCCGAGAGGTCCACTGTGAATTTCGGGCAGGGCATCGTGGGAGCGGCGGCGAGCCTCCGCCAAGCGGTGGTGGTGCCGGACGTCAGCAAAGACGAGCGATACATTCTGGTGAATCCGGATACCCGTTCGGAGATGACGGTTCCGCTGATTTATCGGGGCCGCGTGATCGGCGTCATTGATCTGGAGAGCCCGCACTTGAACTATTTTAACGACGACCACGTGCGCATCTTTTCCACGCTGGCGCCGCAAATCGCCATCGCTATTGAGAATGCGCGTTTGTATGAGCGCGTGGCGCGCAGCGAAGCGCGACTGGAGCGCGACCTGCGCCGCGCCCAGGAAATCCAGATGCACCTGATGCCGGGGATCGCGCCCAAGATCCAGGGTCTCGACGTGGCTTTGCACTTTCAGCCCGCGCGCGAACTGGGGGGAGACCTTTATGAATTCCTCTCTTACGGCAGGGACCGGCAGGTGATTATTGTGGGCGACGTCAGCGGCAAGGGCGCGCCCGCGGCCCTCTACGGCGCCATGGCCAGCGGCACGTTGCGCAGCCTCGCTCCCCTAAAGCTTCCACCTCCCGACATGATGAAGCGGCTGAACGTGATGTTCCTCGAACGCAGGATTGAGGGCCACTTCATTACGTTGACCTTTGCCGTCTGGGAACCGCGCACCAAGAGCTTGACCTTGGCCAATGCCGGAATGCCGCTGCCCATCCTCGTTCGCAAGGGGCAGTGCCGGGCGATTCGCGCTGAGGGCGTTCCCCTAGGTCTGCTGGAGCACACCGAGTATCAGCCCGTAACGGTGACGCTCGAATCGGGAGATCTGTTGGCGTTTTTTTCCGACGGGATCACCGAGGCCAACAATCCTCAGCAGGAGGAGTTTGGTTCGCGGCGCCTGGAACATATCCTGTGCCGGAACGCACCCAAGTCGTCGCCCAAGGAAATTGTCAGCCGGGTGTTTGAAGAGATTCGCAGCTTCGAAGCTGGGCTGCCTCAGCGCGACGACCAAACGCTGGTAGTGTTGTACGTGCGATGAAGTGCAGGTGCCAGGTATCAGGTGTCAGGTGCAAGATGACAGGTCCGGGTGTTGAGGAATGCTGAAGTGTAAAGAGTAAAGTATAAAGGACGGGCGGCTTCACACTTTTTCCTTTCCAACTGTTCCGATCCTATCCTGAGGGGTTCATAACCGGTACAAACTGACCCCAAGTAGCTTAGACTCAAAAGTGACAAAATGACCCAATCGACCCAAGATTCCTTTCAATATCGCCACGGAGAACTCTTCTGCGAGGATGTTCCCCTGGCCCTGCTCGCCGAACGTTTCGGCACGCCCGCTTATGTTTACAGCCAAACCACGATTCTCCGCAATTATGAGCGGCTGCGCGGAACGCTGGCGCGCATTCCCGGCATGATTTGTTATTCGGTCAAAGCCAACTCCCATCTGCGCATTCTGAGTTTATTGCGACAAGCGGGTGCGGGATTTGACGTGGTTTCGGGCGGAGAGTTGGCGCGCGCCTTGCGTGCCGGAGCCGCGCCTGACACCATCGTGTTTTCCGGCGTGGGCAAAACGCAGGATGAAATTGACGCCGGTTTGGCCGCGGGCATCCTGATGTTCAACGTGGAGTCCGCGGGTGAACTCGCCCTGATTGAAAGCCGCGCCCGCGCCCTGCGAAAGGCCGGACGAATTTCCATTCGCGTGAATCCCGACGTGGAAGCGGACACGCACCCCTACATTTCTACCGGGCAGACGATCCACAAGTTTGGCGTACCCAAGCATGAAGCCCCAGAGCTCTATCGTCTCGCCGCGCACTCACCCCATCTGAAGGTCCAGGGTGTAGCGTGCCATATCGGTTCGCAGATTCTTGATGTGGAACCCTTCTGGAAGGCGCTGGATGAGATTCTGACGGTGGCGCGGCAACTGGCGGCGGAAGGTATTACGGTCGAGACGCTCGATTTGGGGGGCGGGTTTGGAATTTCCTACGGCTCCGAGCAGCCTCTGGACATGGAGCGGATGGAGTGGGGGTTGGAAGAGCGCTTGCGCAAGACTTCGATGCGGCTGATTCTCGAACCCGGTCGCGCTCTGGTGGGCAACGCCGGCGCGCTGATCACACGCGTGCTTTATGTAAAGCGGAACACGACCAAGAATTTTGTGGTAGTGGACGCCGGCATGAACGATTTGATGCGGCCCACCCTCTACGGTTCCTATCACGAGATCGTTCCCGCGCGGGCAGGGGCGACGGAGCGATTGCAGGCTGACGTCGTCGGTCCGCTCTGTGAAAGCGGCGACTTCTTCGCCCGCGATCGCGACATGCCCGATGTCCAGCCCGGAGACTTGCTCGCGGTATTGACTGCAGGTGCCTACGGATACGTCCTGTCCTCGAACTACAACTCGCGCCCGCGCCCCGCAGAAGTCCTGGTACACCATGCGGATGCGGAGTTGATTCGCGCCCGCGAAACCGTAGAAGGCCTGATGGCGGGGGAGAAGGCTTAGCGGGCCGGGATCAGGGGCTGGGGATTAGGGATTGGGAACCAGCCCGGCGGGCGGCGTGCCACGCCTTCGACCTCTCCGCCTCCGAAGCGTGGGTTCCGGCCCGTATCTCTCGTCACTCGTCACCTGCTACGGGCCACTGTCCTTGAATCCTTTGACTTGCAACTTTCGACCGAGAGCTTGCGACTTTTCGTAGAGTTCAGCCCCCTGCCCAGGAATCGCAGAACTACTCTGAGTGCGAGGCATTTCACCTTCCGGCCCCGCCCTACGGCTCAGAATCTGCCCGGCACCCAACCAGCACGTCGTGCGTCACTTTCCGGGAAGGCGACTTCAGGCCGGATCCGCAATTGCGCCGGACCTCAACGGGGGGAAACCCGCGGGAAAGCGACGATATGCCAGCAAACTACTTGGCGATCTTCACGCTTGCCCGAAGCAGGCCATCCCCGATCCGGGTATGTCGAGTTCTCCTGCCTGTAGTCGCTGTCTCTACGTCATTGAGATTGGCCGTCCGTCGGGGCACCCATCGACTCCTTCTAAGGAGGATGGCGCATGTCGGACACCATGAACCTCGTTTCACTTTTTCTGGCGTGGCATTCCACCGATGTCCCTCAGCGCAGCGCCACCTTAGATACGTTCGCTCATTTACGTAGGTGCAAGACAAACACTCTCCACCTCTGCTTGCCGCGAGATCATGAAACTCAGACAACCCAAGCCTTTGATTGTGAGCGCAGGCCGGACACCACGATCCCTGTACCACGGAGGAAGGTAGCGCTTGCCACCGATGCCCCCGCGCACACTGCCATAACAATTTGGACCTGCTGTCAACGTATTCGGTGGATAAGCATTTTCCCCCGCGAGCAATTGCCAGATCCCTCATTTCTTCAATCGAATGCTTCGCATGAACCGTTCGTCGCAAGCGGTAGCACTCCGGGCACCATGTTCCTTTCCTTCGCGACCCGTTCTTCACTCTCGCAGGGAGCGCCTTCCATCTGTGTCTAAGTTCGCACTCCCAAATAAGGGGGGTGCGACCATTTTCGTACCTGGTCGACAAGCACCTACCACCACGTTCCCGTGCAATCTCCCGCATTTCTTCCAGTTTTAGTCTTTGGTTGTGAGCGCAAGCGGGGCACCATCCGCCTGCTCGGATTGAATGCGCTCGCGCTTGCCATTCATGGCCAACGACACATCTCCATCGCAAGAGTTTCGATGAATTCGCGTAATCGAGGGACAAACATTGGCCTCCTTTCTTTGCCGCGATCTGCTGCAGTTCATACAAAGTCAGTCGGGCAACGCGAGCGCAGATTGGACACCAGTGACCCTTCCTGACTTGAGTAGGTGTGGCACTCCATATGTGATTCGCTGAACATTGCCATATCAATTTCGACGCCGCATTCAGATAGCACCTGGAAAGGCATCTTCCGCCGCGAGATTCGGCCAGCCTCTGCATCTCTTCTAGAGTCAGCCGTCGCACGCCCGCGCATTCGGGGCACCAACTCCCTTTCTTAATGCTTTCGGGAGCCGCACTCCATCGGTGGCCAGAGGCACATTCCCAAAGGAGAGGGGAATTGGAATTGACGTAGACCCGGGAAATGCACCGCCCTCCCCGATCTCTGGCGAGCCAAGTCATCGCCAGCATGGTTAGCTTTTTCATCAGAGGACGCCCGTCCGAATGAACTGACCTTCCACCTTGAGAGGTAATCCCACCTTACTTCATACTGACATCCTTCCGTATGGCTTCGATTCGCTCGGCAGCAATCTTCGCATGTGGATCGTGCGGCGACTCCTGTAGAAAGATTACGTATTCGCTCATCGCCTCTGGCCCCCGACCCTCCTGCTCAAGGGCGCCAGCGGCAAGAAAGTGAATGTAACCGTTATGATCCGGAAAGATGTTGTGAGTTCGGCTGGCAATCGCGACAACAGAATCGAATCGTGCCAGTGCAAAATCAATTTGCGCGAGCAAAAGCGAGGCTTCCTGATTCAGTGGTTCAATTGCGGAAAGGCGGTCGAGCAACTGCCCCGCATCAGCATATTGCCGTTCTTCGAACAGCACCAAAGCGAGATTCTTCAGAGCTGTGCGTGAACGACCGTCAAGGTTTAGCGACTGGCGGAAAGCCCACTTAGCCTAACTTCCACGTTCTCCGGCGGGTTTTCGGCGGTTTCGGGATGCAAGGTCTTTGTTTTGAGCAATCGGTCCTCACAAGGGCAAAATAGTGACGAATATGAGTGATATTTGTCCTTGACTT
>JBKQVI010000591.1:0-6544 GCA_052139985.1 Terriglobia bacterium
ATTTTCCGTATGAACCACTGGCGGAAGGCGGCATCTGCTGCTGCCGCACTCCAAGGCGCTTCGCGCAGAATTATTTTAGGGGCGGTTCGCGAACTGCCCCTACGCAACCGACGATGACCATCGACGATAAAGTCCGGAAGACGCTCGCCGAACTGAACGTCACTGACGCTGCGGCGGTGGAGACCCTCTTTGCCGAAGTGCGCGCCGCGATGGGACAGGAGAGAACCGGCCTGACGTCACGCGGGGCTGCGTCGGAATCTGAGCGTGACAAGTTGTGCAAAGACCTTCGCGACCGCTGGTTGGCGCGCAAGAACGGGATATTGTCCTCGGTTGATGAGAAGTGGCTGAAGGCCGCTTCGAAGGATTTGAAGCCCTCCGTCGGGCGAAGCTTCAATGCCCTTCGGCAAGAATCCGCCGCTCTCGAAATCGCGGCGCTGACTAAGGATGTGCCGTTACAAGAAACGACCTCGACTGTTAATGCCCTCTCGTCTCGAGATTCGGCGAGCGCGGTTGTCAGCAATGTGACTCGCGAGGTCCCGGGCGACCTCACTCTCCCCGGCAACCGCCGTCAACTGGGGACGCTGCATCCGGTCACGGAGATGCAGCGCGAGATTGAAGAAATCTTCCTCAATCTCGGATTCCGGATCGAGAGCGGGCCGGAGATTGAATCCACCTATTACAACTTCGATGCGCTGAACATTCCGGAGAGCCACCCTTCGCGCGACGATTGGGACACGCTCTACATCGATGCGAAAACCGTTTTGCGCACGCACACATCGCCCGTGCAAATACGCGCGATGGAAAAATATGGGGCGCCGCTTCACATCATTATTCCCGGCAAGTGCTACCGGCACGACAATCCCGATGCCAGCCACTCACCCATGTTCCATCAGATCGAGGGATTGGCCGTCGCCAGTGACATCACCTTTGCCGATTTGAAAGGGACGCTCGACTTCTTTGCCAAGAAACTCTTTGGCGAGAAAGTCCGCACGCGCTTCCAGCCCAGCTTCTTTCCCTTTACTGAGCCGAGTGGCGAGGTGTCCATCAGTTGCATCTTCTGCGGGGGCGAAGGCTGCCGGGTGTGCAAGGAGAGCGGCTGGATTGAAGTAATGGGATGCGGCATGGTTCATCCTCAAGTGTTGCGCAACGGAGGCATCGATCCTGAAAAGTACTCGGGTTGGGCCTTTGGATTGGGGATCGAGCGCTTCGCCATGATGAAGTATGACATCAACGACATTCAACTTTTCTTCCAGAGCGACGTTCGCTTCCTACAGCAGTTTTGAATTATGAATTGTGACAGCAATGCTGAGTTCTGAATTATGAATTCTGAAAAAAGCGTAGTGCGGCCGGTCGCGTTCGTGTAGCGCGGACCTGCTTTGTAGGTCCGCGGCTTTTTCTTGCTATAGGAGACGAGGCAAAGCTATTGGGAAATACTCAGGATGAAACGAATGCCACGCGGAACGTTTGTAGGGGCGGGTTTCACCGCGCCGCAGAGAACACAGAGTAAATCATGGCGGCAGAATAAGGGGCCGCGTGTTTTTCAGAATTCAGAATTCATAATTCAGAATTTGTTCCCACGTCGGCAATCATGAAAATTTCGGTCAACTGGCTCAAAGAATTCGTCGATATTGCGAGTACGCCCCGCGCGCTCAAGGCCGACCTCACGATGATCGGCTTGAACACCGAGGGCCTCGCTCAGGTGGGCGACGACTGGGTGCTTGACGTCGAGGTCACTACCAATCGCCCCGATTGTCTCTGCCACTATGGCGCTGCGCGAGAGCTTGCCACGCACTATGGCGAGGCACTGAAAAAAGTGGAAGTTCTGGTGAAGGAATCGGGAGGACCGGTGCAGGGAGCGGCATCGGTCGAGATTCTTGATCCCGATCTCTGCGCGCGATACTGCGCACGCGTCGTGCAGAATGTAAGGGTGGGACCTTCGCCGGAGTGGCTGGTAAAGCGCCTGGAAGCCGTCGGCCAGCGGCCCATCAACAACGTCGCCGATGCCACGAATTACGTGCTGATGGAATTGGGGCACCCGCTACATGCTTTCGATTTGTCCCGCCTAAATCAGAAGAAGATCATCGTGCGCCGCGCCAAGCCCGGCGAGACGCTGCGAACTCTCGACGGCGTGGACCACACCTTGACTCGCGATAATCTGGTGATCGCGGATGGCACGCACCCCGTAGCTCTCGCGGGCGTCATGGGCGGAGAGGAATCCGAGATTGCTCCGAGCACCCGCGCCGTCCTGCTGGAGAGTGCCTGGTTTGAGCCGGTGTCGGTGCGGCGTACATCGAAATCCCAGGGAATGCACACGGAAGCTTCCCATCGCTTCGAGCGGGGCGCCGACATCGAGATGGCGCCGCTGGCTTTGGATCGCACCGCAGCGTTGATTCAAGAAATTGCCGGAGGAGAAATCCTTACGGGAATGATCGACGTTTACCCTCGGCCAAGACGCCCCCAGGAACTCACCCTTGGGAGAAGCAAGATCACACGCATCTTGGGAGCCGAGATTCCAGGGGAAGAAGTCGAGCGCATCCTGCGCAGCCTCGGTTTTCAGATCGAGCGAGGAGCCAACGAAAGCTGGCGAATCACCGTGCCGTCGTTCCGCGTGGACGTCTCCAGGGAAGTGGATTTGGTGGAAGAAGTCGCGCGGCACGTGGGATACGACCACTTGCCATCCCGCGTGCGACCCGCGCCGCCGAGCGTGGAGAAGGACATAACTCGCGAAAAGGTCACGGCCACCTCGTCCCTCCTGGTGGGTTTGGGATTTCATGAAATCATCACGACGTCGATGGTCGATCCGGCAGAGACCGGACGCTTTTCCGCCTCGAAGCCGGTGGTGCTCGCAAACCCTTTGAGCCAGGATGCTTCCGCCATGCGCACGTCGGCGGTGCCCAGCATGTTAAGGGCAATTCGGTGGAACCTCGATCGCGACGCGAACGAGGCGAAGCTGTTCGAGTTGGGCAAAACGTACAACATGGGCACGAATGGGGTGCCGGACGAGCATCGAGTTCTGACCCTTGGCGCCACGGGACATCGGCGGCCCGCTTCGGTCTACGATAGCGAAGCTCCCCTCGACTTTTTCGATCTAAAAGGCGATCTTGAAACGATCTTCGGGGCATTCGATGTGCGGGCATTGGCCTTTGAGCCGTTCGTGCGCACCTATCTTCAGCCAGGACGCAGCGGACGCATGACTTCTCAAGGAGTTGAGCTGGCCGTGTTCGGGTTAATCCAACAAGATCTGGCGCGCGAGTACAAGTTGCGCCAGGAGGTATGGGTGGCTGAGATCGACTTTGAGCGCCTCCTCGGTTTTCCACTGCGCTCCCGGAAGTTTCAGCCGATCTCCAAGTTTCCCGCGGTGGAGCGAGACTTCTCGCTCGTGCTGCCGGATGATCTACCTTATGCAAGCCTGTCCTCTGCGGTCGCCGGTTTGGCGCTGGAAGAGGTTCTCGGATATCATCCCGTGGATCGTTTCCGGGGCGGCGCCATTCCCCCTCGGCACTACAGCCTTCTGTTGCGGGTCACTTTTCAGAGCCAGACGCACACGTTAACCAGCGAGGAGGTTGGTGGATTAAGCCGACGGTTGCTGACGGTCCTGCAAGGTCTGGGGGCGCAACTACGAAGCTAGGAACTACCGATTGAGCCAAGGCGGGTGTAGCGCGGACCTGTATGGTCGGCCGCTCGTACCCGAGGCACAAGACAAAGCCGTGGACCTAAAACACAGGTCCGCGCTACACCTCTTTTCCATTAGGGATTGATAACTGGCAATTCCCAATCGAATATCGAAAATCGGCAATCAGCAGTGAGGAGCACATGACGGAACCAAACAATCAGTTTGAGCGGCTGGAAGAAAAACTCTTGAAGGCAATTGAGCTCTTCAAGCGAACGCAGGCGGAGAAGCGCACGCTCGAGCAAGAGGTGGAAAAGCTGAAAGCGCACATCAAGGAACACGCGCAAGGGAACAGCGCGATGGAAAAAGAGCTGATTTCTTTGCGCCGTGAGCGTGAAGATATTCGCTCGCGCGTCGAGAAGCTATTGGAGCGGATTGACGAGTTGACAAGTCCGGCCTCGGAGTGATAATGGCCTCAGAGTGAGAAGACAGGAGATTTTGATTCCTGAGCCATGTGCAGGGCCCGGTCATCAAATCTGGCAAGATTCTGGCTTCTGACTCCTGGCTCCTAACAAAGGAGGTTTCTGAATATCGTGGCAAAGGAACCCCAGAGTATCCGAGTCGTTATCTTCGACCAAGAATATTTCATGCGGGGAGACCTCAACGAGGAATATATCCAGAAGCTCGCGAAGTACCTGGATACGAAGATGCGTTCCATTGCGGAGCGCACTCGCACCGTCGATACCTTGCGTGTGGCGATGCTCGCGGCGCTGAATGTGGCGGATGAGTATCACCAGATGAAGGCCCGCTACGAAGAATCCACCCAACACATGGACAGAATAGTTGGGGAATACAACAACAAACTCGACGATATCTTGAAGGACGCGGTGTGAACGGCAGGTTTCAGGTACCAGGTGAAAAAAAGGTTAAAGTGTAAAGGGTAAATGATAAAGGGTCGGGGTGGAAGGATCAGGCAGCGACCCGGGGACGAGGTTCTTCTTTAGCCTTTACCCTCTACCCTTTACACTTTAACCCTTAGCTACCGTTCCCAAAACCTGTAACGGGTGCGGTGTAACCTGACACCCGGCACCTGATACCTGACACCTTCTTCTTTACTCTATGCGAATTCTCTTCATCGGCGACATCCTTGGACAGCCCGGCCGGCGCATCGTAAAGGAAACTCTCCCGCTGCTGCGGGAAGAGTTGCAGCCTGATCTCGTTTTGGCCAATGCCGAGAACGCCGCCGCTGGTTTTGGAATTACTCCCGCGCTCGTGGAAGAACTGCTTGACCTGGACATTGCCGTTTTGACTTCCGGCAATCACATCTGGGACAAGAAGGAGATTCTTCCTTATCTGCGCGACCAGGTTAACGGGCGATTATTGCGGCCCGCCAACTATCCTCCGGGCGCTCCCGGGCGCGGCCTTTTTGTGGGAAAGAGCCCGGCGGGAATCGGTTATGCCGTTATCAACCTGCAAGGCCGCATCTTTATGCCACCTATCGACTGCCCCTTTCGCAAGGCGGACGAGCTTCTCGCGAGTGTGCCTGACGATGTGAAGGTCCGCATCGTGGATTTTCACGCGGAGGCGACTTCCGAAAAGCAGGCTCTGGGCTGGTACCTTGATGGGCGAGTGACGGCGGTGCTGGGAACGCACACTCATGTCCCCACCGCTGACGAAACGGTGCTTCCCCAAGGCACTGCGTACCTGACCGATCTCGGGATGACCGGACCTTACGAATCAGTAATCGGTATGGATCGCCAGGGGATTGTCCAAAAATTCCTGGACCAGTTGCCGGCACGCTTTGAAGTTGCCAAGGGCGACGTACGCCTCTCCGCCGCGCTTCTGGAAGTAGACCCCGAGTCTGGTCGCGCTCTTTCCATTTGCAGAGTGCTAAGGAAATATCCCTAAAGTCCAAGAGCGGTTCTGACGTAGGTCCAGGGCTGTAGCGGGCGCAGTTTACCCTCCTCCGCGGTTCTTTCCGGGTAACAACATCGGCAGGTGACGTTCGAGAGCGGGTACCGCGGAGGTCGGGTTGGGGTAGCGATGAGGTGCGCGTATTTTGCGCTCCTCAGCGGTTCTTCCATTTGCCATTTTCCCCTCGTTCTATCTTCTCAAATCCCCGATCAGGAATCGCCAGGGACGCAGGCACGACAGGGCAGAGATTATAGACCTCGTGCGCACGGCTACAAGCGGGATTTCGAATAATTCAACTCCAGATGAAGAACCGCGGAGGAGCGCTGAACGACTCGCACCTCCGCGCTACCCCCCGGACTACCAACCTCACGCTACGTAACCTCCGGGTTACCCGCTCGACCGGCTTCCAGCCCGTTTTCCCAAGCAGGTCGCAGCCTCGATACGGGCCGGGTTTCTTCACCGTCTCGAGCTGATCGAGCGGACGTAACCGCCTCCGTCATCAGGAATATCGGGTCTGACGGAACGCTGTAAAGACTATTTTTTCGCTTTCGGATGGCCCCAGGCACAGCATGCACATAATAAACCTGTGCAACTTTCGGTCCGTCCCCAGGTTCCCCCGATCTGCATGGTATTATGCGACTCAGGAGATGACGATGGGCCTGTTGATTGCTCAGGAGCCGGTTCCCTTGCAGGAGACGGAGGAGGGTGTGGTCCGAGTTGGGGGAACTCGTGTCCCGCTGGACACCGTGATCGCTGCCTTCGATGAGGGAGCGACTGCGGAAGAGATCGTCCAACAGTACCCCGCGCTTTCTCTTGCCCATGCCTACGCGGCCATCAGCTATTATTTGCGCCGTCGTTCGGACGTAGAAGCTTACTTGGCACAGCGCCGCCAAGCCGCCAGCGCCGTTCGTCAACAGACTGACTCGCGTTTCGACTCCGCCGGCATGCGAGCCCGCCTCCTAGCCCGCCGCGCCAAGTAGTTTTCAAATCCATGCTGAAGTTCGTCGCCGACGAGAATTT
>JBKQVI010000592.1:0-2524 GCA_052139985.1 Terriglobia bacterium
AGCAGGGAGGCGCCCGTAAACACCAGGATTGAAATTATCAATAGACGTTTGCGTCCAATGCGCCGGGTAATCCACCCGGCGGCGGGAAGCATGATGGCGTTGGAAACAAGATAGCTCGTCAGAACCCACGTCGACTCGTCCGTGGTAGCCGAGAGATTCCCCGCGATATGCGGCAAGGCGACGTTGGCAACCGAGGAGTCAAGCACGACCATGAAGGTCGCAGTCATCACCGATGCCGCAATCATCCAGGGGTTCGCGGAAGGTCTCCACTCGATCCGTTCTGCCTCCGTACCTTTCTGGGAGGGGCCGAGCGTGCTCATCCCGGTCTCCGTTGATCTCGCCCTCGGGGACGAGTGCCAGCGGCCATGACGAGCAAACTACTCCCCGCGTTGCAAAACGGGCATGGAGAGACACGATCCGCATTAAGGGGTGTTTCTTGCACGAACGGCCATCGCCTTCTCGTGATGGCCTTGCTCTGATAGGCGGTTTCACATTCAAGAGTCGATCTGCGGTTTCTTGCGGAGCGTTCTTCGCAACTGACCATATAGTCATGCTATTATACCATACAGTCAGACCAAGGGCGCATTTGAACTGGAACTGCCGCGCTTGCGGCGGGAGCGCAAGACCGGGGGCTTGATGAAAACCAAACAACAAGTCGTGTCCGAATTTCGCCGTACGGAGATTCTCAACGCGGCGCGATCTGTATTCGCGCGCAAAGGATTCGTGCGTGGGATCATGGATGCGATTGCAAAAGAGGCGGGACTCGCCAAGGGAACGGTATATCTCTACTTCCGATCCAAGGAAGAAATCTACAGGGCTGTTCTGGATCATGATATGGAATTTCTGAAGAAGGACACGCTGGAACGGATCGATGCGGCAAAGAATCTGAAAGATAAAATCAGGGCCTTCACCCTCGCGCGGCTGGAAAACGCGGAGGAGAAGAAAGAATTCTTTCGGATCATGGACACCGAATCTGGAGGTTTGTCTCTCACGCGAAGCCAATACCGCCGTTGGCTTCGCGAACCTGTCCTCCTTCTAGCCTCGGCGATCGAGGAGGCGTCTCGACGAGACGAGATACGTCGCGTACCCGCCGAAAGAGTGGCGTGGATCATCACCGATATGACAAGAGGAACGATTCAACGAAGGCTACTTGGACAAACCGATACCCTGCCCAGTGAGGATTCGGAGTTCCTGCTCAGCTTTATTTGGGCAGCCCTCACAATCAATTTAAATCCTGTCCCTGCCAACAACTCGACAGACCGCAACGAGCGGCCAATTCATAGGGGCATCAAGGGGTCGAGGGAGTTACCGAGTGGTCGTGGGCTGTAGATTTAATGACGGCGGGAGCTCGGGGAAGGTGTTGTTCCCAGGCCCCGCTTCTTACCTACCTACATCTCGCGGACGCCAGGTATTCTTGATCGCGCCCACTCCACATCTACATCGCCAAGACCACAGCACGGCCCTACAGCCATCCGTTTTGCCAGTGGGCAGGCTTACCCTGATTCAGCTAGCGTCCTCAAATCCGCGCTCGTGCGCACTCTTTGTGCGGTGCCAGCCAAAGGGCAACTGCCACGCCGTGGGCATCCGGGCTCCGGCACCAGCATCCGAGGCGATGACCGAGTTGCTCGCTTCGATTGTTCCTTTCTGGCGGGCTGCGCCGTCTGTTAACCCTCGTAGAATGTGCCCAAACTGCGCCAAATTCGGCACGTCTCGTCTCACTCCACTGTGATCACTTTCCGCATGGCGCTCGGATGGAATGCTAGATGCTTCTCTCTCCTGCGTACGGCGCATTAAATTGAGCCTCACCGGTTCGATGAGAGGGGATGTCACAAGAAACAATTCTCCCGGGACTGGCGAGTCGTAAGATAGGAACCCTGTTGGCACCCCCCTTCGCAGACGACATGGTGCGGAAAGGTAAGGAGGTAGTTTTATGTCTTCGGTGATGAAGACGCTCTTGCTAAATCCGCCGAGCTTCGACAATTTCGATGGTGGAGCCGGCTCGCGTTGGCCGGCGACGCGCGAAATTGAGTCCTTCTGGTACCCGGTGTGGCTTAGTTATCCAGCGGGCCTGCTGCCCGGTAGTAAGCTATTGGATGCACCCGCTCACAAAGTCACCGCTGCGGAAACCGTGCGTCTCGCGCGGGAGTATGAGTTCCTCGTTCTTTTCACCTCCACGGTGGGGCTCGAAAGCGATTTGCGCCTGATCCGTAGCATGAAAGCCGCTAAACCAGACTTGAAGGTAGCCTTCGTGGGTCCGCCCGCTCAAGTCCGCCCGACGGAAACCCTCATGGCCGGTGAAGACATTGATTTCGTGGTGCGCGGTGAGTTCGACTATGCGGTGGCAGAGTTCGCGACGGGGAAGCCTCTTCAGCAGATCGGCGGCATCAGCTATCGGAACGGCAGTCAGGTAATTCACAACGCTTCGAGGCCGCCGCTGGACAAAGGGGAGCTGGACAGGCTCCCTTTCGCCACCGAGGTCTATAAGCGCGATCTGGTCATTGAAAACTATAATGTGCCGTTTCTC
>JBKQVI010000593.1:0-19442 GCA_052139985.1 Terriglobia bacterium
GATCGCGTCCAGCCGGCACAGCACCGACGTCGTCTTACCCACAACCGAGGGTCTCGAAATCCGCCTCCGGCGCGTCACGACGCCCACGGCAGAGCAGCGCGCCCTCTTTCATCGACTCGAAATCGAGCTGCCGGACCGTCTGAATTTTGCCCAGGAATGTAGTGCAGACTCAGCTATAGCCTGAACTGATTCCAAACCACTTAACCACCTGCCGCCTCCTCTTGTGACGAACTTGGGCTAGCGGTAGTTTACTGTGAAGAAACAATATCAACAGGCTAAGTCATTGACGCATCGCGAGAAACTCCGCGGAGCGACGTATTACCCAACTCGGTCGGTAATACGCTTGGCTCGCGTGCTAACCCTCGCATAATCAACGCGGCCCCCTGTGGATTCCGTCGTCTCACAGTAAACTACGCTAGGGCGAAGAAACCTTCATGCTCTCTCGCTCAGCCGCCGATTAGCAGACTGAACGCCGAGCCCGGCGCCAAGACCGTAGTCACCTCGCGCATGGGCTGGTGGGGAGGCTACCATGGCAGCAATCGGACGCGTTGCACTCATGCTTTTCTTTGTTCAGTTTGTGGTGATCATGGCCATCATGATCGTGGGATTGCTCATGGCGCGACGGGAGGCTTCAACGCTGGGCTGCGGATCCGCACAGGATCCCATGCGGCGAAGGTGGGGGTTTGTCATTCGCCTCCCGAGCCGTGTTTTTCGTTACGCGCTACGCTGGGTGCACTCGACACACCTTCGCGACCATTAACGTCTCGCGAATCCAGGGCCCGAGGGGCGGGCATTAATCCGTGGGCTGGCGGTGGCAGGCCCGGACATTACTGCGGCGCCTACTGAAACTAAAGGCCTTAGTTACTCAGAGAGCCGCTGCAGCCCGCCACAGTTCGCCAATCAACGATCCAGTGCAGCCCCTGTGGCCGCGACGAAACCGCGCTCTCCCTTCGGGTAGTGCCGCTTCCAGCGGCGTTTACGGCTGCCAGATGTACAGGGCGTCAGGCGCATGCCAGGCGAGTAATTGGGCAAGCCCTGCCGCAGAGGGCGAAGGAACTGGCTTGAGAACGTAGGCCAGCCAATCCAGGAGTTGCCTTGGGTCGGGCAACCCATCGTCATAGCCGGATTTAACCCGGCAGTTCGAAGGGTGGCTCTTGCGCTTGGAAGGGTATTTCTACAAATACTCTTTGCGCCGAGATGCTCAGCCAGACACCGAGGTTCCGTTCTCCAAAGCCGCGGTACGACATCAGGACTGGGTGGGTTCGTCCAGAAGAAACTCCTCGCGTTCGGCAGCCCAACGTTCTCGATCCTTATGACGTGAGTCGTCAGGCTCGTAGTCGGGAACTCCGAACGGAGCTTGGAGCGATAACAAATACGTGGGCTGATGAGATTCAAAAAGGGTGGCTTCCCGTGAATGCAGGAGTTCGTGGTACTGGCACATCGAGTTTCCCCGGGAAGAGGCGGGGAAGGCACACCCTTTTACCGTGCATCTCGGCGACTGCTGGGAAGCCCGGGCCGAGGAGGCTGGCTTTTCCAGTCGGCTATCGGCTGGCGGGATTGACCGGACGGGAGCAGCCGGGAGGGGAGCGAGGCAAGTGGCGGTGGCGCGCGCGCCGCCGGGCGTGGCGTCGTACTGGCATTGATTGAGCACCCGCGGACGAGAGGGAAGTGGGAGATGCGACATATAGTTAGTCCTTTTTGAGTTCGGCGATTATGAAGGCATAGATAGGGTGCAATTCTGGAGCCCAATGTTCCGGCGCCTGCCCTAGCAGAAAGCGTTACGGCGACTGGGCTAGAAGAGAAGTCGGGGCGGCCACCCGGCGAAGCGGTTTTACTGAAGCGGAAAGGTGAAGCGCCCCGGATTTTTTGTCGCGACAGAGATTTGCAATTATCCGAGATTTGCAGGACGTGGTATGATATGCTCCGTCAAGCGCCAAATTTGGCGAGTACTCTAGCCGAGATAATGCCAGCAGCGAGTAGGCCACTCTTATGCAAGGCCAAACCACATCGGGCGTGAAGATTGGGGCCAAGATTGCAGGGAGTCCATTTCCCGGGGAGGCGCCGATCCGGCTCTTACCGAGCCGCTTGCAGGAATCCCAGACATTTGGTCTGGCGGATACCGTGAAGAATCGACGGGCAGAAAGAAGTGAAGGGAAGGGCCGTGGATCGGTTACCTCAAGAGTACCGTGCATGTTAAGTAACCTCATCAGAGACAGTCTCCTCGGATCGGTGGATCGGAGGGGATTGGGCGCTCACCTGGGGTGTGGGCGAGCGCAAGCGAGGCTAAGGCTTGACCGCGGAGAATCCCGGGCAAGAGCTTACAAGCAGACACGTTTATTCTAGGCTAGAATATGAATTTGTCAAGGACTATTTTGAAGCGAGGTGCGACAGTATGGAAACAATGACCCCAGCAAAAGTCATTCGCAAGGTTCGAAAACGGATCGAGGTTAGCCAAGAGGGCTTGGCTCGGCTGCTGAATGCGACCAAGGGAGCCGTCCAGCATTGGGAAAGAGGACGCAATAATCCCGATCTGGCGAGGCTCAATGCCCTGCGCCAGCTTTGCCCGCCGGGAGCGGAACGTAAGGAACTGGATACGCTCATTAAGCAAACCCAGTCTCGCCTTGCGCCATTGCCGGATATTAAGCCCGGGGAAGTGGGGAAGGTCGGAGAAGCCGGGTCGGTGGGAGTCCCGGGCGGGAGCTTTATCTATCTCCGCCGGGAGAACCACAAACTGCAGCGCCAGGTGACGCGCCTAGAAGCATTGGTTCAGCGCCGAACCGAGCAACTCCGGATCCTGGAGGACCTCGCGACGGAGCTTCAGCGCGAAATGGCCAAGCTGCGGGCAGGTCAGGAAGTTGCTCCGGCGGCTGCGCCGAGCGACACCACGCCCAGCCAGGGATGACCTCCCGCTGCGGGAGGAAATTCCGAAGGTTGCCCAATGTTCTGCACTCGTTGCGTCCAGGGTGAAGTGTCGGCGCAACCCAAGGTGCTTGGTTGCTTAATCCTGGACGATAGCAGGTGGCAATCGCGCGCGTAGGTGGCCCGCTGATCTGAAGGCCTTCCCGTGAGGAAGGCCTTTAGGCACAGGGTTACGGCACGGGTGGTAGCACTACACTTATCAAGTTGTCGGAACCAGCCCCAGCATGCTCTGAGCGTGACCTGCATCTTCTGCTCGCAACCGGCATGGAAACGGGCGATCAGTCGTCGCTCGGCGGCTTAACGTTCGTCGTTTTCAAGAATCTACCGCGTTTCTGAGGGCACAATCTGATTTCGAGAGAGCTTCGGCGGCTTGACTGGGTTCGGGAGGCCGTAGCTGCCTGGCCATAAGCCCGTAAACGGCGAAGTAGCCTGGGATGCGCGATGACGACCACCGAAACTGGGTCAGTGGCCATCATCACGCCGTTTCAGGGCTGGAGAACAGGAAGTGCGCAACCTTGCTAACCCAAACCGCTGAGCCTGGGAGAGAGTTGAACTAGTTTGTGAGTGAGCGCCCGACGGCAGAGCCTCGGGGGATTTAGTTTGCGATCCGCTCAACACGGCGGGGCGGGGTCACTAACACTGCCCTACGAGGTTTGATCCACCTTACCGTGGCATCTCATCGCCAAGAGTTGAGCTGGTGTGAGCATTTGTCTTCTCGCTTTCTGCTTCCTGATGTACTTCGTGGTCAATGCCTCATTGCGGCGTACGGCGGACAGCCAAAGCCCGTGTTCCCAGAAGTGTTGGCCCACTCTGGTAGGCTTACATTCTCTGTAAACCCGCGACAGATGGGTCGCGCTCTTACCTTTGACATATCCAATCGCCTGCAAGACCGGGCACTTGGGGAGAATCTCGATCGTCGTGTGCGCATGATCCAACTGCAAATGCTCCTTCTTCGCTCCGGCGCTCCTTCTGTTCGACCAGGCAGTGGGATGCTTCCCCCCAGAGTCCGTCGCAATTCCTGGTACAAAAGCATCTGACGGCATTTCAGACTGAAGGCTACACGGTTTTTGCACTCCGACTTTGCACCCTTAAGCTTTCTGGTTCATCCATCGTAGATCTCCTTTTGTATGCTTGCCAAGCTCCCGCACCCGCTTTGCGGGGAGGCTTATTCAGCGGCGTCGCCTCTTCACAATGAATCGGAAGAGCGCGAAACTTGGGTGGGCGCGCCAACGCAGCGGCAGCAGCACAGAGGCTCGCAGAAGGCGCAAGCCGCGCATGAGGTTGACATAAAAGGGAGGCGAGCGAAGATCGTGGCGATAACGCGCAAAGGCAAGGGGGCGGCCGTTCTTGCGCAGGCGGGTGTCGTGGACGGCGACGCCCACCAGACGGCCGGGACAATAGGGCAAGGCCCCGCGCCACACGCCAGTGAACGGCGTTTGGGACTCCCGGCTTGCGGCCCACAACAGGGCCTGAGCGTAGTTTCTTGGGAGCGCAGGGCGTAGCCTGCGCACACACTACCGCCCAGTTTGCCGAACCAGCCGGATAAGCCTGAGCCGCTCGACGACACTTTTCCCAGCGGTCTACAAGTCTCGATCCTTGGAAGAGGAATGTAGGCCGACAAGGGCGAGGTGTAGGTGTACGCGGGATTCCGCGTGCTCAGAATCGGAGTTGCGGTTGGTCGATCGCCTAGAACTTCCTCAACTGCATCAACCGAACGGATAGCATGATCGGGGCGGCGTTGACCTCCTTCTCCCGCTCCAGCATTTCCAGAAACGCGATCGCTTGGGTGAGTAGTTGTTGAGCATTTTCGCGTTCACGCAGTTCCAACAACAGACCAAAGGCTTGGCGTGCCATTTTTTGCATTGTCCTGGGCGCTTCTCTCATAGTCAGTATTCCCCTTTTCCCGGAAATGATCCCACCACCCGCGGGGCTAGACGAGAGGAGCGATTTCAAGTCCCCAAACTTGAAATTGCGGGGTTTCCCTCTCCTCAAAGCGATCCCAAGACCCGCGGGAAAGGATGAGAGCAGCAATTTCAAGTCCCCAAGCTTGGCACTGGAGTACTCCGTCTCATCGCCGGCACCGCGCCATGAATCCGGCCATAGCCTCGCGCTCGGGAGGGGTAAGCTTATTGCTCACTACCTCTTAGGCTATTGAGATTCTAGGACCCGACAGCCATCTTGCCATTCCACAATGATGAGAGCCTACCTAGCCGCTCCGGCGGGTTGGTGAATTTTTGTCGCCGTTGACCAAAATCGGCAACAACTGATGACATTTCTAGTCCTACGAGAATGAGAACGGAGGTCCGATGGGTTCGAATGACACACGGCAGCGGAACCGTGACGTTCAGAGCATAGCCACGGTCACGGCTCTTGAGATTTCGGAGCGCGTTGATGTAACGCCAATCTTTGCCTTACCGCGCACACCGTCCTAATGCCCGGCGCTACGTTAATACTCGTCGGCGGACAGGCGCAGTCCTGCGGTCCCTTCGGTCGCGTCGCCCAAAGCGGCTATAGGCCCTCTGGCCAGTGCTTTGTCGCCTCCAACGAGTCGCCGGTCTCCAGCAGACTCTTCAGGCTTGACAGGATGATCGGCCAGCCCCCAGCTACGCCTTCAATGAGTTTCGATTGGGGTTT
Organism: Terriglobia bacterium; assembly: GCA_052139985.1. Lineage (GTDB taxonomy): Bacteria > Acidobacteriota > Terriglobia > UBA7540 > UBA7540 > Bog-366. Next base: position 5,554 of record JBKQVI010000593.1, read on the forward strand.
GTCGATCTCATGGGTAATCGTAAGCTTCACCATGTCGCCTTTGGGTTCGAGCTCGAAGAGGCAGCGGGAATAGCCTTCCGCGCGCATTTCCGGCAGGAATTGATTCTGCCAAGTCAGCACGAACCGTTTCGGTTTATCGATTTCCACCACTTGCCCGCTATCGCCCACACGTCCATCGGGGATCGTCAGCTTCCACGAGGAGCCTTGTTCCCAACTCGTGTCGTGCCAGCAACCGGACCAATACGCGCGAGTGAACTCCGGTTGGGTCAGGGCGTCCCAGAGCTTTTCGGGTGTCGTACGAATGTAGATTACATAGATGAATTTGCTGCCACTCATAGTTTATGCTCCTTCGCCTTCCAGACGTTTTTTCAGATCATGGAGTGCGCGCAGGCGCAGCCGCTCGTACTTGCCAATCCACCTCTCGGCGATCTCCTGAATCGGGACGGGATTAAGGTAGTGCTGCTTGTCTCGACCGCGTTTAAGCGCCACCACCAGATTGGCCCTTTCGAGTATGCCGAGATGCTTGCTCACTGCCTGCCGGGTCATGCCGAGCCCAACGCACAGTTTGCCCAGCGTCTGGCCGTTTTCTTCGAAAAGCCGGTCCAGCAGCTTGCGGCGATGGGGGTCGGCCAAAGCCTTGAAGACCGCATCCGTATCCACAGACAAGAACTATATGCAACTAAATGGTTGCATGTCAAGAAACACCACCAGCTTGCGCCGCGCGTGGGAGCCGGAATAGGGAAATCAAAAGACGAAGCGCAAAAGTCAGAGCTGAGTGTGCTACGTGCCGGGTTGCAAAGGGAAACCAAAACGGAGAAGGCTCATTGCAGAGGTCAGAGGCAGAGAACCGGATCTCCAGGTTGTCTTGCTCCGCGCCAAGCGCAGAGCCTCATGCCTGGCGCTGCAACAGATAAAAGCAGCGCCCTTCTGTTGCCGGTTGGGGAGGGAAAAAGTCCTCCACTCGATAGCCCGCGGAGAGATAGTGTTGAAAGATGCGCCGCGCCTCCAGACGCCATCGCCGGGCCAGGGGCAGGGCTTGCGACCGCATCGCATCGGTTTGCGCGGGAGTTTCCACAAGTAAACGGCGCTGAGTGAGGTTCAGTCGAATCTTCTGGTTCTGCGGGAAGTCTTGCGGGTTCCTCTGAGTCTCATTCACGCGCGGCAGCGTGGGATCGAAGGCTGGTAACTCACCGCGCAGCCGCCGTTCCACGCGGGCGGTCGAGATCCGCCAATTTGCCACACAACGGTCACTGGGCAATCCTTTTTCGAGCAGACTCGGGAAGCGCCCGTAACAATCCGGCACGTAGTCATCCGGCAGAGCTCCCAGGCGGGAAATGTTCAATCGGGCGTTCCGGCTTTGCAGCGGATCAAAGGTCCAGCAAATGGATTTGATGCCGCGATCAAGGGCAATTTGTCGGTGGACCAGTTTCATCTTAAAGCCGAATCCCTGGTCGCGATACTTCTCTTCCACGGCCATCAGGTGCGACCAGTGGATCAACCGGCCGTGGTATTGGGCCAGGAATGCGTACAGAAAACCCACTACCTTGCCGCTGACGACAGTTCCAATCACCACGCCACCATATTTCTGTGTCGCCGTCAGAACCTCGCGGGCCACGCCCGACGCACCCCAGATTCGCGTCTGCACGACTTCGCATTGACGATACTCATCGACATTCTTTAGCAGCCTCACCTCGACTCGAGACATCGGTATCTCCCGGAATATTCGATTAGTCTTTTATGCTGTCCCATGCTTTTCGAAACAATTCCCTCGACCCCGGTGCCAAGCCGACATCCTGATTATGAAAGTGAAGGTCAAGCCCTGCGGCGTGCCGGGTGGCTACGAGCCTCCCACCCAGTCTTCAGTGGACGAGTTCGAAATGCCAAAGCGCGGGTTGGAAATATGCGGAGGGATCATACGTGTCAGGTGTCAGAAGAAGCCCACAGCCGGCGGCTAACAGCCGGAAGGCACGAACGGAAGACCGCTCCCTGTAAGCTGCAGGCGGTCCCCTGGCACCCAACACCTGGCAACTGAGACCTAATTCATGCCGCACATTCCGCGCTGCGCTGCGCCACAGGAACCGCAGGGCCCGGGTTCAGATGAAGCCGAAGATCGCGACGATGGCCCCACCGCGAACACTGACAATAGCTTTTCCACCTTGGGGCTTTCGCATTTCTTGCACGCCACCTTGGTGGTGGAAGTGGGCACGATTCTTTCAAAGGTCGTCCCGCATTCCCGGCACTTGAATTCAAAGAGCGGCATTTGAGCCTCCTGTTGGGAATATAGCCAAACCGCAACCGGTTTGCAATCGCCCGCCCGCAAGTTTGGCTGGTCTTCTGCACGAGGGCTGCTCCGCAGGTGCATTTTTTGTGGCTTTTTCAGGCACTCCCTCGCTAAAATCTCTTGACAGCTTTATGGATATTGTCTACATTGAGGCCCGGTAACGGTGGCATGGTCTCATTTCAAAAAAAACAAGCAGTGCGGAGAGGAGCAGCAAATGGCGAAAGTTATGACTAAATCTCAGGTTGTATCTCACCTTGCAGAGAAGGCTGGGATTCAGAAGAAAGCGGCGGCGGGTGTTCTCGAGGAGCTCGTCGCACTCGCAACCAAGGAAGCCAAGGCATCGGGCCAATTTGTAATCCCGGGATTAGGCAAAGCGGTGAAAGCGGCTCGGAAAGCACGCATGGGCCGCAACCCACAGACCGGCGAGCCGATCAAAATCCCGGCCAAGACCGTCGTAAAATTCCGTCTGGCCAAAGCGTTCAAAGACGCTGTTGTGCCTCCCAAGAAGAAATAGTGCTTTCGCCGCGGGCCGCCGACGCGGCCCGCGGCATCCCTGACGGCACCGGTCACAGGACGGATCCGCTGAGGGTGAGGACCCTCTACGTTGCGCGCCGCCTCAAGGGTGTCAGCACCGGGGTAAAAGGGTGCCGAAATCATCAGCCTGATGGTAGCCAGTTCTTGGGAGCCTCATCGGCGGTGACGCGGCAAGAACTCTACACAAGTTTCCACATGCGAGTCGGATTCGATCGGATTTCCTCTTCTGGCGGATAGCTCGGTCTCCCGTGGTTGCCCTTCAAAGCCAAGCCTTCAGAGCCTTCATTCGTAGCGCAGCGCTACCATGGGGTCGACTTTGGCGGCGCGCAGGGCGGGAACGCAGCAGGCAGCCAGCGCAATTCCACCTAGCAGCAAAGTGACGGCAGCCAGCGTCCAGGGATCCGTCGGGCGGACGCCGAAGAGGAGGCCGGCCATGAATCGTGTCAGCATCAACGCTCCTGCCATTCCGAGAACGACTCCCCCCACTGCAAGGGACATTCCTTGGCGCAGTACAAGTCGCAAAACCGTTTGCCGCGACGCGCCGAGCGCCATGCGGACTCCCAGCTCATGCGTGCGGCGGCTTACCGCGTACGACATTACGCCGTAAATGCCCACTGCGGCCAACACCAAGGCGGTCGAAGCGAAGATGATCAGTAAAAGCATCGTGAAGCGCCGCTCCGCCATCGTCTGCGCTATGATTTGTTCCATGGTCCGCACGCTATACATAGGCTGATCGAGCGTAGGCCCGGCCACTTGCGTGCGTATGGCCCCCAGCATGCCGAAAGGATCCCCGTCAGTTCTCATCAGGAGATTCACACCCACCATCGCCTCGGTCATGAATTTGTCGGGGACTTGCTTGAAGGGGAAATACAATTCATTCCGGATCTTGGCCGAGTCATCCGCATCCAGCCCGAAGTGCTTCACGTGGCCCACCACACCAACAATCTGAACGGGACCCAGGACCATGATGCCGATTTGCTTTCCTATGGGGTTTTCACCTGGGAAGACGGTCTTCGCCATCACGTCATCAATCACCACCACGTTGGAAGAAGCGGTTGTGTCCCGCTCGGTGAAAAACCTGCCACGAAGTAACGGAATCCCCATCACCTTGAGGTAGTCCGGCGAGGCAATGTAGAACAATGCCGCCCGCATCTGGTCCGCGGGAGGCTGTGGTCCCGGACCTAGCCAGAAACCTATGTCATTTTCATTGTCGCTGAGAGGAATCAGGTTGTTGAGCGCCACTGCCCGGACGCCAGGAACCGTCGCGACCCTGCTGAGGATTTGGTCGAACGCCCGTCGCACGGTGGAGGGCTTCGACATCACGCTGGGCGAAAGAGCAACTTGCGCAGTCAGCAGGCGCCCGGTATTGAATCCGGGATTCACTCGCCAGAGCCGCCAGATGCTCTGGATCAGCAAGCCGGCGCCGGCAAGGAGAATCACCGCCAGCGCCATTTCCAAGACGACGAAAGCACCCTCCATGCGATGGCGCCCACCCCCCGCGCCGCGCGTGCCTTCCTTGAGGGATTCCTGCAAGCTGGCGCGAGCGCTCTTGAAAGCGGGAGCAAGGCCGAAAAGGACCCCGGTAAGTACGGAGACTCCCAATGTGAAGAGCAGCACGTACCGATCGATACCAATGTCCCCGCTGCGAGGGAGAGTGCCGGGAACGGCCGCCAACGCCATCCCGGTCCCCCAGTAGGCCAGCAGGACGCCGAGCGTTCCCCCTGCCAAGGCTACCAACACGCTCTCCGTCAAAAGCTGGCGAATCACCCGCGCACGGGCAGCACCCAACGCCAAGCGGATGGCGAACTCCCGATTGCGTCCCGTCGAGCGAGCCAGCAGCAAATTCGCGACATTGGCGCAGGCGATAACCAGGACGAAGGCCACCGCCCCCAGCAATAAGAGCAGTGTGGGCCGGATGTTGTTCACCATATCGCTTTTCGTGACCACCAAGCTGACGCCTCGCCCGGCGTTCGTCTGGGGATACTGCGCGCTCAGTTGGCTGGCAAGGGTCGAGATTTCTGCCTGCGCCGCCGCCAACGTGACGCCAGGCTTGAGCCTCGCCAAGCCGTGGAGACCGGGGTGACTCTCGCGGTCATTTAGCTCAACGGAGGTCCACTGGAGCAGGGGCAGAAACACATCGGCCTGGTCGCGGAAACGAAACGCGGAAGGAAGAACCCCTACCACCGTGAAGCTCTTGCCGTTTAGCGCCAATGTCTTCCCCAGCACTTTGGGGTCGGCCCCGAATTGCCGTTTCCACAGAGCATAGCCCAGCACCACGGTTCCCCCCGCTCCCTTTTCATCCTCCTGCGGCAGGAAGCCCCGGCCGAGTTGTGGAGAGACACCGAGAACGGGAAAGAAGTTCGCCGAGACGTATTCTCCGGGAAGATGCTGCGGTTGGCCTGTGCCCGTGAGGATTACGTCGTCGCCGCGATACACCGCCATATCGGTGAACGAGTGGCTGCCACGCCGCCAATCGACGAAATTGGGGTAGGCGACCGAACCGCGCGTGTAGTCCCGCCCACTCTCGTAGACAGTCAAGAGGCGGTCGGGCTCCGGATAGGGCAAGGGCCGGAGCAATACACCATTCACAACACTGAAGATTGCTGTGTTGGCGCCGATACCAAGCGCTAAGGCAAGTACCGCAACCACCGTGAAGCCGGGATTCCTGGCCAGCATCCGGAGGCCGTAACGAAGGTCCAGAAGGAGCGTTCGCATTGAAGGATTCCTCTCATTATGCTAGCGCATTCTGCCTTCCCTTCATGCCGTAGGCAACTCCTTGTATATCTTAAAGATACAAAGCAGCGAGCCCCGCAGGTTAGAGCGAATGTCCGATTCTGGGTTTCACGTGTCCGTAATTGGGACGGCCGATGCCGTGCTACCTGGCGCGCTTGCGATTTGTGCCCGGACAAGAGCGCACCAGGAAACCAAGCGATGATTTCGGACCCATCGCACCTCACGGTTAATGAGCCCGTGGGTGTTCGTGGTATGCCTGTTTTGAATCTTAACTTCTGACTCCGGCTTCTTCCACAAGATTTAGCTACCGCGTGTAGCGCGCTGGCTGCGGACCTTCCTCCAGCGCTTGCCGGTCCCAGATCATACCCTCGCGCGAGTAGTTGGCGATCTCAAAGTCCTGTGTCAGCTCCAGCGCGTCCACCGGGCAGGCGTCTTCGCACAATCCGCAAAACATGCAGCGCGAAAGGTCGTAGGTAAACGTAGTCAAGCGTTTTTTGCGGTCTTCCGTGCGAGCCCATCCCACCACAATCAGGTTTTCCGGGCACGCGATCGAGCATAGATTGCAAGCGATGCACAGCGTCTCGCCCGATTCGGGATGGTTGTTCAGCCGCGGTGCACCCCGATAGCGCTCGGCCACCGGCGGGCGCTCCAAGGGATACTGTTCCGTGTAAATGGCCTTCGGCCGCTGATAGGAGAACGTCAGCCGCAAGCCTTTGATCAAATCAACCAGGAATATCCGCCGGAGAAAATCTTTCCAGTCCATATTCACAACCCCACTTGGCCGCAGGAGGGAGGCTCATCCCATAATGAGCCGCGGCAGTTGAGCGCAATCCTGCCAGAATCCGCTCACCTTGAAAGGTACAGTCCAGTCGCCGACGGTCCAAAGACTTAAGTCGCGAGCTCCCGGTAGTGGGTTAGTTTGATGTAGAGGCGGCTTTACGAGCTAGGAGAAAGACGCTTCAACCGCACTGAGCCCGCCTTTTGGTTGAAGGATCCCGGCAGTTCGCGAGGGCCGGTGAACTGAGCAAACTACGGAGGGTTCTTCGCCCAAAAGGCGGGCTCAGAATGACAGTACCTACGAATTCTCTCTTCCCCAAGTTGTCCCCCATACCGAGTGCTACGAAAAGCTGCCCGCCTCAACGCGGCCTCTATATCTGCAAGATAATCTTGGCGATAGTCTGAAGCTGCATAAACGAAGTGCCCTCGTAGATCTTCCCGATCTTCGAGTCGCGCAGGAATTTCTCCGCGGGGTAAGCGCGCGTGAAGCCGTAACCACCGTAAACTTCTACACATTCCGACGCCACCCGCTCCGCCACCTGCGAACAGAAATACTTGGCCATAGCGGCTTCTTTCAAGAACGGCAACCCCGCGTCCTTGAGGCGCGCGGCGTTGTATGCTAACAATCGCGCCGCTTCCACCTCGGTCGCGAGGCGGGCCAACTGGAATTGGATCGCCTGGAACTCCGCGATGGGCTTGCCAAATTGCTTGCGATCCTGCGCGTAATGGACGGCATTCTCCAGTGCCCCGCGCGCCACCCCCACCATCTGCGCAGCAATGCCGATGCGGCCTTCGTTGAGAGTTTCAATTGCCACTTTGTAACCCTTGCCAACCTCTCCCAGCACGTTCTCTTTGGGCACGCAGCAGTCTTCCAAAATCAATTCGCAGGTGGAGGACGCGCGGATGCCGAGTTTGTCCTCTTTCTTGCCGACCGCGAATCCGGGCGTGCCCCGTTCAACAAGGAAGGCGGTAATGCCGCGATAACCGGCCTCGGGATTCACATTGGCAAAGACGATGAATAGACCCGCTTCCTTGGCATTGGTAATCCAGAGCTTGCGCCCGTTCAGGATGAAACGGTCGCCATCCTCACGCGCGCGCGTCGCGAGAGCGAAAGCGTCACTGCCGGAATTCGCCTCGGAGAGTGCATAAGCGCCCAGCGTGTCGTGCACCAGGCGCGGGAGGAACTTGCGTTTCTGCTCCTCGGTTCCCCATTTTTGGAGCGCACTGTTAACCAGCGTGTTCTGAACATCAATCACCACGCCGGCCGAGGCGTCCACACGCGAAAGCTCCTCGATGGCAAGTATCGCCAGGAACAGTGAGCCTCCGCTGCCCCCATAAGCCTCCGAAGCTTCAATTCCCATGAAACCCTGCGCGAAGAACCTATCCAGCAAGGCCGCATTGAACACGCCCTCACGATCCATCTCTTGCGCGAGGGGAAGGATTTCGTTCACGGCGAATTCACGGGCCATCGCCTGGAACATGCGCTCCTCTTCGCTTAAAGCCGTGAGCGGCGCATGAGCAAGATTGTCACCGGATTCAGCCATCGCAACCTCCCCAGTCTCGAGTTTCGGAGATAGACAAATGCTACAGGCTCCCCCGCGGGGATACAATCCCCAGGAGAGGTTGCGGCGGCGACCGCCTCTGGATTGTAGCGCCGGGCCCGCACTCCGGCCCTGCGGCTTTTCCTCGCGGCGCGGTGGAAGGGCCGCAAGGCTGGAGAGCGAGCCTTGCGCTACGTCTCCTTCCCGCGGCGCACTGCTTCCGAGAAAGCCACCAACGACGGACAAACTCGGCAGCGTTTGACCTCAGGGGGAATGCTCCGAAATTTGCCAGGCTGAAGCCGACCTCCACATTGCGTACAATGTCACAGCCGCGTCGCGGTACAATAGGGCGCGCAGATCATGGGAGGTACACATGGCGGAAATGATCATCCGGCCGACAATGAAATTCATTTACCTCGGATACGTGCTGACGACGGTGAGTGTGGTGGCTTTGGTGGTGGTATTGATGCACGTCCAATGGCCGCGGGATATTCCGGCGCAATTGCGGCCTTGGATCCCCTGGCTGCCCGTACTCCTTATGCTTTGGCCGCTGAAACGCCATCTGCGCAACCGCCTGACCAAAATGACGATCCTCGATGACCGGCTGCGTTACGAGACAGGCCTTGCGAGCAAGACAACACGCACCATCTTGATCTCGAAAGTGCAGGATGTGACCGTGCATCAGCACATTGGCCAAAGGATACTCGGCGTAGGCGACCTTTCCATTGAGACGGCAGGCGAGTCGAGCCGGCTGACCATCTTCCAAATCGACCGTCCGCAGGAGATCGCCGACCACATCAACGAACACTCCCAGAAGGGACCCGCAAAAGACCAACCTGTCTGACCATACGGCAGCACCGCAAGAAAGAACGCCAAAAGCAACGGTATTTCACTGAGATCGCCGCTTTTCAAGGTCTGGAGTGAGCGTGATCCTCGACCTCGCGCCGGCCATACCTCTGGCGCAGCAGAAACACATAATGGACAGCGGAGGCGACCGTAAACGCGGCAGCAAGTCGAATAAAAAAGGTCAGCAAATCAGCGGTAAAAAGCGGGACCTGGGCTTCGCGGCACACGGCTGCGAAGAGCGTAGCTACCTGGGCCGCGGTGGAAGCTTTTCCCAGCAGAGAAGGGTGGAAGGGACGGTACCCCGCCACCAGAGAGATGGCGAGAGCGGTCATGACGATGGCCACATCACGCGTCAGCACGATAATCGTCAACCACCAGGGCAGCGCGCCGCGAAACGCGAGCGTGATATACCCGGTGGTCATGAGGATTTTGTCGGCAATAGGATCGAGCGCCACGCCCAGCGGGCTCTCTTGCTTCAGCAGGCGGGCCACCAGGCCGTCCAGAACATCGGAGAGCGCCGCCGCCGTCAGCACCGCGAGAGCGGCGCGATAGTGCCGGTCCATCACCAAAATCGCAAACACCGGCACGAACAATAGGCGCAGAAGGGTGATCTGATTCGAGGGCGTTAGGAGTCGGGTGGTCATCACTGTTTAGTTAATCTAGCGGTTGAGGTTGAATGCTGTCAATCAAGGCGTCAGCAGATTGTTGGTCCTTTGTGACGCGAGCATTAGTTCAACACATGCCGAGGTTTCGCTTGCTTAAGTGCAGATCTGCAGGTGGACGCTGCCTTTGCCCTCCGCCTTTTGATTTTCCGTTCGAGCGGGGCCGCACTGTGCAATTTCAATCGATGTTGCACGGCGGGGCTTTCAAGCTCGCGAATGGCGTCGGAGGCAATCCAACGGGCAGCACGCGAATCCAGGCGGTGAATCTCATGCGCAACAGCGAGGGCGGCCCTGTTCAGCGGCGCGTTCCGTTTTCCGATCTGGCGCAATGCCCAGTTCACACCCTTCCTCACGCCGTTTCTCTCGTCTGCCGCCGCGGCTTTGATCAAGGGCAGGAACCGCAGAAACGCTTCGTTGCTCGCGGTTTTGTCCGCCACGGTCAAGCTCGCCATCAGGGCAAACGCCGCCCGTTTGACGAACTCTGCCGGGTGCGTGCTCCACTCGACGCATTTCTGATGAGCAAACCGGGTGTAGCGAAAAACGTTGATGCAAGCGCCATCGCATGTCGCCCAATTGTCAAAGTCTTTTGCCCAATCGTCCATTTCGCGGCCGGTAAACTTGTCGGGATCATCAATCAGCGTGGCCAGGGCGCGTGCCTCGAAAATTCCCGAAGCCCACAATTCCTGCGCGAGGGCGTGGTTGCGGCCGATTTCGCGCGCGAACCGCTTGAGCGCCGGAGTCGACCATCCACCATAAACCTTCTTCGCGACAATCCCGAATCGCGCCATTCCCGCCACTGCCTGAGGGTCAGGGCGAGACGCAAGCCGCCGGAGGATCTCTGCGCAATTCATGGCGAAACCTCGCAAGTCGCTCGATGCTCTGTCCGATCCACCCAGGAGGAGCTTACGATCGGAAGGCGTACCTTACTTTGCTGTCGCTTACCCAGCCAGTCAATCCGGCTCGGCACCCTTAACTCAATTGCGCGGGACAGCAATACCAAGATACTCCTCAATGCTCAGCCCGACTTTAGTGTGGAATCGTTGCGAGAGCGATGGGATGGAGCCGCAGGGCTCATCGACAATGATTCGCTCCACCCGATGCATGGGGAAGAAAACGGTGTTCAAGGCGACTGCGGTCTCCTCCTGCTGGATGACCTGGCGAATAAAATCGTCAAAGGCGTCGAGTTTGATGCCCCGCACAGTAACACCCTTGGACTCCAGCAGCATCAGTTGTCCCCACATTTTTTCTTTGGGTGATATGAGGCTGACAATGACAATGCTATTGACTTCCACGCATGCCTCCTCCCCAACACGACGGCGGCGCAACGCTCCGGCTCCTGCGGAGTCATCCTCAGTGGCTGTACCGCAACTCCCCCGCCTCGATGCGGACAGGCAGATGATTCTGCGCGGGTGGAAGCGGGCAAGTGGCATAAGGCGTGAAGGCGCAGGGCGGATTCACCGCCTCGTTGAAATCCAGGACCACTTCGCCGTTTTGTGGCAAATTCGTATACAGAAATCGACCGGACGCGTAAGTTTCCTTTCCCGCCGTTTGGTCCCTGAAAATGAAAAAGAGGACGTCGCCTTCGGTGACAGGGTCGAGGCGGCACTGCTGCCCTTTGAGGGTGAACTCCACGTAGCCGGGCTGTCCTCCTGGTCCACATCGCCGAGAATGTTGGGAACAGCGATCTTTTTAGGCGGCGTGTAAGGCACGAACTTCGCTGTAACGCGATACTCCTCCGCGACCGGAAACCAGTGAAGGCCTGCGAACTTGTGGCGTGCTTCACTGTCCTTGTCCTTCAAGCGCACGCCAAAACGGTTGCCGCGCTGGAGGACGAACATGGATAAGCCACCGATGCCCACCACTCCGGGCCGTCCTACGGAGTCGGCAGCGAGGTCAGCCGTGGACGCCGGCCTGCCATTTACGGTCACGGCGACGCCGGGCGCCGCTCGAAAAACCGTTTTGCCGTCATGGAAATTGAACGTTCCAACTTTCTCGGGGGCGGAACCTGGCGGAAGCACAAAGTTGTTTCCGGGGCCGGCGCCGACGCTGTTTTCGCCGTCTTTCAGCCAGAAAAGTCCTGAAACCGTGAGCCAGCCATCTTCCGCTTTCAGGTTCTCTTCGTGTTGCTGCCGCCATTTCTCAACCTGCGCGCGATATCCCGGTTCGTCCACGGGCAAGATCGCTAAAGCAAGAGCGGCAAGCAGCACTTTCGGAATCAGCATCAGCGCCTCCTTTCGGGCTGGGTTAACTCATCTCGCGAAGCTTCTCGCGCAGGCGGTGGGCGGACAGAAAGTCCTTCTCCAGTTCGCGGTCACTCAGGTGTACGCGCAGGGACTCCAATTTCTGGATCAGCGCGTCCAGGGCCATTTGGATATTCTCAGTGTTCGTAAGACAGATGTCGCGCCAGACCGAGTACGGGCTGTCGGCCAGGCGCGTTACATCGCGGAATCCCGAGGCCGCCAGTTCCAGCGACAGGCCCCCGGCCGTATGATTTTCTTCGATCATGCTGGCCAGGCCCGACGAGAGCAATTGGGGAAGATGGGAAAGATACGCGACGGCCAAGTCGTGGGCCGCCGGATCGCTCATCAGCGGACGGGCCCCGATAGCCTCTACCAGTATGCGAAAGGCCTGCACGCGCCCGTCGCCCAGATGTTCCGGCTTGACCGGGGTCAGTACGTAACGGGCGTTTTCAAACAGCCGCGCGTCGGCGTTCTCGAGCCCCGAGCGCTCCTTGCCTGCCATCGGGTGCCCGCCCAGAAACAGCGGCCGCTGGGCATAGAGTTCCGCCGCCCGCTCGCAGATCCGCCGTTTGGTACTGCCGACATCGGTGATCAGCGCCCGGGGCGACAAATACGCTTGCAGGCGTGGCAGGTGATCGAGAATCACCGCGACGGGCGTTGCCAGGATCACCAGATCGGCGTCGTGCACGGCCTCGGTTACATCGGCGAAACCTTCGTCCACCGCACCTTCCCCGAGGGCCCGCTCGCGCGTCTCCGGGCGCCGGGCGTATCCCACGATGCGTCCCTGGAAGCCGGACCTTTTCAGTGCCAGCCCCCACGAGCCACCCAACAGGCCCAAGCCGACAATCGCCACGCGCCGAAATGGGGGTTCTGAAATCACTTTTTCCAGGGAACGATCTCGCATCCTGCGCCGGCCGAAACTGAAAGCTTGAAGCTCGCGAGCAGTCGATCGCCTTTCGGCCTAAACCTTTCTGCCCACCGCCGGTGCAATCATCCGCAATTCTTTCATCAGTTGCCCGAACTGCTCGGGATAGAGGGATTGCGCACCGTCGCTCAGCGCTTTTTCCGGGTCGTTGTGGACCTCGATCAGCAACCCATCGGCTCCCGCAGCCACAGCGGCGCGGGCCATGGGAACGACTTTATCGCGCCGGCCCGTTCCGTGGGAGGGGTCCACCACGATGGGCAGATGAGACAGCTTTTTGATGACGGGTATGGCTGCGATGTCGAGGGTGTTTCGCAAGTAGCTATCGAACGTTCGGATGCCGCGCTCGCACAACACCACGTTGTAGTTCCCGCCGGCCATGATGTATTCGGCGGACAGAAGCAACTCCTCGATGGTGGCGGAGATACCACGCTTCAGCAGAATGGGCTTGGCCACCTTGCCGAGCTCGCGCAGCAGGTTGTAATTCTGCATATTGCGGGCGCCCACCTGGAGCAAATCCACGTAATCGAGCATTCCCGGAATCTGGGTGTGGTCCATAACTTCGGAAACCACCGAGAGGTTGTGCCGGTCCGCGGCCTGGCGCAAAAGTTCCAACCCGTGGTGGCCGATTCCCTGGAAGCTGTAAGGTGAAGTGCGGGGTTTGAAGGCTCCGCCGCGCAGGATGCGCACGCCGCTCGCCGCGACTGACGCCGCAATGGCTTCAATCTGCTGGGGGCTTTCCACGCTGCAGGGCCCGGCCATCACCACCACCTCTTCGCCCCCGATGATTACACCCGGCCCCACCTTGACCAGCGACCCCTCCGGGCGGAAATGCCGGCTGGCCAGCTTGTAGGGGGCGGTGATCCTCAAAACCTCTTCCACGCCGTCCAGCAACTCGATGTCGCGGGTGTCAAAGTCCACCTTGGCGCCCACGGCTCCCAGCACCGTCTGGCGCGCCCCCGTGGAGCGGTGGATATCAAATCCCATCCCCATCAAGCGGTTAATAACGTTCTGTATTGAATCTTCCGTAGCGCCTTCCTGCATTACCACCACCATAAGGCTCTACTCCTTTCGGAAGGGATTCCCGCCGTCCATGGAATGCCGCTCCAGTGAGCGCGCCTCGTCAATGATGCGCTCAAAGAGGCGCCGTATGGCGGCGTCATCCAGGGGTCCTTCATTCGCCTTCACCACATTGCGCAGGATTTCAGCCTCGCGCTGCGGCTGCCAGGCGGGGAGATCCAGGGTCTTCTTCATGTGCCCAATCTCCACCGCGCATTGCGACCGCTCGTTCAAAAGCTTCACCAGTTGCTGGTCAATCTCGTCGATGCGCTTACGCCAGTCCGCCATATCGCT
>JBKQVI010000594.1:0-28166 GCA_052139985.1 Terriglobia bacterium
TGGTGGGGAATCCCATGGAAAAGCCTCCTTTGAATATCTAGTCACTAAACTAGATACCAAAAGCACGACTTTTCTGCAAGCAAATTCTCTTCAGGTGCTTTTGTCTAGTGAAAGGCCAAAGGCCAGCCCTCTCCCCTTTGGGGGAGAGGGATGAGATTTTTGTTGGAGCGTTTCGATATGTAGAAACTTCAGGCGCCGCCCTTGAGGGCGACAGGTGGAGTTTCTACATTTGTGCGACGGCAAGGTTAGATGAAAAGGCGATGCGAGACGCTAATCCCGATCCCTCTCCCCCACGGGGGCGAGGGATGAGATTTTTGTTGGAGCGTTTCGAAATGTAGAAACTTCAGGCGCCGCCCTTGAGGGCGGCACGTGCCGGGCTCAAGCCCGGCGCTACAACTGCACACCGGGGTGGTTACCGGCCCGTTCCCGATTGACTGCCGGCTTTGTTCTTACGGCGAAAAGGAGAATTCGATCCATGCGGAAGCACATTTATTTGAGCATCACGCTGATCATACTTTCGTGCTTAATAACGTTGAGCTGTGGAAGCAAGCCCCCGGCTGCACCCGTAGCGGCCGTTCAAGCAAACAAGCGTATCCTGGGCGTCAGTCCCTGGTCGAATCCTAACTATGAACTTATCAAGGCGGGTGGCATCGGCTGGGTGCGGCTGGGCTTCGAGTTTCCGTTTGAGGACAAGATCGGCGGAAAGCTCAGCGAGAAGTTTGTCAAGAACCTCGATGAAGCCAGGAAGGCTAAAGCCGCCGGGCTGCGCATCATGGGGGTCACACCGCTGGCGGGAATCATGGCGTATGACGAGAAGGACAAGAAAACGGCCTGGCGTCCTCAAGTCCCCGACTGGGCCGGGCCCATCGAGAGCGATAGCTATTACGACACGTACCAGAAAGGCTGCGAAGAACTGGGCCGCCAGACCAAAGGCATCGTGGAGATGTGGCAGGTGTCCAACGAGATGGACATCGACGTTTTCCACGGTCCGCTCTCGATCGAGCAGGCCGAGCGATTCCTCACAGCCGGTGCGCGCGGTCTGAAGGCTGGGAACCCGGACGCCAAGACGGACATCAATCCGGCCGGGCTGGATACGGGCGAACCGATCTTTCGTGCTCTGTACTCACAAGCCGACAGTCCTTTCGATTATGCCGGCATCGATGGCTACTTCGGATCGTGGGCCCCGGGCGGGCCACAGGATTGGGTCCCGGTGATCGAGAAGATCCATGCGATTACGGGCAAACCGGTTCTGATCAACGAATGGGGATACTCCTCCATCGAGGGTAGCGGAAAGCCGCTGCATAAGAAGATTGGCAACCCTGTATGCGAGCAGCAGAAGTGGAACCACGTGTGGGGCAAAGGTCACACGCCGGAAGAGCAGGCCGCGTATGTTGAAATCGCGCTCAAGATCTTTGGCACTTATCCCAACGTGGTCGGTTGCTTCTTCTACGATTGGGGCGATGACGCGGTGTGCTACCACTGCGGACAGAAGAACTGCCCGGGCGAATGTGGGTGGGGCATGACGGATCCCCAGGGGAAACCGAAACCCGCCTACGATGTTTTCAAGACTCTGTCGCCGGCGTACTTCTGATGCGTTTTCCGTGCCCGGGCCTGGAGCGGCGGGGTTTTACCGGTTGCGGGGAAATTGCCAGGTGATGTCATTCTGAGCCCGCATTTTGGGCGAAGAACCCCCGTAGTTTGGTGGGTTCACTGTCCTCCGAACTACCGGGGTCCTTCGCTGCGCTCAGGATGACAGAATTGTAGGGTCTTTGCGCAGCTTGCTCAGCCCCCGCCCATGCGGCGCCCTACGAACAGGGCCGAGCGTAGCGAATTCGGGCCTGGACTCTTTACGCTTCATGTCGTCGCCGGGCGAGGTCGCGTGCTGGTTGCTCGTCTGGTGAAAAGGGGAACTCGATCAATGAGAAAGCATGTTTATTTGAGCACCACGCTAATCGTACTTTCGTCCTTAATAGCATCAAACTGCGGAACCAAGGCTCCCGTTGCGCCGGTGCCCGCGGCGCCAGTCCACAACCGCATTCTGGGAGTAAGTCCACACTCGAATCCCAATTACGAAATGATGAAAGCGGGCGGCATCGGATGGGTAAGGCAGCGCTTTGCATTCCCCTACGAGGACAAGGTCGGGGGAAAGCTCAGCGAGAAGTTCCTAAGCGACCTGGAGCAGGCCAAGAAAATCAGAAGTCTCGGTCTGCGGATTATGGGCGGCGCTCCCGGACCGGGAGTGATGGCCTATGACGAAAAGGACAAGAAGACGGCTTGGCGCCCGAGGCTTCCTGCTTGGGCCGGTTCTGTCGATAGCGACACTTATTACCAGACTTACGAGCAAGCTTGTGAAGAACTAGGCCGGCAGACCAAGGGCATTGTGGAGATGTGGCAGGTTGCCAACGAGATGGATATCGACGTGTTCCGGGGCCCTCTTTCCGTCGAACAGGCGGAGCGGTTTATGATTGCCGGCGGGCAAGGCCTGAAGAAAGGCAATCCGGACGCGAAGGCGGATATCAACCCGGCGGGGCTTGAAGTGGGCGAAAGGCTCTTCCGGGACATTTACTCCAGGCCCGACAATCCCTTCGACTACGCGGGCATCGACGGCTACTTCGGGTCCTGGGCGCCGGGCGGGCCGCAGGATTGGATCCCCGTCATCGAGAAGATTCATGCCATCACGGGCAAGCCGGTGCTGATCAACGAATGGGGCTATTCGTCCATCGAAGGAAGCGGAAAGCCCCTGCATAAGAAGATCGGTAATCCTGTCTGTGAAAAGCAGAAGTGGAACAACGTTTGGGGCAAAGGACATACACCGGAAGAACAGGCGGCGTACGTAGAAATCGCGCTCAAGATCTTTGGCACTTATCCCAACGTGGTCGGTTGTTTCTTCTACGACTGGGGTGATGACGCGGTGTGCTATCACTGCGGGCAGACGAACTGCCCGGCCGAGTGCGGTTGGGGAATGACGGATCCCCAGGGGAAGCCGAAACCAGCGTACGATGTTTTCAAGCGTCTGGCGCCAGCGTACTTCTGAGCGGAGCTGGCTGTGTCTCAGTCTGATGTAGAGGCGGCTTTACGCCGCCACATGGCGAGGTAAACTCGCCGCTACGTGTGCTTGGCGAGGTAAACTCGCCTTGAACTTTAGCTGTCAGGAGTAATGACATGACGAATCATAAGAGTTTTCTGCGATGGTTTTTAGTTTCCGCGCTTTTGTCGGCATCGACATCCCTGATCTGGGCGCAGGCCCCGGTGACCGTGCGGGAGGAGCCGCTGGTTCTACCGACTTACGAAATCGGGCCGCCCGACCTTGAGCCGATTTTCTACGCGGGCCGCGATTATCAGGGCGCGCAAGGCGCGATCTATCCCTATGGGCTCTATGAGAACC
This sequence comes from Terriglobia bacterium, assembly GCA_052139985.1. Taxonomy (GTDB): domain Bacteria; phylum Acidobacteriota; class Terriglobia; order UBA7540; family UBA7540; genus Bog-366. Next base: position 3,386 of record JBKQVI010000594.1, read on the forward strand.
TTCTGGATGTTAAGGACAACAAAACTTACCAGGCCGACTATCTGGAGAATAAGTACGTCAAAATTTGCGTGCTTCCCGAGCTGGGCGGGCGCATTCTCTCCGCCACCGACAAGACCGATGGCTACGACTACGTCTATCGGCAAACAGAAATCAGGCCGGCGCTCATCGGCATGATCGGTGCCTGGATCTCGGGTGGCGTCGAGTGGAACATCCCGCACCACCACCGTGCTTCCAGCTACCTTCCGGTGGACCACCGGTTGATCAAGAATGCTGACGGCAGCAGTACGATCTGGATCGGAGAAGTTGAACTCCGCCATCGCATGGAATGGGCGGTGGGCATCACGCTGTACCCCGACAAGTCGTACATCAAGGTCACGACGACGCTGGTGAATCGCACGCCGTTGGTTAATTCCTTCCTGGATTTTACCAACACCAGCGTCCATGCCAATGAAAACTACCAGGTGATCTTTCCTCCCGACACACAGTTTGCCGTGTATCACGCCAAAGTAGATTTCGCTCACTGGCCCATTTCGCATGATGTCTATCAGGGCGTGGACTACACGAAGGGAGTGGACCTTAGTTGGTGGAAGAACCATCCGACCCCGGTCTCCTTTTTCTGCTGGAACTTCGACGGCGATTTCTTTGGCGGCTACGATCACGGCAAAGAAGCGGGGATCATCGGCGTGCAGGACCACAACGTTTCGCCCGGGGCAAAATTCTTCGAGTGGGGGAATGGCCCGGAAGGAAAGTTGTGGGACAAGGTGCTGGACAGCCGGGGAGACTATCTCGAACTGATGTCGGGAAACTTTTCCGACAACCAGCCCGACTACAGTTGGATTCAGCCCTCGGAAACCAAGGTGGCAAGCGCCTACTGGTTCCCCATCCGCGGCATCGATGGCGCCAAGAACGCGAACCTGAACGGAGCCGTCAACCTGGAAGTGGGGCCATCGGGACAGGCTCATTTCGGCTTCTCCGCCACGCAGGAATTCCGTGGCGCCAAGGTCATCCTCACCGCCGGAAACCAAACACTCTTTGAACAGAACGTTGACCTCGCCCCCGACAAGCCTTTCGTTCACGATGTCCCCTTGCCGGAAGGGATCAAAGAAACGGATCTCAAGGTTGCCCTTCTGGATTCGGGGAACAAGGAACTGCTGAGTTACCACCCGGTGAAACACGATCCGCAACCCATGCCGCCGGTGGTGCAGCCTCCCCCGCCGCCCAAGGACGTCAAGACCGTTGATGAGCTTTACCGTGACGGCCTGCGGCTGGTGCAATTCCACAATGCCGCCGTGGCGCCTTATGCCTACTTTGAGGAAGCCTTGCGGCGCGACCCCGGCAACTATGACGTGAACACAACCCTGGGCCGTCTCTACTGTGAGCGTGGGCTTTGGCAGGAGGCGCGGGAGCACTTGACGGCGGCAATCGATCGGGCCACGCGCAACTATACCCGTCCCAAGGACGGAGAAGCCTACTACTACCTGGGTGTAGCCCTGCGCGGCGAGGACAAGAATGCCCAGGCGGAAGACGCTTTCCACCGCGCCGCGTGGAGTGTAGCGTGGACCGCGGCGAGCTACTCTCAACTGGCTGAACTCGATGGACAGAAGGGCGAGTGGTCGCAAGCGCTTTCCGACCTTGACCAAGCGCTCGCATACGGCACGCTCAATTGCCGGGCCTGGGACCTGAAGGCCGCAGCGCTGAGAAAGCTGGGGCGCGCGGCAGAAGCCCGGGAAGCTGCCAATAAGGCTCTGGCGGTCGATCCTCTGGACCTTTGGGGCCTTCATGAACTGGCGTTGTTGGACGGGCGCGAGGAAGCGGAGATCAGTCTCGGCAACGTCGTGCAGTCCAAATTGGAACTGGCGGTGACCTATCGTGATGCCGGGCTGGCGGATGAGTCGGAACAAGTGCTGAAGCGGTTGGTGGCTGCGAGCCCGAATCCGAACAAAGTGAATCCACTTATTTATTATTATCTTGGCGATATCGCGGGAAAGAGAAACGACGCCGGCGAAGCTAGCAGATACTTCCGTCTGGCCGCGCAAATGCCTCCGGACTTCGTGTTCCCGTTCCGCTTGGAAACCATCAAAGTGTTAGAAGCGGCCGTGCAGGCGGATCCCGCCGACGCGCGCGCCGCTTACTATCTCGGCAATCTTCTCTATGACCGTCAACCCGAAGCGGCCATCAAGATGTGGGAGAAATCTGCGGCCCTCGATGGTTCTTTCGCCCTCGTTTATCGGAATTTGGCGCAGGGCTACCAGCAGGCGGAGAACGACACGGGGAAGGCGATCGGCGCCATGGAAAAGGCCGCGCAGCTTGACCGCACCAATGCGCGTTCCTTGTATGAACTGGACGTGCTCTACGAAGCGGGTAACGTTTCACCCCAGAAAAGACTCGCCTCGTTTGAGTCCGACCCCTCGGTGGCGACGAAACGCTCCGACGCCATGATGCAGGAAGCGAAGGTCGATCTCCTCGTGGGCCGGTACGATCAGGCCATCCAACTGCTCAAGACGCACCACTTCCACAATTGGGAAGGATACGGCGAGATTCACGACGTTTACGCCGATGCCCTCGCGCTGCGCGGTGAAGCGGAAGTGAAGGCCGGGAAGTACCAGGCGGCCCTCAAAGACTATGAGGCCTCGCTCGAGTACCCGGAGAACCTGGAAGTCGGGCGGCCCTATCACGAGACCCGTCTGCCCCAAGTGAGCTACTTGATGGGTTTGGTCTACGAAAAACTGGGGAACACCGCCAAATCGCACGAGCTCTTTCAACAGGCGATGTCCAGCGAGTGGCGCCGGCGAAGGCGCGAACAACCCGAAATGCTCTATTACCAGGGGATGGCCGCGCTGAAGCTGGGCCAAAACGCGGAGGCGACTCAGATATTCGATGAGCTGATCGCTATGGGGAATCAGGCTTTGGCCGCCGGGTCCGACATCGACTACTTCGCGAAGTTCGGACAGAAGCGGACCGGCAACTTCCGCCTGGCCGACGCTCATTACTTGATCGGCCTGGGAAATCTGGGAAAGGGTGAAACCGCCAAGGCTCGCGAGGAGTTTCAATCGGTGCTGGGACTGAACGTTAACCATCTCGGCGCTACTACCCAACTCGCGAGCGCCGCCAGCCCGCAAAGCGTCGCATCGCGTTAAGGCGTGCAAAGCAGCGGTGGTGTCTCGGTTTGAATTTGTAGCGGCGAGTCTATCCGTCAGCCGAAGGACTATACGACGGAGCAAAGCCGCCTCTACGTCAAACTGAGACACTACCCATTTGCCGCCAGCCCCAGCTAGATTGGAGGACAGTTGTGCGCCTTGACTCGGCGCGCTCAATAACTCTGCTCCAAAGGAGCGTGTGCAATGAAATGGCTATGTTTAGTCATCTTAGGCCTGCCTCTTAGTTTGCAGGCTACGACCTATTATGTGGACTCGTCCAACGGCAACGATACGAATGCCGGCACTAGCCCAACGGCCGCCTGGAAGACCCTGGAGAAGATTAACGGGTCGCAGTTCCAGCCCGGTGACCAAATTCTTTTGAAGGCTGGATCGGAGTGGCAAGGACAGCTCGCCCCGAAGAGTTCAGGGAGTGAAGGCGCACCCATTGTCATCGACCGCTACGGTGAGGGCGCCATGCCGCGAATTGATGGCATGGGAACCGTGGAAGATGCGGTTCGATTCTATAACGTCCAAGAAATCGAAGTGCGCAATCTGGAAATCACGAATCATGGCGACAGAGTGGCGGATCGCCGCGGCGTACACATCTTCCTCGACAATTTCGGAACTGGGAAGCATATCGTGGTGTCGGGTCTTTACATCCACGATGTGAACGGCGCCAACAATCCCAACAAGAGAGACAACGGCGGAATAATCTACCGCACCAATGGCGATAAAAAGCCGAGCCGCTTTGATGGCCTGACGATTGAACGAAACATCATTTGGAAGGTCGATCGATCGGGCATGTTTGGCGAGAGCTATCACACTGACCGCGCCCGATGGTTCCCGAGCTTACACGTCGTGATCCGTGACAATTACGTGGACGATACCGGCGGTGACAGCATTGTACCCCGTGCTACCGACGGCGCTCGGATCGAACACAACCTCGCGAGCAATTGCAACCGCCGCGCGGGTGATTACAACGCCGGCATCTGGCCTCACAGCACCGATAACACTCTGCTGCTGCTCAATGAGGCATCCTTCTGCCGGACCACGCACGATGGCGAAGGCTTCGATTCCGACTTCAATTCTCACAATTCCACCTATCGGTACAACTACAGCCACGACAATGAAGGCGGCTTCATGCTGATCTGTACGCCGGGCGCGGAGAGCCACGAAAAGAACATTGGAAACACCGGGACGCTGATGCAGTACAACATCAGCCGCCACGACCATACACGCATTTTCAATGTGGACGGCGCACCCGACCGGACCACCATCGAGCAAAACGCCTTCTACATTACCCCTGGTGAGGACATTCAACTTCTTATCAGTGATTGGAAGGGCTGGCCAACAGGGGTGACCTTCAAACAAAACACCTTTTACGCCGAAGGAACTTTGCGCTTTGGCCATGCGACAGTGCATCACCCTGACGGCAAATACGATATGGCCCCGGGATGGGGCCCTGCAAAAGGAGTGCTCTTCGAGGGCAATAAATACCTGGGACAGACCCTCGATCGTCCCGAAGATGCTAGCGGTGTCGTCGAGAATTCAGTAGCTGCACCTCAAGTGGACTGGAACGAGCCGGCCTTTGATCCTTCCCACCCGGAGGACTTCCCCCGATTCATTGCCGAGCACCGCAAGTGGATGACGCAGTTATTCAAGCAGCAGTTCGGCCAGGAACCGCAGTAAATCGGCCGCGCATGGTGTCCATAGCAGATGAGTGCCATGGATATACCCTGTTGGCCCATTCCCAGAGAGTGCGGAGGTGCTCAATGCGCCAATGTTTGCTGGGCCTACTGATAGTCATTTTGACCGCGAGTGCGGGCAGAGGAGCGGAAACCCGGCGGGTGGTTTTCGAGGGAACGCTATCAGAGCACAAGTGGGCGTTGAAGGACCTTGATGCCGGTCTCCCCTCTGACTGGTCGGCTTACAACTACTTGGTCTTGGAATTCCGGCATTCATCACCGCAGCGGTTCTTCCTGTTCGTGTACGACAAAGGTGGCCCGAGGAGGGTCGTGATTCAACCGTACGGCCAGGGCGTGTGGATTCGGGCAGCGTTGCCGTTGAAGTACTTTCAGCGGAGGGATTTTGGCCAATCGATGGCGCCCGTCAACAACCGAGGCGCGAACCCGTTTTGGATGTCGGTGTGGGGACCCTTCGGAACGATTAAGGCCGTCGAGGCTCTCGGCGTTACGATGCAGTACCCGCTCGGCAAACCCACCCTGGAGATTCGCTCCGTTCGCCTCACCAAGGATGACCCCGGGTCAGAGATCCTGGAAAAACTGCCGGTGGTGGACGAGTTCGGGCAGTGGATTCACGCCGATTGGCCTCGGAAGGTCAGGAACCTTGAGCAGCTTAAGATGGAATGGGCCGAGGAGGACAGGACTCTCCGCCCCGGCGACTTTAATTATTGCCGTTACGGTGGGTACCTAGGAACCAAAGCCAAGGCTACAGGCTTTTTCCGGGTCGAGCAAATCGAAGGAAAGTGGTGGTTCATCGACCCTGACGGGCACCTGTTCTTGGCTATCGCGGTACCGGGCCTGCGGACTGGCTTTCCAACAGAAACGAAGGGCCGTGAAACCTACTTTGCGGCGCTGCCTCCCGAAGACCTGGTGCCGCCCATCCCCTTCTTCCGCATCGAGCGGCCGGCGGCATTTCATGAGTGGAACCTCCTACGGCGATATGGCCCTGACTGGAGCAGAAAAACCGCCGACATGGAGATCCGGCGCATGGAATCCTGGGGCCTGACGACCACTCAAGCCCCTTGGGCGGAGAATGTCGAGCCAAACTGGAAACCGGCGAAACCCTATCTGAGTTTCTTCCACGTGCCCCTGGACGATAAGACCAGCTTTCTGGGGTTGCCCGATGTGTACTCTAACGAGTTTGTACGTAGTGTTGATGATACCGCCGCAGCACAATTGGAGCGGCACAAGAATGATCCTTACCTATTGGGATACTTTGTGGGGAACGAACCGCCGTGGCCGGGACGCGAACCCGAGGTAGTAGACATGATCCTGGCTGGGCCTCCCACCGCCACTCAGCGTGAGGCAAAGGCTTACCTGGCACAAGGGGACACCCCGGAACGTCGCGCGATCTTTGTCCGGCAGGCCTTCGAGAAGTACCTCGCCATTGTCAATAAGGCATTCCATAAGCACGACCCCAACCATCTGAACCTCGGCATGCGGTTCGGGGGACAACCACCGGATTACCTGATCAAGATGGGACGCATTTTTGACGTATGTAGTTTCAACCCTTATGAGTACTCACCGGCCGAGATCATGGCCCGAGCCTATAGTCTTATGCAGCGCCCGATCATGTTCGGTGAGTTTCAGTTCGGCGTGCCCGCTGACGGGCTGGGTGGAAGCCTTGTCCAGACCGCCGACCAGGAGGAGCGTGGGGCAGCGTACCGCTACTACCTTGAACACGCGGCCGCCTCCCCGTCTTTTGTCGGCGCAGGCTGGTTTACTGGCATCGACGAGCCGGTCATGGGCGCCGGGACCACCGAGAACTACAACATTGGGTTCGTCGATGTGACGGATCGCCCATATCCCGAGTTGGTGGCGGCTGCCAAGCAAACGCACAAGCGCCTGTTCGAATTACACTCAGGCACCCAAACGCCCATCGACCTAAAGCCTAAGGCGAGTGAGTTGGGAACGCCGTCTTATCACCTCAGCGATTCGTTTTGAGGGCGCGTCACACTGATTTTCCCTGAGGTGCGGCGCGATCGTGCCACTCTTCTGCCGGTTACACTCCGCATTTCAGTCCGTCGGACCTCGATGCGCGCGGAAAACTCGCCGTCTACAATTGGGATACCCGCACGGCTCTTCTCCACGATGACGACTCGCCGGTAGCCTTGGTTCCTGCGGCGAAGCATGAATACTTTGTCGTGGCGCCCATTTTGCGAATGGGATGACCGTTCGTGGCGATGTCTCCATGTTCGTGACGATGGCGGGCAGGCAGATCGGCTCTGTGGAAGAGGATGAAAAGTCCCTGCGCGTTGGTGTCGTCGCGAACACCAAGTATAATCCCATTTTCTCCGGGTACTCGGCCGGACGTCCCTCGGGTGTAGAGGTTAACGATGGACAACTTGGGGCGGTAAGCAGTCTGGCCCGGCTACAGGCGGCGAAGGCGGGCTGGTTCTGGGATTACCACACCAGACTCTGGCACGTAGGGGTAGATTTTTCAGGATCTTCCGACATGAAAACAAAGTGGTTCAGGATTTACTTGAAGGCTGAGGAGACTAGAATGCTAAAGAAAATGACGGGTGGCGTTTTCCTCTTGGCGAGTTTGTTCTGTGCATCTTTTCTTTTAGCAAAAGAGCCCGGCAGGACCTATTCCCTGCAGAGTAGATTTGGCATTTCTATTTCGGTGGAAGCCGATGCGGGTCGCTATGAAGTGAGATACAACGGGCAATCCTGGTTCGGCCCGGGGATTGTAAGCGTCCTCGCCAACAAGCGCTGGTACCGCAGTGCCGACGTGAAGTTTCCCGAGGCCGCCGCCTACGATCAACCCTCGGGCAAGCTGACCCTTGCGGACGCCAAGCGTGCCTCCGGATCGGATCGCTGGGGAGAGTATGAAACCATCGACCTGAGCTGGGAAGTGCCGGGCTCGGATATCGTCCTGGTGACCGGATTCCGGCTCTATCGCGAGCATCCGTTTTTGGTGTTCGATCAAAAATTCCCCAAGGGCTTTAAAAGCTATGCCAGCGGCAAATGGATCATCCCCGCGGTGGCCTTCCCGCAATTCCTAACGATGTTTGATGATCGAAATGACCTGTATTCATGGAGCAGCGGCGGGATGTTCACCCACCGCTTCAGCTATGGGGCGGCCTCCAGCCTGGGCGGGACGGTCGATCTGTTGCTGTTGACCGACAAAGATTACTCGACGGCCATTCTTTCGCCTTTTGCCAATTATCTGGTGGCCACGCAACAGAGCCAACCGGCGGCCTCGCGGGATGAGACAAGCCCAAACAAGATGGCCATCAGTTGTGGCATCGAAGGATTAGTGGAAGATATTCCCGCGGGATTTGAGCATGCCCACCTTCTGGTGGTGGGCCAGGGAGTCGCCAAGACGTTTCAAGTCTGGGGGGAGGCATTGCTGGAGCGTGCAGGGAAACATGTTCCTTCCAAGTACGATGGCGACACCCTGAAATATCCGGTGTATTGGGATGACTATGGCTCCTACTACCGCGAGCATGGATTCAAGGAGGAAGGCTATAAGTCATACGAGGACATCATCCTGGGAATAGCGGACGACGCCAAAAAACACGGGTTGCGTGTAGGCGCCTACCAGGTTCAAGACGAGGACCAGTTACACGACCATGAAGGGATATTTGAGCCGCGAGAGGACCTGTTTCCGCATGGTCTGGCATGGCTACATGAAAAGTTGGGCGTGCCTCTTGAGGCTTACTACTGTTGGTTGGCTCCCAAAGGTTCATATCCAAAAGAGTACCCGCATTACACCACTCCCTCCGCCCAGACACCCGGCGCTGGCCTGGGAGACGTCTATTACTCGCCCGAATATTGGCGGTATATCGCCGATAAGGTGGCATCCTGGGGAGGCATCTTGTTTCAGCACGACTTCTTGAGTGTATACGAAGGCGATCCGGTGATGATGGCGGGAGTCAATCGCATGGACACCTACTTCAAGAACATGGCCAAAGCCCTCCAGGCCAAGGGCCTCACCATGCAGTACTGTATGCAGCTTCCCCGCAACATTATGGAATCGACCGAGAATCCGATCGTGGTGTCGGTCCAGGCTTCTTGGGATCACCATATTCCTACCCCCCAGCAGGACGACGATCCCTACGTCTGGAAACACTTGATTTTCACCAGTGCTTTTTATGGGGCGGTGGGGATTTGGCCCTCGCGGGATAACATACAAACCATGGCCGATGCCAATGCCTTTGAGGACGTGCTTATGGCCAACTTGCTGGGAGGCGAAATCCAATTAGGACATCGGATTGGGGAGTGCAATTTCGAACTGGTGCGCAAAACATATCGGGAAGGCGACGAACTGGTGTTGAAAGCTGACCGCCCCATTATGCCGTTAGACCGGTGTTATTTGGAGGGTTGCGCAGTGGGTTACACGACCTCGGAGCGGAACGGTCAGAAATGGTTCTATGTGCTCAGTCTTCCGAGGTCCGGCTATCTCGGCGACTTTCGCACTTCGGACCTTGGTGTGGGCGGTCAGTGCGCGGTATACAACTTTGATACGCAGCGCGTAACCATCGTCGACGCCTCGACTCTGATCTCCCTGCAACGCGAAGCCAAGCACGAATACTTTGTGGTTGCGCCGTTGCTGGCCAACGGAATGGCGGTAGTGGGGGACGCGGAGAAGTTCGTGACGATGGGGGAGAAGCGCATTGCCTCGGTGGAAGTAACAGGGGAAGGGTTGCAGGTCGGGGTAATTTCGAATCGGGAATGGAACCCGGTAACGGTAGGTTACGCGGGAAGACGACCGTTGGGGGTAGAGGTTGGCAACACTAGGCTCGAGGAAATGAGTAGCCTGGATCAGTTGAAAGCGGCGAAGGCGGGGTGGTACTGGGATCATCAGACAAACCTCTGGCATGTGAAAGTGGACTTTGCCAGCGCTGCCAATATGGAAGCCAGGGTATTCAGTATCCATTGATGCCATTGCCCAACGTCTCTGACAACTCGCTGTATCGGAAGCGCGCCGGGCAGCATCTCTGCCACAAATTTTCCGCCCCCCTCTTGCCCACTCGAAAATGCACTCCGGAGTGCAAGCCGCACAGGCCAATTCACCAGGGATGGACGAGGAATAATGCACCCCGAATGCACCCCAACTCAAGGTAGATCAATACCAATGGCCCCTAAGTCGGAGAAAATAGGTGAGAAAGTTGTGGGCCTGCAGAGATTCGAACTGGGGACCAACGGATTAGAGTAACGCCGACTTTTCACCGAGGAGTTTTCGCACGGTGGCTCCTACCGCCGAGTTTTAGCACAGTTCTTGTCTTCCTGTAGCTGATAATTTAGGCTACACGTACTCGAAGCTATTCACCTTGTGCGCGAGCAACGAGAACAGGGCAAGCAAGACCTGGCTTTTAACATGGCGCCGTGCCCGGGTAGACCCCTAGCTCCTATGTTACCCGGATGCCTGAACCGGGTAAAATCCCGGTCACCGCGATAAGATTGGCCCCCGCGGATGGACACCTTCGCCCCACCAATGTTACATATCGGCCAAGCTATCTTGAATGATCTCCCACTGCCCAACGTCGAGCAAAGCGGATGAAACGGACGACATGACAACATAGAAGGTGCAACGGCCAGGGCTTGGCCGACCAGTTCAGCATTCTGGTGGAATCGAAGCGAGTATCGTCCAGGCGGATATTCGTCGACATCAGCGTGCCCATTTTGCCTGGGGGCAAACAGTTATTTTATGAATTCATCAAAATAGATTTTCTCCAGTTCCTCCCGATAAGCCGGCGCGCTGCCGAAGAGGGCGTAGCGATACTCAAAGGGCTTACCGAGCGGAACGACCTCATCCATCCAATCCGTCGGGTCAACCCACATCAACGGCCGCTTTCCCACGGCTTTGATCAGGTCCTCGGTATCCCAATGCAGAACAAAGCCGGGAATCACGGCACTGAAGAGATCGTCGTTCATTGGCCGCTCGATAGCAGCTCGCAAACTGTGGGGCGTCTTGTCTACCCAGACTTTGCTGATGCGCTTATCCACTGCCGCCGCGTAGAGAAGCCAGAAGCCCTTCACACCCCTGGCCGCGGCCCTGATCGACGCCGGGTCCACGTCACTGCGCGCCGCCAAGACATCCACACCACGCAGAAGGTCATGGGCGCGCATGGCCGCCAGGCTGCGCCCGATCTGGTCGGCCCGCCAGTTGGTGTACCAATTCCCAATGTACAGACGGTTGGCATCCACCTCGCCCGGTGAGTCTCGCGGCGTCAGTTCCAGCACGACCCGCCCAGCCTTCGCGAGGTTTTGCGCGAACTGAAACGTCGAACCATCCGCTACCAGAAGCACCGCCGGTTTCTTCCCGGACACGTTGGGAATAAACAATCTGCCGCTGATGACGACGCCCGGCTCGCTCTCGAACTGCACCCGCTGCTGATGGCCTTCCGGGGCATCCGTGTCGTCCACCACCTTCACTTCCGGCGCAGGGCCTTCCGTAGAGATGCCCAGGCGCCGCAGTTCCGACTGCATTTCAAGGACGGTTCCGGGCCGTCTGTGGGCATGATATTCGTCCATGAGCAGTTGATACACCTTGCGACTGCCGGGCAGATCTTCGACGTGGCCAGTTCGTGTCACTCGCAGTTCAAAGTTGGTGTAAACATGAATCGGCTGCTCGTGAAAATCGCCCTGGCCGTTTTTCAACCAGCGGATCATCCACTTGTAAATGGCTTCGCGATTTTCCAGGGGGGTACCGTGCGGGCCGTGTCCCACGAAAAGGTCCACCTTATCCTCAGCGCCATAGAGGGAGAAGAAGCGCCGGGCTTCGTCGGCAACCAGCTTGGCTCCTGCTGCGGGGAAGTAATCATTTTCGGTTTCCATGATGAGCCAGGGTGTAGGGGCGGACATTTCCATGAAGTCGGCGATGTCCAGACCATTCGCGATCGATTGTGGAAAACTCATTTCCGCGTCTGGTCCGCCGTGAACGATATACAACAATCGGTAAGAGCTGGGATAGCAGGCGGGAACGGCCGCTTTAATTCGCGGATCCAGCCCCCCGATAAAGGCCGTCAGGGCGCCTCCGCCCGAACAGCCCACGGCTCCGATGCGCGCGGAATCGACGTCGGCACGAGTGTCCAGATAGTCGAGCGACCGCACCGCGTCCCAGATGAAGTAGCGAGCCAGTCCTTCGCCCACCAGCATGGCTTGCGCGCCCGAGTGGGAGTGCTCGTTCACGGACCACCCCGCGGCGGGGCGACTGGTCAGCCGGTCGTAGGTTTCTTCCCGCTCGCCTTGACCGATCGGATCGAAGGCCAGCGCGACGAACCCTTTCATCGCCAGGTTGGCGGCGATTTTCTCTTCCGCCGGCTTTCCCTCCTGAACGTGGCCGGCCTGGACAAGGACCGCAGGGTAGCGCCCGGGTTGGTTGGGGCGGTAGAGATCGGCGGTGACGTAAAAGTGCGGCAGGCTTTCGTAAATCACCTTCTCAATCACGTAGCCATCCGCCTGGATGTGACCCACGACGCGAGCGTTCAGCGGTCCGTGATAGTCGGGCAGTCCGCCAATCGATTGGAGCAGCTTTTCCCGCACCACTTTTTTCCGGGCCTCGGCTTCGGCAACCGTGTGGATGGCCGCCACTGCATCCTCGCGCTGCTGGAGTTGCTGCTGCGCGATGCCGTTCATCCATTTCAGCAAAGGGTCGTCAGCGCGTCGCTGAGCGCCAAGCCAGGCGGGTATGAGCAATACCATCCCCGCCAAAAGGAAGAAGCCAATCTTTCTCGTTACCCGTTTCATAAGAAGCTCCTACAGGGTTGTGTCGTGGACATCCCTACCTTGTTGACCATCGTGAGCGCCCACCGGTTTCCGCGAGGAACTTCATGGCTTCCTGATGGGCGATGAGCTGCCCATCCAGAATCTGGCCGGGCGAGGAGGGGAACGGCTTGCCGTCGCGGATGCCCGGAGACGCCGCGTGTGAAGGAGATTCAATGAGCATCGCCAGCGCTCCGCAATTCAGATTGATAACGGTATCCAGGTTGAACACGGCAAGCCGCACCCGCGAGGGATCGGACTCCCGGCTCACGTCGTCTGTGGGTTCGAGCTTGGCCAACGTCAACGCCGTCTGGACCCGCCGGTAAAACTCCTCGAACGCCGGCGTGAGCGAAGGCTCAATAAACTCACGCGCCGTTGACATGAACTTTCCGCCGGTGTGCATGTTCATGGTGAGGTCGGGACGCTCACGTGCCACCAAATCCAGCAGCGCCCGCGTTTCGGGCTGCGGATGGCCAAAGAAATCGTCGTGCTGAAAGTTCACGCCGGCGTCGTTGGGGTAGCCGCCGGGAAATCCCACGGTCAGAAAATCGAGAGGAATATATTGTTTGCAATTGGGGTAGCCGAGCAGTTGACCGTCTTTCCGGCCGCCGGTGTTGAAGTATTGCTGCACATCGACGTTGGGACCCCAGTTGCGCAGCATGCGGTAAGGGACACGGGCGCGGCCATCGACATTTGTAATGGGGATGAGGATGATGCGGTCCAGCTTGGCCGCGACCGCGGCAATTTCCGGCCAGGGCTTGCCGCGCAGATCGCTGCCGGTCTCAAGGACGGAGATCAGGTTCACGATCCCGACGATGCCTTCAATTTCTCCCCCATGGACACAGGCCATGGCCATATAGACCTTCTTGTCGTGGTCCGGTCCGAGATAGGCACGCACATCCCCGAACCCTAGCGAGCCGGAAAACGTGGTCGTGCCCTTGGGGCCACGGGGCTTCCCGTAGAAAACTGCCCGCATGGGTCGTCCGCCGGCCGTGGTCCCAATTTGCTGCACGCTGCCCTTATGGACCCGCTGGTCGAGGAAGCCGAAAGTTCCATCGACGGTGCCGACCCAAAAATCCGGAATCGTGTCTGCCTGCACGAGGTACTGGGGAGGGATATCGGGGTAAGCTTTCGGCTGCTGCGCCCATGCCCATCCGGCGAGCATCAGACCGGAAAGAACGAAAGAAATGAAAAGCCTTTTCATTGCATCTCCTTTGGTACCACGTTCGCAAAAGGGCTAAATTCGTGTCCTGAGCATTACGCGGACCGTGGAGGCCGTTTAACTGTCCCAGGGGTAAGCCACGGGTTCGACCAGTGCGACTCGAAGAGGTTTGACCGTTGAGCAGAGTAACATCCTCCTCCAAGGTGGCTTGATGAGAATCCATCCCAAAGGAGGATGTCATGTCAGACCTTTATCAGAGCCTATCCCATTCAAGATGGGACGGCAAATACCATGTCGTGTTCGTCCCCAAGCGGCGGCGCAAGGTGCTGTTCGGAAAGACGCGCCGGCAATTGGGAGAAATCTTCCAAGCGTTGGCCCGGCAGAAGGAGTGCCAGATTCTGGATGGCCACCTGTTTGAGTCCATCACCAAGGCGCGCCTCGGCGCGACGCCTAAACTTAACGGGTGACCGCCTTCGAGGCGGCCCCAGTCATCAAGCCACCGGTTCTGCGGGAGACGTCTGACTTTTCTGCAACCTTTTGAAACCGTTGAAGGTAATCGCAACGGCCGGGTAGGGCCAAGCCTACCCCTACGAACTACCTACCACCGGAGAGGCGCATCCAGCACCTGGCTTTTTCCCGCCATATCGCCAGACGGCATATCGAAGGTCAGGCTCTGCTCTTTCTTGGGAGTCGTTAGCGTCAGGTGCACCCAAAGGACTTCCCCGCCCGGGCTCGACACCGCAATGCGGGTTGAGTTCCCATGCTTGCTTAACACTGCCAGACACGGGCGATCGACTTTTACCGTCAAGCCTGGCGTCAGCACTGCTCGGCCCGATTTGTAAAATACGATTTCCGCCACACTGGCATGTTCGTTGATCACGGCCTGCTGCTCCGTGGTGTTGGAGACAATCCGCACCGGCGGATGCGCCTGCCAATCGGCTAACTCCTGGGCGTTAACGCCGGGCACAACTGCGTAAGCATATTGCGCATCTTTGGGGCGAACCCCATGGTCAACCCAAAGGGTGAGTACCTGTTCGGTTATCGGCGTATTCGGACGCCCGGGGAAACTCGGCCGCGGTGGGCTGGTTTGAGGTCCCACTTTGAGACGGGCGGCGGTTGATCCAAGCAGGACGTAGCCGACCTCATCGTGCAGCACCCACGACGACGGCGAGACCTTGGATTCGCCCGGCTGGACGTCATGCCCATCGATCAGTGCCGGCCCGTGCAGTCCCGTTTGGTTGAGCGTTGTCCCCACGGGCGCATCGCGGTCGGAGCTGATGCCAGCGCCCAGCGCCACCATCTCGTGGTCAAAGAGGAACCACGATTTGCGGCCCTGCGTCATGATTTTGAACACGGAGATCAAGGGGGTGGGTTCACTCTCGGTGAAAATCATGCTGGCCGCGCCATAGGTGCCGTCGGAAACTCCTCCGACAAAACATTCCGGCTGGCTGACGTTTCGGATGGGGGGCATCACCTCGTGCGTTGAGGTCACTCCAGGCAAGCGCCCCCAATCCAGCACGGGAAGGATTCTGTTGTATTCATCGCCGCGGCGGAGTATCCAAGTGGTGCCAAAGGGAAGCCAGCGTCCGTTCATGTTCTCCGCATGGATGGTTTCCGTACCCACGGTGCGGGCGGAAACCATCTTGACGGAAATGTAATACGCCTCCCGCTGGTGGGTCATAAAATCAGAGTTCCAAAAGTACTTATTGCCCAGATAGGAGTATGGCGCTCCCGTTCCTTCAATATGTTTCTTCAGCGCCATCAATTCGCCAGCGCGCTCGGGGAGCAACGCGGCGAGCTGATCGCATACCGGTTCCAGCTCCACCGCGGCTTCGCCGCCACCTTTGCGCAGCAGGGTGCGTCCGAAGGAGCTGTAATCGAGCGCCTTGCCGCGGATCATGTGCCCGTCGCCCTCCAAAAAGAAATCGGTAAGCAACATCAGCTTGTCATGGGAGAAGGCGTAGCGGGTTCCGCGGAGAACCGTGGCGTAATTGCACTCGTCAATCAATAAGGTCAGGCCATACCCGGCGTTGTACAGTTGCGGCCCGTGCTGGTGAAAACTGAGATCGCGCTGAATGCCTTCGGCAGTCCGGATGCTGATAATCCTCTGCATCTCGGTGCTGGCTTCAGTCACGTCCGCGTCGGAGCGCGCCAGCACCCCCCGAATCAGTTGTTGTTGCGGGTAGGATAGGGCAGATTTGGAATAGCTGGGATCTTTCGTCTGAGGAATGTAGAAGTGGCTCAAGCCCTCGTGGAGAAGGTCGGGCGGCAAATCGTCCACCAGGGGCACTATGGTGAGCGCGAGCAGTTGCGGCTCGCCCACGGTATTGTCCCACCAGTTGTCCGAGAGGGTGTGGTTCTTGTACCAGTAGGCGAGCGCGTGTTCGATTCCCTCCAGCATCTTCGGCGAATGATAGTCCGGGGTGCCAGGATTGGCGTAAGCGCTGGTCATTTGCGCCAGCCGGATCAAGTGCGCATTGGAGTGGAAGCTTGGCGTGCTGGGATCGCCGTAGGCCCCGGTCGTCGGGGGCCGCCGGACCGCCAACTTAAGATCGGGCCAATGGCCGTCCGCCGCTAGGGAAGAAAGCCAGTCCTGCGCGGGGGGGCTGCCGAAGGCGCGGACGTCGTGCGGGTAGGTGGATTTGGGGCTGGCGAAATCCACCTTCATGCGCTGAAGGATCAACGCGAGATCGTCCGCCGCGGCCGAAGGGGAAGGTACAGGATTGGCCTGGGGGTGTGCTTTCGAGCGGGGAGATCCCGGGATTCCCAATGGCGCCAGAATGCACGCTGCGGCCATAAAAACGACGATCCTTGCATGGCGACCTTCACGGTCTCGAACCATAGTTAGTCTCCTTGTCGCATGGGAAGAGAATTACCTGCGGAAGGCGGACTGTAAAGAGTGAACTGCGCCTCATCGAGGCCGAGAGCGGAAAACGTGATTTCCCAACGCTTAGAAAATGGGAGGGGTTTGGCGCCCCTTCCTTGAGACTTACCGCCAGACAGCATTAGAAAAGCAGCTTAAGCCGTTATAGATGCGCTACGCCGCTTTGAGAACCACCACGACTCCCCTTCAGGAGGAGGAGACGCGGACCGCAAAAGCGGCGGTCCGCGTCTCTTCTAAGGACTGTTAGAACTTCAGATAGAGCGAGAGGGTGATCATTCTAGGGTCATAGAACTGGGCTTGCAAGCTGCCGGTAGTGATAGACGAGTTCAGGCCCAAGGAGGGGCCCGGCGTGGTCACGACACCGCCCCCGCCTTGCACGGCAGTGGGCCAGAAGTTGGTCCGGTTGAAGGCGTTGGTGGCGTCCGCCCGCAGCGACAGCCGCAGCCTTTCGTGGATTTGGATTTCGCGTTGGAGGGAAAGGTCCACATTGGCCATCATAGGGCCGTGCAACCCGGGCTGGTACATCGAGGTATCCCCTTCAAAATATTGATCCTCCGCGTACGTGCCATTGGGAAACTCGTCGAGCGGAGCGGTGTAACGGTCCGGGTTATAGAGGAGGCGGGTGAACGCCGGTGGGGTGATGCTGCGCCCATCGGGAAGGGTGACGGACGTTGCGCCGTTGTACCAGTGTTGAAGGCTCTTCGGCACATACATCGGTTCGTTGGGCACAATGTTACAGCGCCCGTCCTCTTCGCCACCGCAACTGGGTGCCCAGGGCCCTCCGCTTTGCAAAGTCACCACTGGGGCAAGTTGCCACCCGCTGGTCAGCGCCCGGGCGAAGTTGTTGCTGGGTGCGAGTTTCTGGCCCTTGTTGAAGGGCAAACGATAGACTGCCGTGGCTACGATGCGCTGCGGGATATCGTAGGATTGCAAGCCACGGTTGTTGTTTAGGTTGCCGTAGTCAACTCCGCCCGACGAATAATTCGTACCGCCCCAGCTTGTAGCCTCCGATTCCTCGAAGGAGGTTCCCCCGACGCCACCGGTGAGGCCGGTGGCTTTGGACCACGTGTAGTTAGCCAGCACCGTCAACCCGCTCGAGAAAGTATGTCGAAGTGTCACTTGCAGGGCGTTGTAATTCGTATACCCCGCATTCCCCTGAATGGTATCTCCGAGGAGCGCAAGGTAGGGCATCTGAGTATCGATCGCGGGGATGGTGGTGTTCCCAATAGGGCCTGCGGCCAAGCCGATAAAAGCCGGAAGCGGGTTGGCAACCTGGACCTGCGCGGGGTCTTGAGTACCGTTGGAAGCGATCCAACCAGCCTTATACGCCATCAGCGTCGAATTGGGGACATTAAAGACCCCATTGAGTTCGAAACCCCGCCAAATTATGTCGGAAGCGTGCGACGCCACGTATCCCGCCGAAAGCGTCCAACCTTGGCCGAACCGGCGCTCGACAAAGAAGTTCCACTGGTCAACATGGGCGTTCGGGTGGTTCCGTGGGAACCAGCCGCAGCACCCGCCCTGGGCGTTCCCGTAAATGTAAGGTGATTGAACCGCCCCCAATCCTCCGAACACCAGCGTGTTCTGTGGCTGATCGAAGGTGCCGATCGGTACGCCGTTAGGAGTTAAGCCATAGGGTATGGCTTCTGCGCCAGGCGAGAAGGGTGTTTGGCCGTAAATCAATCCATTGGCATTGAACCCGGTGTTGCTGGCATAATACGACCGGCCGTAGCCGCCCCGAAGCACGGTGTCGTGGCTGATCTGATAAGCCGCTCCGAGGCGTGGCGAAAAATTGCCCCATTGCGTGTTCCACATGTTGCGTGGCTCGCCGGTTGTTCCCATGAAATCGATCATTCCCATTCCGCCCAGCGGATTGCTCAAGTTCGCCCCCGCCGCGTAGGGATTGGCCGCATTCAGGTTGATGTCGGCTAAGCGATTGAAACGTTCGGTGGGGCCGGGCTGCACCTCCCAGCGCAACCCCAGATTGACGGTCAGCTTGCTCGTGGCCTTCCAGTCATTCTGGGAATAGAGCGCGAAGTACTTGGCGGCTAAAGCCAGGACGGTAGCACAGCCTGGAGTCAAAGCAAAGCCTTCCACGCCGGTGAGTAGATCGGCGAAGGGAATTCCCTGTTGGTCGGGGTCAATGTTCAGACTGGAACCCGAGCCGCTAATATTCGCGTACTGCGCCGTGCTGGCGCCGGCGTTGCCCGAGGCCGCAGTGTTCAGCACCGGAGTGGACTGCTCAAGGTCCTGCCAGTTGCTCAAGTAAACGCGGTATTCGCCGCCGGCCTTAAAGGTCCATCGCCCGGCCACCTTCGCGAGGTTGCCGGCGATGTCATGGTTGTCCTGGTGTTCATTCTTGTGCGTCCACGAGTCATTGTTGAGCATATTAATGGGTCCGCCCCAGTCCCAGCTCCCGTCCGCGACAGACATGGGCTCGCCATAAGCGTCAATCAGGGGCAAGAGCGTGGATGGCAAACCATACTGGGTGTATGTTGAACTGGTCCAACCGCTACTCGGGTAGCCTGAAACGCCGTGGACGCGGGTAAAGCCATAGTGCAGGTCAATGACCGTGGTCGGGTTCAGGGTGTAGACATCGCCGAGCGAGCCGTAAGGGTTGTGGTCGCTGACGATACCCGCCCCCTGGGGCAGGTAGTCGAACTTGTTCGATGACCCCCACAAATTGGGTGGCGTGATCGCGCCAATCGAGAAGCCACTGGTGGCATAGAGGGAGTTCTTTTGGCCCAGCCGGTAATCCCAACGTGCCGCAAAGGCGTTGCGATATTCCGGCGTTGTACCATTGAACCTGTAGTTATTGTCCCCGAACGCGTCGGTGGGAGTAGCGTTCGGCTCCGGGTAGGCTTGCAGGAGTTTTTCACCGTACGGGTCTACGCTGCCCGGACCCGAGCCTGCCGCGGGAATCATCGCGCCCGTATAGATCGGCCTCTGGACAACCGTGCTGCTGCCGTTGTACGGCGTGGCGAGAAACGGATTGTAGAGGTTGATGGGCTCGGGCTGGCCATTGATGCCGGCAATCATTGTCTTGCTGAAGTCCCCCACGCGTTGCAAATCGGTCGGAACGGTACCGACGAGGGTAGCTGGGGCGGAGTGCGCCAGCCGCATGAAACTGCCAAAAAAGAACATCTTGTCTTTTCCGTTGTACAAGTGGGGGATAATCACCGGGCCGCCGACACCGCCGCCACCCTGGTTGAGGCGATACGCGGGTTTCGCGATCCCATAGAGGTCGTTGTACATCCCGTTGGCGTCCAGGGCCTCGTTCCGCAAGTAATAGTAAAGGTCTCCGTGGAACTGATTGGCGCCGCTCTTGGTGGTCATGGCGATGACTCCCTGGGCGTCGCCGGTTTCGGCAGTAAAGGTGTTGGTCGTAACGCGCACTTCCTGGAGCGCGTCGGTATCGGGCATCACGGCCATTTCGTGCCAACCCGCACCCTGCACTGAAACTCCATCTAATGTTATGTCATCGCTACCCAGGATAGCGCCGTTAATGCGCACCATAGACAGCTCTTCGCGGTCGTTGTGGCCGACCCCCAGGACATCGGCCGACTTCGTCCCGGGCTCGGGCACAACGCCGGCCACCAGCCCGGCATACAAGAGAGGATTCCTGTTGATGTCGGGAATAGAATCGATGATCTGCGCGGTAACCGTTCCGTGGACCGTACCGTTTTCGGTCTGAACGGCTGCGGCACTTGCTTTAACCTCGACGGTCGTACTGACAGTTCCGACCGCCAGCGCGGCATCGACGCGCAGCGTGGTAGCAGTCTCCAGGACAATGCCGGTCTTGACGTAGGTTTGGAAGCCTTGCGCCGTGACCGTCACTGAGTAGTTGCCCTCAGGAAGATAAGGCACGGTGTATTCGCCCGCGCTGTTGGTTTTACTCGGATATGTGACGTTGGTCAGCACGTTCGTAACGATCAGGGTTGCGTTCGGGACAGCAGCTCCGCTAGCGTCGGTTACGATGCCAGTGATAGCACTTGACCTGACTTGCGACATCCCGATACCGGCGGTTAGGCAAATGCCTAAAAGCGCGGCAAGGAGGTTATGCCATCGTACTTTCCCGAGATTGGCGTTATTAATGAGCGCGCGAGGCATCTGAAATGTGGGGCTCGTCTCCCGTTCACGAATAAAGTGGGGTAATGCTTCTGGTGACATGAAGTTGCCCTCCTATGTTGACATCGGTTACTACGACTTTGGCGCCGGGAACAACTGCTCCCGAAGGATCGGTGACGACGCCCGTCAACGAACCGGAAGTAATTTGCCCCCAGGCTAAGGGTGAATGAAACCCAATAGGAAATGGTGAGGAACAACGAGGTGAGCAGCCGGATATGAGAGCGGCTGCTTCTACAGCCTCCTGAGTGATCCGACATTTCCAACCTCCAGATAAAGGCGTTTTTGACATTTCAGAACTGCCCGACGCAATGAACGCTAGTGGTAGTGTGACAATTTAAAATCGAAATTAAGACGCTGCCGCAGCCAAACCGCACAGATCACACTTCTCGATCTTTCAAACCTCTACTGCTGCCCCGGCAAAACCGGAGGACCTCCCAACGAATTAGAGACCCAGCGACCCAGACCCAGCCTGTTATAAACACCCATGTGGATTCACGCGTCAAGTAGGAGCCAGTTAAATAATTGTTATAGTTGTTACGAGAAGATAAACGCTTTAGTATGAGGAGATAAACACTGTGTCATGATGTGGGTTGCATCCCGCGAGGCGGCATGTAACGGGACGTTACAATCCTTGCTACTACCGAATTCACCTATGGTATCATCAGTTTGGAGGTTTAGGTGGCCGCTGAGCCTAAATTCCGCGAAGAAGAAGAGGAATTGAAGGCGGTCCTCTCCTCGGGAGTCTTCGGCAGATCCCAAAACCTTGCCAAGGTTCTCCAGTATGTCTGCGGCCGTTATTTTAAAAATGGTCGATCTGGCCTTTCTGAGTACGAAATCGCCGTCGAAGCCCTAGGGCGGCAGCCGAGTTTCGATCCCACGCAGAACGCCGCTGTGCGTGTGGAGTTTCACCGCCTGCGGGAGAAACTGCAGAAGTATTACGAAACCGAGGGTGCAGGTCACTCGTTAAAAATCTCCTTCCACCCTGGGTGCTATTCCCCCGTATTCGTTCGGACGCAAGAAGCTCTCAAGCAGCCTCGGAGCCAAGAGGAGGTTTTGCCCACCGGGGCACTGGCTGAACCGGTGGCCGGGGGAGAGTTGCCGCCGCGTCTGCGCCGCAGTTACGCCTACAAGGTGGTCTTGGCTGTAGGGGTTCTGGGAGCAATTGTCCTTGTGGCGCGCTGGAAGTGGGAGGGTTCGAAGGGGGAGTCCGTCCAAGGGGCCTCCGCCCCAGTCAGTCAACCGGGCGGTTCGGCTCCCGCCGCAAGCAACGAGGAGGTGAGGATTGCGGCGGGTTACACGGGAACGCAGTACATCGACCGCGCTGGCAAGATCTGGGGACCGGACCGGTATTTCAAAGGCGGGCAAGGAGATATCTGGCCCCGCCATCTGCTCCTCCGCACCGTAGATCCCACCTTATATCAGACCAGCCGGTCGGGTACGTTCTCCTACCACATTCCGTTGCGGCCGGGAATCTACGAGCTCCACCTTTATTTTGCCGACCAACAGTTCGGACCCGGGAACGCAGGCGAGAAGGCAGAAGGCACGCGGATATTCGACATCCTGCTGAATGCTCATATGCTGCTCGAATCTTTTGACCCGGTAAGAGATGCGGGAGGGGCCGACACCGCAACGGAACGGGTGTTTAAGGATATCAGTCCGGCCGAGGAAGGCCTTCTTCACCTGGAGTTTATCCGAATTTCCGGTAATGCGCTGGTGAATGCTATCGAGATTGTGCCGGGACTTCCCGGCAAGCTGCGGCCGATCCGCATGGTGGAGCAGCCAAATTGCTTGAACGATAGCGAGAACCATACTTGGGAACCCGCGCGCTATTACCGTGGAGGAGTGGACATTCCACGCGATGGTAAGGTGGAAGGGACGAATGACCCGGACCTCTTCGATGGGGAACGTTACGGGAATTTCGATTACCAGATACCTGTGGCCGCTGGCCGCTACACGGTTAAACTCTATTTTGCCGAAAACTACATTGGCACAAGATTCGACGCACAGCACCGCGGTGCCGGGACCCGCGTCTTCGATGTGTACTGCAACGGTCACACCCTGCTTCGTAACTTTGACATTCTCAAGGAGGCGGGCGGCCCGAGCCGAGCCCTGGTGAAGGCCTTCCATGGGCTGGAGCCCGATGGCACCGGCAAACTCCGGCTGGAATTCGTCCCCACCAGGGACAACGCATGCGTGAGCGCCGTCGAAGTGGTGAACGAGTAGCAGATTCGCCTAAAGTGTGTAGGGCAGACGCCAGCATTGCTTGCGCAGCGGCGAAGACATTCCCGGTGATGTCTCTGGCCCGCTAGGGTGCATGGCGGTCTCGCACGTCTGGTGTTCACGGCAAGCCAATCCGCCGGATGCCGGAAGTTGTCAGTGCGTGGGACGCAAAATCAATATAAGTAACTTCATATGTATGACTTATAGCTATTTAGTGAATTGACAAATGTCGGGTTTTTGCAGATATCTTATGCGTCGGACAAAGACATTGCGCGAGAGGATTGAGGGCCGGATCGCCCGGAAGCATGGCGAGGACGTGTTTCTGCCTCGCGAGTTCCGGGATCTCGGTGGCAAGGATCAGGTCCTACGCGTGCTGCGCATTCTCGTGCGTGAAAAACGACTCGTGCGGCTCGGCTATGGGGTCTATGGTCGCGCTGTCGTCTCGCGCCTCTCCGGCGATCCAATCCTTTACAGCCAGAGCGGATTCTTCGGGGCGGCGCGGCAAGCCCTTACCAAGCTTGGCGTCAAATGGGAACCGTCCGAAGCCGAAAGTGACTACAACGAAGGAGGCTCAACACAGGTGCCGCTCAATCCGGTCGTGCGGGTACGGGGGAGATTTTCGCGCCGGCTCCGCGACGGCAGGCAGGAGCTCGTGCTTGCGCGATAAACCATCATCACAGGATCTTCTCGAAGTTCAAAAGCATTTCGATCTGCCGAGTCCAATCCTGGTTGAGAAGGAGGTTGAGCCCCCATATAGCAGCCATTCAGACCATTTAGGGCAGTTATCCAGACCCTATGGGGCGGATTTTCATTCTTGCGCCTACGAAGATGGAAGAGGACCCAGTGGCGCAACTCCTTGGGGTCCCCAAGGGGAAGTGCGTTTCCGAGGCCGGCCCGATCACGGCAGGATCGAATCAGTTGGAATTCTTCTTCACCGGAGTGGGTTCCAAGCAGGCGCGCGACGCCCGACCGCGGGCGATCAGAATAGCGAAAAACCGGATGCCGTGATTGTAATTGGTCTCTGTGGGGGACTGACCGACTCACTACCTGAGATGAGAATAGTGGCCTACTCCTCGTGCGTTTCTGCGGCGAGCGGAGGTATCCCCTGCTCTTGCGCCCCCCAGATTTCTGCGCAAGTCACAGCGCTTTTGAATACTCAAAATGCACCCGGCAGGTCGGTGGTAGGTGTCACTTCGCCGCGCATTGCAGTTTCGAGAAATGACAAACTCGAACTGGCGCAAACCGGGGCCCTGGTGTTAGACATGGAGAGTTACGAGATTATCTCGGCAGCTCACAAATTTGGCATCCGCGCAATGGTCGTCCGCGTCGTCTCGGATTCTCTCGACCGTCAACTCCCCAACTTCAACCGCGCGCTGAACCCGGACGGCACTGTCAACAACGGCAAGGCCCTTCGTGTGATGTTAGGTTCTCCACGGTGGCGATCAGAGATGTCCTAGCAACATCATTCTGAAACCGCGACCGCAGGAGGGCAACGGTGGTCTTTCTACTAAAGCCTATTTTGGACAAGAGTGACATTTTGTAGCCCCCAAAACTGGCGGATTTGTCTTGACTTTAATAGTATATAGTGATATAATAACTATGTATTACTGTGAGGTGCGGTCATGTCCGCGCGCAAGTCTGCCCCCTTCTCGAAGTCCAGCCCATCCAAGCGACGAAGTCAGCAGGGCAAAATTCCGGCGTCAGGATCCGAGGGACGGAAAGGGCGGAAGGCAGTAGGCGGAGCGATGACCGCTGAACGTAGTTGGCCGCCAACTGTGGGCTGTCGCTGTAAGCT
>JBKQVI010000595.1:0-2760 GCA_052139985.1 Terriglobia bacterium
TTTTCATCATCTCCGTAATCTACCACCCTTGGGGTGAAATCCCCCCACCAGTCTCTTCCTCACTCCCACCCCGCAATCCGGCCTCCGCACCCACCGCTGCCAAATCCCTACGGACGGATTACGGCCATACCTTGCTTTTCCCATGATTTTAGCTAAACTGCACAAGTACAAAAATCCAGGTGGAAGTATTAGGTAAAACAGAACAAGGAGAGGGGTCTACCCCGTGGCGGATCAGGATCTCGGACTACCTTTCTCAAGCGGGGAACAGACGGACACCCCTCATCTCGGGGTGCGTGTCACTCAGGTCACTGACGTGGGCCGCCAGCGGCGCAACAACCAAGACCATCATCAGGTTTGCCGCCTGGAGGGAAACGGTATTTCGTCCGATGTCGAGCCGGGACTCGTCGAGATAGCCCGCGGCCATCTGCTGTTGGCTGTGGCGGATGGCATGGGAGGGCACTTTGGCGGGGAAATAGCAAGCCGCTTGTGTATCGAACATCTCACGCAAGAACTCATTAACCAATTTCATAC
Source organism: Terriglobia bacterium (assembly GCA_052139985.1). Classification (GTDB taxonomy): domain Bacteria; phylum Acidobacteriota; class Terriglobia; order UBA7540; family UBA7540; genus Bog-366. Next base: position 532 of record JBKQVI010000595.1, read on the forward strand.
GCTGGGGAATGGCCGGCCGCCCCTGGCCGATGTCCTGCAACACGCGGTAAGGGTTGCGCACAGAGCCGTTTTCGACCACGCGCAGGCGTTCGCCGAGAAGACGACGATGGGGACTACCCTGACCGCGGGGCTTTTGCACGGAACGCGCGCGGAACTGGCGCAAGTCGGGGACTCACGGGCCTACCTTTTCCGTGCGGGAAATTTGATACTGTTGACTCAGGACCAGACTATCGGGAACCAGTTGCGCAGCCGGGGTGGGGACTTCGCCAAGGTAGACGAACAAATCCAGGAGATGCTGGTCCAGGCAGTCGGGGCGCAGGCGGAAGTGGAAGTCGTGATGACGGCGGTGGATCTGGAGCTCCGTGATATCCTTTTGCTGTGTTGTGACGGGTTGTACAAAGTTGTATCCCCTGAAGAAATCGTTGACACACTGGAACTGGAGATAGGACTCTCCGAAAAGGCCGCGCACTTGGTTGCACGCGCCAATGAGAGCGGTGGTCCCGACAATATCACGGTGATCTTGGCAGAGTTATGCCAGGCTGAAAGCGCAATCTGATGGGCCAAAAAGTTGTACAGAAAATCGGCAAGTACGAGATCGTAGCGGAACTCGGCCAGGGCGGTATGGGAGTTGTGTACAAGGCTCGTGATCCTTTTATCGGACGGCTGGTGGCGCTTAAGACCATCACTCCGGAGCTGGTTTCCGACCCCGAGATCCTCAAGCGCTTTTACCGAGAGGCGCAATCCGCAGGCACTCTTCAGCACCCAAACATTGTGACGATTTACGATTTGGGGGAGGCGGAAGGCCGCCCCTACATCGCCATGGAATTTGTCGAGGGCGAAAGCCTCCAGAACCTGATCAACCGGCGCGCCCGGATACCGCTTGCCGCTAAACTGAAACTCGTACAGCAATTCTGCGAGGGCCTCAGCCACGCGCACAAATTCGGGCTGGTGCATCGCGATGTGAAACCCGCGAACATCCTGGTGACGGCTGACGGCACCGTGAAGGTGGTTGACTTCGGGATTGTTCATTTGGAGTCGGCCGACCTCACCAAGACCGGGACGTTTCTGGGGACCATTCACTATGCCTCGCCGGAACAGATCAACGATTCGAATGTCGATAGCCGGTCCGACCTCTGGGCTGTCACCTGCGTCGTGTATGAGTTCATTGCCTATAAAAGGGCGTTTGAAGGATCAAACATCGCCGCCGTTGTGGGCAAGATTTTGAACTCTGAGCCCGAGCCGCTAAGCCGATGCTGTCCGGGAGTGCCGGCGGAACTCGACACGATTATCAGCAAAGGCCTGAAGAAGAACATCGATGAGCGCTACCAATCGCTGGATGAAATGCTGGGAGAGCTTTTTCCCATCGCCCGCGGCCTGCAACAGAGCTTTATCGGCGACCTGATTGTCGAGGCGAGGGACCTGCGCAGTAAGGGTGAGTTCAACGCCGCGCAGGATAAGGTGCGGGCGGTGCTGATCCTCGACAATACCCACTCCGAGGCGAAGCGCTTGCAGACCGAGATTTCGATGGAACTCCACCGGCTCGCCCCGGCCGCCAAAGCCCGGCGTTTAGTGGCGGAGGCGGAGCAAGCGTTCACTCGCGGGGATTTCGCCGAGACCCTGCGTATCTTGGGTGAAGCTCAGCAGTTGAATCCTGCGGACACCCAGGCTCGCAACCTCAAAAGCAAGGCCGTGGCCGAGCAGGATCGACTGCGAGAGTTGCGCGAGGCTTTGAGCGCTGGGCAACGGGCCATGAAGCAAGGCGACTTGACCGGGGCGGAACAAGAGTTGCGTAGGGTTCTTCGGCTCGACCAGAATAATCCCCAGGCCGCTGAGCTGCTGGACCAGATCGAACAGGACCGGCTTGGGCGTGAGCGGGACTTCCGGCTGAAGGAAGCGTTGTGGCAGGCGGACAACCTGGTTTTCGCGGGGAATTACGAAGAGGCACAAAGCCGCCTCCTGGAGATTCAGGAGGAGTTTCCTGATTCGGACGACGTCCACTTGAAGCTGCGAATTTTGCGCCCGCTCATCCGCGCGCGGGAGCTTGTCCAGGAAGGCGATCACGCGTTCCAGCAGGCTGAATATGGCGAAGCCGTTCGGGCCTATAACGAAGCCCTGCGGCTCGACCCGCACGACAAAGAGGTGCGGGACCGGAGAGACCGGGCGATTGAGGAACGCGACCGATTGCGGGAAGTCCGCGAGGCTCTGGCCGCCGGCCACCAAGCTCTGCGC
>JBKQVI010000596.1:0-6540 GCA_052139985.1 Terriglobia bacterium
CTGATTGGGACAGGCGAACGAACTTATGAAACCTAGACCTCCTCCCCAACCCGCCATTCTCCCTGTCCTAAAGCCTTTCCCTGCAATGGCGACAGACAGGGCTAGCGATTATTTTGGACAGCAGTGAAATTTTCTACCCCACGATATCTATGAAAGCAAAGGGAGTTGTGCGCCGGGATGAACCGGCAGGAAGCAGAGGATGGAAAACCCTCACGCGAAAAGGAGTCGCGAGCCACTCGGCCTCGAGTTTGGTGCTGTGGGTCGCGAGGCCTGCCGTGAAGCGTAAACACCGGCAACGCGTATCCCCGAGGCTGAGGGGGGTGCGGCGAGCAGCGTATCGTTTTCGCCGCCCTGTATCCGCCACAAGAGCCGTATGCGCTAAGGAGCGCCCGTGGGGATCCGGGCGGGGGGTGCCCCGGGTAACCGCTGTCCCTGCCGCGACTAGGTTTATTCTGATCCCGGTACAAGGCTCGAAGTTAGGCAGAATCTCTATGGTTGGCTCGAACGAATCGTCAGGCCAAGTGCTTCGCGCGCACCTACCGCCGTGCGTAACCCGGCAGTCATTTGCCGGTGAGCGTAGGCAAGGGATGTGCGTCGTTCTGCCGGCCATGCTCGGCTGTGAAACCATTCCGTGCTCTTCTGCATCAAAAGAGGTAGCAGCGGGTAGAATAGTACCAGTCTATCATCCCTCTGTCGCCCCATCCGCAAAACGCCCAGACTCGAATGCCATCGCTGCTATAACGTCAAAAAGTAAAACCTACTTAACACATGAAACCATGTTGGCAATAGTTCCGTCCAATCGCATGTGAAGGGGAGATAGCAAGACGCGGGAATATAAACCGCGGAGAAGGAAAATGATCTGGGGTTGCAAAGAACGGGCGAGTGCCGAATCTAAGGATCACGGCAGAACATTCAGGAGGACGACCATGCGAAACAAACTACCACTTTTGGCTCTATCCCTCGTGCTCGGGACCGGATGGACCTGGGCCGCGCCACCGACCACGGACTCACAGGCGGCGGGAAACATTCAATCGCGCCTCGACCATGCGAAGGTGAATCAGCACGGCGAGGTGCAGGTGACCTACGCAAATGGGGTCGCGACGCTCACCGGGACGGTGGATAACCTGGCCAGCAAGCTCGACGCCGAAAAGGCCGCCCAGAAAGCATCGGGAGTGACCCAGGTTGTGGACAATATTAGGGTGCGCACCGAGGGAATTAGCGACCAGCAAATAGGAGAGCAGGCGCGGCACGAGATTCTGATGTACTACGCGTACGGGATATTCGATAACGTTGATCTGGAGGTCCGTAATGGCGCCTTAACGGTCAGCGGACAAGTCACTCAGCCGTTCAAAAAGACGGATATGGGCAGGATACTCGAGCGTGTGAAGGGAGTGGCGGCGCTCCAAAACGATCTGGAAGTATTGCCGAACTCGATGTTCGATGATCGGCTGCGACTGCAAGTGGCGCGGGCCATCTACCGCGATCCGTACTTTCTCCACTATGCCGACCAGGCGATCCCGCCGATTCACATCATCGTGAAGAACGGCAACGTGACCCTGTACGGAGTGGTTGCGTCAACCATGGATCGCACCAAAGCGGATATGGACGCTCGCAATGTGGGGCTGTCCTTCTCTGTGGTAAACAACCTTCAAATTGTGAAAAGTTGATGGGTTGCCTGAACCACTTTCACGTGCCTGCGCCCAGCAAGTTCGGCGCAGGCACTTTTTTGCGGGGCGGTGACAAGAGAGGCAGCAGATAAGGTGGAAGCGAAACTATCTTCCCGCGCTCAGACTGTTCCGGCTAAGCTCCGCGTAGCGAAAGCAATTCACCATGTGGTCATTAACCATGCCCACCGCCTGCATGAACGCATAGCAGATCGTCGAGCCCACAAATTTGAAGCCTCGCCGTTTCAAGTCTTTGCTCATGGCGTCGGACTGCGGTGTGGACGCGGGTACCTGTCGGGACGTGCACCACGTGTTGTGCCTGGGCTGCCCACCGACAAACTGCCATATGTAGGCGTCGAAGCTGCCGAATTCCTTTTGCACTTGGAGAAAGGCCTGGGCGTTCTGAATGGCCGCATCAATCTTCAGGCGATTGCGGACGATGCCGGAATTGGCAAGCAGTTCGCGAACTTTCTTCGCGCCGAAGCGGGATACCAACAACGGGTCAAAATTATCAAACGCGGTGCGGTAATTCTCGCGTTTCTTCAGGATGGTATCCCAACTCAGGCCCGCCTGGGCGCCTTCCAGAATGAGAAACTCGAACAGCCTTTGGTCGTCGTGCACGGGCACACCCCACTCCTCGTCATGGTAACGAATGCTGAGGTCGTTACCGGCCCAATGGCAGCGGCGGACAACATCGGCGGGAGACTTTCGAAGTGTCATCTTTTTTCACCTCTGCTGACGAAAGACTTCTTACGGCGGCAAATCCCTGAGGGCGCAGACTACCGCCGGGGCGGAGAGGATGTCAAGCTTCGGAGGAAAGCTCGGAGATCGCGCAGTTTGCGCCATCTCCGCTCCTCCGTTAGAATGCTTGCTGAGAGTTTTCATCGACCCATTTATCGTTCGCCTGCACACTACCGTAGGGAGAAAACTTCATGAATGCTCGACTACGCCCTCTTATGCGCCCGCTCCACGACGTTGACCCGGAAATCGCCCGCGCCATCGACCTGGAAATTGACCGGCAAGCGCGAACGGTGGAATTGATCGCCTCCGAGAATTTCGTCAGCGCGGCGGTGCTGGAAGCCCTGGGCTCCGTAATGACCAACAAATATGCCGAGGGCTTGCCCGGCAAGCGCTATTACGGCGGCTGTGAGTACGTTGACGTCGCGGAAAACCTCGCCATCGAACGCGCCAAGAAACTCTTCGGCGCGGAACATGCCAACGTCCAGGCCCACTCCGGCAGTCAAGCGAATCAGGCCGTCTACCTGACCGTGCTGAAACCCGGCGACACACTGCTGGGCATGAGCCTGGCGCACGGCGGCCACTTAACGCATGGGCACCCGCTGAATTTTTCCGGAAAGATGTACAACATTGTCTCTTACGGGGTAAGCAAGGAAACCGAGACGATCGATTACGACGAATTGGAACGCCTGGCCAAGGAGCATAGGCCCAAACTCATTTTGGCGGGGGCGAGCGCTTATCCGCGCACTCTCGATTTCGCGCGCTTTGCTTCAATCGCCCGCGAAGTCGGAGCGGTGCTGATGGTGGATATGGCCCACATCGCAGGACTGGTGGCCGCAGGCCTGCATCCCAGCCCGTTTCCGCACGCCGACTTCGTCACCACCACCACGCACAAAACCTTGCGCGGGCCGCGCGGCGGCGCGGTCTTTTGCAAAGAGCAATTTGCTAAAGACCTCGACCGCATCGTTTTCCCCGGCATCCAGGGCGGGCCGCTGATGCACGTGATCGCTGCCAAGGCCGTGTGCTTCCAGGAAGCCCTCCAGCCGGAGTTCACCGAGTACCAAAGGCAGATCATCGCCAACGCCCACGTGATGGCGGAAGCTCTGGCGGCGGAAGGTTTCCGCATCGTCTCCGGCGGAACGGATACCCACCTGATGCTGGTCGACGTGTTCACGAAGAAAGTCACCGGGCGTCAGGCGCAGGAAACCCTGGAACACGCCAGCATCACCGTCAATAAGAACGCGATCCCGTTTGACGCGAATCCTCCCGCCGTGGCCAGCGGCATTCGCGTGGGAACACCTGCTGTCACTACACGCGGCATGAAGGAACCCGAGATGCGACAGATCGCACGCTGGATCAGCGAAGTCCTGAAGAACATCGAGGACAAATCCGTCGTCAAGCATGTGCGGGGTCAAGTGGAATCGCTGACCGAGAGGTTTCCCTTGTACGAAAACCAGCGTGTGGCGGTGGGAACGAAGTCGTAAGGGAGTTTTCAAGGAGTGCGTCCGGTCCCTCGTGCCACTCCGCTAACTGCCTTGCAATAGTTCGCCGGCCGCAGTGTAACCGCTTTGCACGGCGCCTTCAATGGTGGCGGGCAGGCCGGTGGCGGTCCAATCGCCGGCCAGAACGAGTCCTCGAATGGGAGTGCGGGCTGGCGGCCGCAACGGCTCAGCTTCCGGGCTCGGGGAGAAAGTTGCAAAGCGCTCTTTGATGACAAGCGAGTGCAGCAGTTTTGCCCTACGGGCCGCGGGCAACATTTCACCCAGCTCTCGCAACGCGATGGCCAGAAGTTCTTCCTTGGCGCGGCTGACGTGCTCGTGCGCGCCGCTCAGGACCAGCGAGACATAATGGTCCTTTGCACCCAGAATGCGGCTCTTATCGAAAAGCCATTGAACAGTCGCCCCGCGCAAGCCCACGAACTCAAGATCGGTGATCGGGCCGTCAAACCAAAGGTTGATGGAAATGATAGGCGCGGGACGAAGGGCCAACGCAGCGGCAAAGAAAGGCTCGCTGCGCAGCAATTCAATGGGCAACAACACAGCAAGTTGTTGCCATGGTACGGCGGAGATTACGGGAACGCCCTCGAGTTTTTCGCCGCCCAGTTCGACACCACGGCAGACGCCCTCCGCAATCAACAACTGTTTTACGCTGCACCCGGTTTGCACGCACCCGCCGCGTGCTCCGATGTATGCCGTGGCCGCCGCCGTGTAACACTCGCTCAAACCCACACGGGCGATGCCCAGCCGCGAGTCGGCGGGAGAGGAAAACAACGCCAATCGAAGGACCCGCTCAAAGAGCATCGCCGAAGCGATGCGCGGATCCTCATTCATCGCCGCGATACAGAGCAAGTCCCAGAAATTGCGTTGGAGACCTTCCGATTGTCCCCGCCTGCCGAGCCACGCCGTAACGCTCTCGCCGTCAGTGGGGTCGGACTGCTGTCGGCCGGCGCGCAGATCCTTACCCAGGCGCAACACTTCCAGTTTCTGCTTGAACGAAAAGCTACCCGAGCGTATCACTCCCAAGAACAGATGCCAGGGGGAGGGCCAGTCCGGACAATCGAGGCGCGTGAGCCGGCCGTCGCGGTCCAGAAACGGCACGGCCAGCGTGGGCTGAAAATGCAGCCGGTCGAGTGTTCCAAGCGTTTCGAGAAAACGAATTGTGGAGTGATAACAGCCCATGAAGAGATGCTGGCCGTTGTCCACAACCGCGCCGGTGGTGGGATCATGAAACGAGCGGGCACGCCCGCCGAGATACGGCTTCTGTTCCAGCAAACAGACGCGCTTGCCGGCCTCGGCCAACGCCACACCGGCGGCAAGGCCGGCGAAACCGCCACCGATGATCAGGACGTCATAGGGCATGGTTGGAAATCGGGAGTCAGAACCCCCATCTGCGATTTCGCGATTGGCGATTTGCGATTTTCAATCGCCGATCACCCATCACACAATCACGAATTCACTGACTCCGGACCTCGGACCCCGGACTTCGGACCTTCATTTCTGCCACTCCGCGCCGAGGTAGACCGTAAGCGCCGTCCAGAGTTTCAGCGGGCGTGGGACACGGACCCGTTTTCCGAATACATTGTAGCAACGCTTTTGAATGCGCTTCAGAATGCCCCAGTAAATCGCCCCCATGATTTCCGCGGCTTTCATCGATTGTCGATCCTCGGGCGGAAGCATCTGGCGGGCCAAGTCGAAGTAACGCCGGGCGCGATCGCATTCGAACTGCATCAACTCAATGAAGGAGTCGTTGTAAACGCCCGCCAGCAAATCGGACGGACGGACGCCGAACCGATCCAGATCTTCCTGCGGAATATAGGTGCGTCCGCGCTGGGCGTCGCGCTGGATGTCGCGCAGAATATTGACAAGTTGCAACGCCATCCCCAGATTTACCGCGTAATCACGCGCGCGAGGATTTTGATATCCGAAAATCTCGATGCAAATCAACCCGATGGTCGAGGCCACCCGGTAGCAGTACAGAGACAGCTCTTCAAACGTCTGGTACCGTGCGCCGGTCAAATCCATTTCCAGACCCAGAATCAGATCCTCGAAAGGCTTTCGCGGGATCTTAAATCGTTTGATGGCTTCTGCCAGAGCGCGCAACTCCGGTGCGTCGAGGCGGCTGGCATCTTGCGCGTAGCACGCATCCAGGGCCTGGCGATACCGTACCAGTGCGGCGGAGGCCTCCGCCGGATCGAGGCCGCCATCGGCCACGTCGTCACCCCGCCTCGCGAAGGCATAAACCGCTTCGATGGCAAGGCGCTTTTCTGGAGGCAGAAAAACAAACGCGTAGTAGAAGTTGGTGACGCGCGCGTTGGTGAAATGGCTATTGCTTGACGACACATTCATGATGAAATGGTAACAGTAGGAGCGTGCGCGCCATCCCCAACCAGTGGAGTCCGGCGAGCACGCCAGTAAAGGCGCAGGAAATCCCACTTGCCGAGCGATGGCCGCCGGTGAAAGATATCATAGGAAACCGCTTCAATTTTCGAGAGAATCTCTGTTCCGCCCAGCCACGTCAGGCGCAATTGAGTGCGGAGCCTGGACCGAACTTCCTCCGGCAAGCCTCTTCCGCGCTCGAAAAGGTCGCGGGTGCGCGCGATTTCAAACGCCAGCAATTCCTGCCAGCGCGCATCGCAAAG
>JBKQVI010000597.1:0-13248 GCA_052139985.1 Terriglobia bacterium
GCTCCCAGGCAGATTCCGGTCCCTATTTTTGCACAGCCGTCGTCCTACCCCACAGCCAACCAACCCGCAGATGCGTCCGCGGCCAACTCATGCGTTAAATTCGGCCAACTCATGTGTTAAGTGACAAAGGGGATAGTGTGATTTTTGTACTTTCGGCCAAACGATGGTTCAAGTCCCAGTGGCATGGCCATCCTGGCCATGATCTCACACGGGCAAGATGCCCGTGCCACCTCTGAGGCCCCGGTATTCACTTTTGTGCCGCGCGCCTTCGCGCTTAGGTAGTGGTACAGCTTGACGCCGTAGCGGCGAGTTTACCTCGCCAAATGGCGACGTAAAGCCGCCACTACGTCAGGCTGTACTACTACCCGCGCCCGGGTGCTGTCCTAATTTGAGCTGTAGCGCTGGCTTCCAGCCGGCACAGGAGCCGCCAAGATGGCGGCGTTACGCTCAAATTAGGACACTACGCGCGCCCGTTGCGCCTTGACTTCCCAAGGGTGCCATGGTATTCCTTTGTCCAATCGATTAGGCGCGAGATTGGAGAACTCCGTGGCTCGGATGGTCTTAGTTGCCGACGACAGTCCCACCATTCAGAAGAGGGCGCTCGGAATACTGAAGGGGCAGGGTTTTGAGGTTGAAACCGTTTCCAACGGTGTGGCCGCCATCAAACGGCTGGCGGTGCTTCATCCCGTTGTCGTTCTCGCTGACGTTTCCATGCCGGGCAGGGACGGCTACGAAGTTTGCGAGTTTGTAAAAAAGTCGGCAGATCTCTCTCGTGTGCCCGTGTTGCTGGTCGCCAGCGATATGGAGCCTTACGACAACGCGCGAGGAGAGGAAGTTGGAGCGGACGGATTAATCAAGAAACCCTTTGACTCGCACGAGCTGATTTCCATCGTCGTGAAGTTTGCAGAGCAGTTTGAAGCGGCCACATCCGCGGTGGCGGCGCCCGTAATGCCATCGATGGCGCCGGAGTCAGCGCACGAGGTCGCGGCTTCGGACAAGGCTATTGACGACACGGCGATCCTTGCGCAACCGCCAGCGGAATCAACGCGTGAGTTCCCGGCGCCAACGAGGGAAGACTTGGACTATATGCCCACGCTGGTGCAGCACACGGCGCCGCCAGCGCAGGAGTTCGCGATTTCAAGCGAAAATGCCGACTATACCCCGACGCTGGTGCAGCATACCGCGCCGGACTTCTCCGCGGCGGGGGGAGTCGCGTTCGCTGAGCCTGCCCTGGAGGCGACGCCAGAACATCCTCCTCAAGCGGCAGAGACGGAAGCGTCATACGCAGCGCCGCAAACCGACGCGCAGAACGCTGTGGAACCATTCCCGCCGCCCGGATTTGTCGATGCATTTTCTACTCCGGAGACGCAGGGCACTTCGCACGCTGAAATTCCCTTCATCTTAGAGGAGCCGGCCCCTGCCAGCCCCTCTGCGCCATCCGATCTGCCGCCTACGGCGCGAATCCCATCATTTCTAGAGGGATTGGAAGCGGTGACTCCGGAACCGGTCTTCGTAGAGGAGCAGCCCGCGCAGGCTTTCGAGCCGCCAACTCCTACGCGCGAGTTGACCACCGTGATTTTCCGCGCTCCCGTCGAGATTACGGAGCCAGTTTGGAAAGATGAGCCCGCGCCGGCTCCTCCAGCGCCTGCACCCGCCGAACCCTTTGCCATGGAACCGCCAGTCGAGGCCCCTGCCGGTTCTTCCGAAGTTTCGGCGGACCACCTTCTGGAGCCTTCGGAGATGGATACTGCGGTGAGCGCGACGAGCCTCGACGGCGTCTCTCCGCACGATGTCGCCGCCGGTGAAGTGTATTTCGCCTCGGAGGCGGCGGAATCTGCCCCCGTGGAAGCCGCTCAACAGGATTACACCACGGCGGAGTTTGCCCCGGTCGAAGCTGCTGCTGCCGAGGTTGCCGCTGTGGAGTCAGCCCCCGCGGAAGTCGCCCCCGCCGAATTCGCCCCCGTTGAACCTGCTTCCGCTGAGGGACCACCGGCGGAGACGGCCTCCGTGGACGCTGCTGTTTCCGCGCCGGTCGAGGAAGGTGTCGCTCCGGAAATTGCTTCCTCTGAATCCGCCCCGGAAGCGGTCTCTGCGGAAACCATTCCCCTTGAGGCTCCGGCGGAAGTGGGGTTGGCTGAGACCCGGCAGGAAGTTGCTGCGCCTCCCCCGGCGTTCGACTGGAACCTGTTCTATACCGTCGTCCACAAAGTCGTGGTAAAGATGTCGCCTCCCCCCTTGCCGCCAGAAGCTGTGGAGGAATTGGCCAGGCGGCTTGCCGACGAAATTGCCACGGAAATCATCTCCGAATCGTCTCAACCCCCGGCGTAATGGCAGTCTCGCCCACGCCTCTGGTGGCATGGCCATCCTGGCCATGACCTTACACGGGCAAGATGCCCGTGCCTGGAGTTTCTACATTTCAAAACACCCGCAAGGCAAAAATCCCAGCCCTCGCCCCCTTGGGGGAGAGGGTGGACCGCAACCCGCGCTTTCACCAGCGGGGGCGGGCCGGGTGAGGGGGTCAAAACCCAAACCTGCTTAACCCAACGCCGCCGGCAGCGACCACCCCATGGCCACCACTTTTTCCACAAACAGCTCCGGCGCTTCCAGAACCCTGCCGTTGGAAATTCGCAGTACCGTATATCCCAGGGCTTTCAGGTACGTATCCCGTAGCGCATCTCTGCTCGCCTGGCTCGGCTGCCCATGCACACTGCCGTCAAGCTCGACGATCAGGCGCCGCTCCCGGCAACAAAAGTCGGCAACGTACGGTCCCACCGGATGCTGGCGGCGGAAGCGGAATCCCTTTGACCTCAACTTGCGAAGCAAATGCCACGCGGCTTGTTCCGCTTCCGTGGACGAGCGACGAAGCTCACGGGCTTTATCAATCTGTCCCGTCGTGCGTGCGAGGGAGCGCGTCTTCAGGTAAGGATGTGGAGAACTCACGGTTTTAACCCCCTCACCCGGCCTGCCCCGGCTGATGAGAACGCCGGATGCGAGCCACCCTCTCCCCCAAAGGGGCGAGGGATGGGAATTAGCGCCTCGCATCGTCTCTTCATCTAACCTTGCCGTCGCACAAATGTAGAAGCTCCAGACACGGGCAAGATGCCCCTGCCACATCACATGTGCCACTGCCTTTGCCTGCCGGAAGTTTGACTCGCCCTTTCGCAGCCGTTATATTAACTTGATTTCAGGCTGCTGCCGCGCTTCGTGAGGAGAAGGTACTTTTGGAAAACGAAATACCCAAGGTTTATTCGCCGGAAAATATCGAACCCCGCTGGGCCCGCTTGTGGGTTGAGCAAAAGCTGTATAGGCCAGAGGATGACAGCGCCCGGCCGCATTTCTGCTTGGTGATACCTCCGCCGAATATCACGGGGATGCTCCACATGGGACACATGCTGGAGCACACGGAAATTGACATCCTGATGCGCTGGCACCGTATGCGCGGTGAAAACGTGCTCTGGCTGCCGGGGACGGATCACGCCGCAATCGCCACGCAAATGATCGTGGAGCGGGAATTGGGGCGGGCGGCCCTGCCCGACTTGCAAGGGGCGCAGGCGAAAAGCGCCTGGCAACGCGAGGGGCAGCGCTTGCGTTTGGAGATGGGCCGGGAGAAGTTCCTCGAACAATGCTGGCGATGGAAGGAACAAAACGGCGGGACCATTCGCCGCCAGATGGAGCGCCTGGGCGCCTCTGTGGACTGGACGCGCGACCGCTTCACCATGGATCCGGCGTACACGCGCTCCGTGCAGGAAGTCTTCGTCCGGCTTTACGAGGAAGGGCTAATCTATCGCGGGCAGTACATCGTCAACTGGTGCCCGCGCTGTGGCACGGCGGTTTCCGATCTGGAAGTCATCCACGAAGACCGTCCTGGCCACCTATGGTACATCCGCTATCCTTTTGAGGACGGCCAGGGCCACTTAACGGTGGCCACTACCCGGCCGGAAACGATGCTGGGAGATACCGCGGTGGCTGTGAATCCCGCCGACCAGCGTTACCAGTCCGCACTGGGCCGCAAACTCGTTTTGCCAGTGCTGAAGCGACTCATTCCCGTCGTCGCGGATGACTTTGTAGACCCTAAGTTCGGCACGGGCGCAGTGAAGGTGACGCCCGCCCACGACGCCAACGACTACGCCATTTCACAGCGGCACAACCTGCCGCGCGTGGTAGTGATTGATGAGCACGCGCGCATGACCGCTGACGCCGGGCAAGCCTACCAGGGGCTCGATCGCTACAAAGCCCGCGAGGCCGTGGTGAAAGACTTGCAAGCGCAAGGTTGGCTCGAAAAGATCGAAGACTATCCGCTGAGCGTCGGCACGTGCCAGCGCTGCAAGACCGTTATCGAGCCGCTGCTGTCCACCCAGTGGTTCTTGAAAACGCAGCCGCTGGCGGAACCCGCCATCCGTGTGGTGGAAGAGGGCCGGGTGCGCGTCACGCCCGACAACTACAAAAAGATTTATCTCGATTGGATGTACAAGATTTACGACTGGTGCATTTCGCGGCAACTCTGGTGGGGACACCGGATTCCCGCGTGGTATTGCGACGCGTGCGGCGAAGTTATCGTGGCGCGCCAGACGCCGACGCAGTGCCCAAAGTGCGCCAACGCCTCACTGCGCGCGGATGCCGACACGCTCGATACGTGGTTCAGTTCCGGATTGTGGCCCTTCGCCACGCTGGGTTGGCCGGATGAGACTACCGACCTGTTCCGGTTTTATCCCAACAACTTGATGATCATGGGGTTCGACATCCTGTTTTTCTGGGGTGCGCGCATGATCATGATGGGCCTGAAATTTATGAAGGATGTGCCGTTCCGCGAGCTCTATATCCACGCCCTCGTGCGCGACGCAGAGCGGCAAAAGATGTCGAAGACCAAGGGCAACGTGCTCGACCCGCTGGAAGTCACCGAGAAATACGGCACCGACGCGGTGCGTTTTGCGCTGGCCATCAGTGCGGCGCCAGGAACCGACATCGCTTTCTCCGAGGACAAGGTCGAGTCGTATCGAGCCTTTGCGAACAAGATTTGGAACGCCGGCCGCTTCATCCTGATGAACCTCCAGAAAATGCCGGAGACGCTTCGTGGCCAATTGGCGCAGGCGCTTGAGCCAATTCCCACCCTGGGTTTTGAGCCCATGGCGGCGGCCGAGCATTTGGCCCTCGCCGATCGTTGGATTTTTTCGCGCCTCGCCACCGTAACCCGAGAGATGGAAGAGGCGTTGACGGATTATCGCTTCCACGAAGCGGCGTTCAAAATCTACCACTTCTTCTGGCATGAGTTCTGCGACTGGTACGTGGAATGGGTCAAGCCGGAAATCACCCGTCCGGCGGAGGGAGAAAAGACGCCGCCTGCTTGGACCAATCTCGCGCGTGTCTTTGAGGCGTCGTTGCATTTGCTCCACCCCTTCATGCCATTCATCACGGAAGAGTTGTGGCATTTGCTTCCCCACCACAGCGCGGGTGCGTCAATTTCTTTGACCGATTTCCGCTCGGTCACTGCACGCATGGCCGATCCGATTTCAGAGAAGCAATTTGAGAAGATCCAGGAACTCGTGGTCACGGCACGCAACGCCAAGGCGGAAATGGGCCTGCAAAAACAGAAGCCCAGCCTGCAAGTGGCAGCGGAGGACTTAAGGCTGCTCGAAATTTTCCGCACCCATCAGGATACAATTCTGCGTTTGGCGGCAATGCAAGCAATGCATTTAACGCGGGGCCGTTTGGCGTCAGACGTGCCTGACGTCCGCTCCAACGCGTCCTTTGATTTGCGCATTCTGCACGAGGAGAAGGTTGACCCCGAGGCTGAACGCACGCGCCTGCAGAAAGAAAAGCAGAAGCTCGAACAACAGCTCACGCAGGTTCGAACGCAACTGGGTAACCAGGATTTCCTGGCGCGCGCGCCCAAGGAAATTGTGCGTGGCGCGGAGCACCGGCGGAAGGAACTGGAAGAGCATCTCCACAAAGTTTCGGAATCACTAGAAAGGTTGGGTTGAAAATTGGGCGGCTATCTGAGTCCTCCTGCGGCTGATGAATCCTCTGAGTCTTTGGATTTCTCTTCCGAGGAACTTCGTGACTTGGTTTTTCACGCGCTGGCCGAGGACGTGGGGCAAGGCGACTTGACGACGCGCGTCACCGTTCCCGAGGCGATGCAGGCGCAAGGCACATTTAACAGTAAGCAAGAACTCGTGGTGGCGGGATTGCCCATCGCGCGAAAGGTCTTTGAGATTCTCGATCCCTCCCTCGAGTGGCAGGACGGCGTAGAAGACGGGACGGAAGTTGCACCGGGCACGCCGCTGGCGTCGATTAGAGGAGCGGCAGGGCCGCTGTTAGCCGGCGAGCGCGTGGCGCTGAATTTTCTACAGCACCTTAGCGGCATTGCCACTTACGCCCGCCGTTTGAAAGAGGAGTTGGTGGGAACGCCTGCGGAATTCCTTGACACTCGCAAGACCACACCGGGTCTGCGCCGCCTGCAAAAATACGCCGTGCGTGCGGGCGGCGGGCGGAATCACCGCCTGCGCCTGGACGATGGCATCTTGATCAAGGGGAACCACCTGCGTTTGGTGGGAGGGGTTCGTACCGCAGTTGAACGTGCGCTCCAGCAGCGTCCGGCAGGTTACCACGTGGAAGTGGAAATTACCTGTCTGGAGGAATTGGACGAAGCCATCCTGGCAGGCGCCGACGGCGTGCTGCTGGATAACATGTCGCCGGCGGAAGTGCGTGAATGCGTCCAGCGCGCGGCGGGCCGGGTGCGCCTGGAGGTCTCGGGGGGCATCGACGCAAGTAATATTCGCGCCTACGCGGAGGCCGGCGTTGACTACATTTCCGTCGGCGCTGTCACGCATTCTGCCGCCGCGGTGGATATTAATTTTCGCATCAAGCCGATCTAGGAATCCGAAGATCGGGTGATCCGATGATCGGGTAAGCAAAAACAAGTCGCGGGTGGTTTCCTGTTCACCCGATCATCGGATCACCCGATATCTGCTATGCCCATGATCGCCGGTAGCACTGATCGCAGAATCGACAAGCTGATTCATCTGCTGGTGAAGAACGCCACGGTGGTGGTGCCGGGCCCGAAGATTGCATCCGAGATCGGCGTTACGCGCTTCAAGGTTTTTAGTTGGATCGAAACCCTGCGCTCGTTGGGTGTGGAGATCCGGGGAGTCATCGGGGAAGGATATCAATTGGTGACTGTTCCCGACATTCTCGTGCCCAGCTTGTTCCGGTCCGAGCTGGGCGATAACTCCATCGCCCGCAATATCGTTCATTACTTCCGCACGGACTCCACCAACGCGGTGGCCCTCAAGCTTGCGGCGGAGGGCGCGGAACATGGAACTGTAGTGGTGGCGGAGGAGCAAACTGCCGGGCGGGGCCGCCTGGGCCGCGCATGGTATTCGGAGAAATCTAGCGGCCTCTATACGTCGGTTATCATACGGCCGCCCCTGACGCCTGCTGCGGCTCCCGTGCTGACCTTGATGGCGGGACTGGCCGCGCAGAAAGCGGTCAGCACGGTCACCGGGCTTGCGGTGGACATTCGCTGGCCGAACGACCTGCTGGTAAACGGGAAAAAGGTTTGCGGCATTCTGACGGAGATGAGCGCGGAGGTTGACCGCTTGCACGCCGTAGTGCTCGGCATCGGAATCAACGTAAATCACAGCTTGATGCCCACCGAACTGGAGAATATTGCCACGTCGCTCCGCGTGGAAGCGCACCGCGGCATCTCGCGTGTTCAGGTTCTCGTGGCTCTGCTCCGCGAGCTTGAGCGGCATTATCAATTGCTGCTGAAGAGCGGGAACAAGGCCATCACCGAGCGCTGGGCGGCAGCTTCAACCTTTGCTCACGGGAAGCGCGTACGCGTCGTTACTGCCGCAGGCGAAGCGCTGGCGACCACCACGGGCGTCGATCCGAGTGGCGCGCTGAAAATCCAGTACGACGACGGCCGCCCGGATTCACTCATGGCTGGCGAAGTGGTGGAAGTGAAATAGAACTCTCCGCACCTTGGTACTCTGTGCCGGCAGCGTGATAAGACTTTGTTTGGGAATATCTATGGACAACTCCAACACCACAATCCTGGTGATCGACGTAGGAAACACGAACACCGTGCTCGGTTTGTACCAGGGCGCTACCTTACGGGCTCTCTGGCGGCTGGCCACGAGCCGTGAGCAGACGGCGGACGAATACGGAATCCTGATTCACAACCTCTTCACGATCGAGAAATTCGCAGCTTCTGAAATCACCGGAATCATGATCGCCAGCGTCGTGCCGCCCCTAAATTCGGTGCTGGCGGAGATGACCAAGAAGTACTTCAAAATGGAGGCGCTGTTTCTGGAGCCGGGGACGCGCACGGGCATGGCGATCCTGTACGAAACTCCGCAGGAGGTGGGTGCCGACCGCGTCGCGGACGCTGTGGCGGCCTTCGAGAAATACGGCGGCCCGTGCATCGTCGTGGATCTGGGGACGGCCATCACCTTTGATTGCATTTCCGCAAAGGGTGAATACGTGGGCGGGGTCATCATGCCGGGAATCGGCATCGCTGCGGAGGCTCTGTTTCAGCGCACGGCCAAATTGCCGCGGGTTGAAATCCGCGAACCGGATCGCGTGATCGGCACCAATACCATCAATAGCATTCAATCCGGACTGTTCTACGGCGCGGTGGACGCGATCGACGGCATGCTGGACCGGCTTTGCGCGGTGCTGGGAAAACCGGCCAAGGTTATCGCCACCGGAGGCCAGGCGCCGCTGATAGCCGGCGCGTCAAAGTACAAGCCGACCCTGGATTCCTCGTTGACGCTCGACGGCCTGCGCATTATCTACCATCGCAACCAATCCGCTCCGCGGCGCAAGTAGGTTCGAGATTTTGGAAAATTACTTCAACTACTTCACTGAAATCGAGGAGCATTTTCGCAAGTGCCGCTCGGAACCGGTGCTGCTTTCACCGATTGACTGGGCGCTGGTGGAATCGTGGAAGGAACAGGGCTTTCCGCTGGAAGCGGTGCTGTTGGGGATCGAGCGCTCGTTCGAGAAGTTCAAAGCGGGAAAGCGCAGTTATCGAAAGGTGAATACGCTGGCGTACTGCTCGCAGGAAGTTTTCCGCGCGGTGGAAGAATCGCGCGCCGTGGCGGCGGAAGGAGGATCTCCCCGAGCTGCGAAGGCGGAGACAGCGGCCCCGTTTTCCGCGGAAGAGATTTCGCGTTTCCTCGAGCGCTGCGCGGCGGCGGTACAAAGCGCTGGCCAGCAGGCACAGGAGCAAGGCAAACAAGTTTTAGCGCAAGAATTGGCAGAGGCTGCTGCCGCGCTGCAAACCCTCGGCGCGCAAGCTCAGAGTCAGCCCGCGGGTGATTTGGAGGGGACGGAACGAAGCCTGACGGCGCTGGAAGAAAAACTGAACGCTACCCTTCAGCGTGGGACGGACTTGGAAGTTCTGACGCGACTGCGCGCGGAAGTGGATCGAGGGCTCGTCCCGTATCGCCGAAAGATGGCGGCTGCGGAAGTTGATTTGCTGGAGCGGCGATTCCTCAAGAACCGTTTGCTCGAGCATTACAAGATTCCGCGGTTGAGTCTGTTCTATCTGTAGCGCGACCTTCACCAGCCTGTCTGATTTCTGAGGTGACCGCATGAAGCAATCCGCGTACTGCCTGTTTGAGACAGCCCTAGGTTCGTGCGGGATCGCTTGGAGTGAAGGCGCGCACATTGACTCGGGCCCTGCCGTGACTCTTTTCCAACTTCCTGAAGCCACGGCGGAACTGACCGAATTGCGGATTGGGCAAAATGCCGGCGCCGCGAAGGCCAGTGAGCCTCCTTTCCAGATGGTCCAAACTATTCACAGAGTGTCTAAACACCTCCAAGGTGAGCTTCAGGATTTTCGGGACGTCCCCGTGGATTTGGACGGGGTAGGTCCTTTTGTCCGAAAGGTTTGTGAGGCCGCGCGCGAAATTCCGGTGGGACAAACTGTCACTTACGCGGAGTTGGCCACAGCCTTGGGCCAGCCCTCCTTAGCCCGAGCCGTGGGCCGCGCCCTGGGCAGGAATCCCATCCCCCTCATCATTCCTTGCCATCGAGTCCATGCGGCGGGCGGAAAGCCCGGAGGTTTCTCCGCCTACGGGGGCCGGGTGACAAAAGCCAAGCTGCTCGCCATCGAAGGCGCCGTGGTCAATCTGTGTTTGGACCTCACCACGCGCGCATAGAGGGGCGAGGAGGAAATCACGAATTACGAATGAGGAATTACGAATTGGCATCGGCGCAATTCGTAATTCCTCATTCGTAATTGCACCCCTACCGTTTGAACGTCCGCGACGCGAGGATTTTGCCGCCTTCCTCGATGGTATAGGTGTAATTGGCCTTGAGGTTTTTGAGGGTATCGTGCTGGCCGCTAGGCCAGATAATCTCCACAGACGATACTTCCGCCGCTTGCCCCAAGCCAAAGGTCAGGGTCAACTCACTTTGCGAACAATAGCTTGATCCGGAGTGGACGGTCTGCCAGTTGTCGCCGGCGGCGGAGTGGACGTGCACTTCCGCGCCAATGCCGTCGCGATTCGAGCGTGTGCCCACACTCTTGATGCGGATGGCGTTATTGCGGCTGCCGCCGACGTTGTGGAAAAGGTAAGCCGGACCCCCGTTATTGGTGAGCAGAATATCGGGAGCGCCGTCGTTATCGATATCCGCGTGTGCAGCGCCGCGCGCCACGAATTTGCGCGTAAACCCCAGCGCCTTGCCGCTTTCCTGGAATCGGTCATTGCCCTCGTTATGAAACACGAGGGGAAGCTGGGTGTAAGCGACCTGCGGTTGGATGCGGTTGATGTCCGGCTCGATATGACCGTTGGCGACGAAAATATCCTCGCGGCCGTCGAGGTCGTAATCAAAGAAGAAGATGCCGAACGAAAGTGACAGCAGGCTGGCGCGGCCTATACTCGACGAGGGCGCGATGTCGATGAAAAACCGGTTCCCCTCGTTGTGATAAAGGCCGAGCATTTGGTTCGAGAAGTTGCCAATCGCCAGGCTGGGGTAACCGGAGTGGTCGAAATCCACGGCGTCGATGCCCATCGCTCCGCGAGCAATGCCGTCTTCGCTGAAGGCGATGCCCGCCTGCACGGCTTGTTCGGTGAAGGTGCCGTTGCGGTTGTTGTGGTACAGCTTGTTGCGCTCGGTGTCGTTTGAGACGGCGAGGTCGGGCCAGCCGTCGCGGTCGTAATCTATCACCGCCACGCCCAGCGATTTGCTGGTGGGATCGTAGATGCCCGCCTTCCGCGTGACGTCTTCAAAGCGCCCGTTGCCCAGGTTGTGGAACAATCGGCACGTGTCGCCCTTGTAGGCTTCCGGCGTGCAGTAGGATTTGTGGCGCCCATCGAGCGAGCAGTACAGGTCGTCCTTTTCCTGCCACTTCACGTAGTTGGTGACGAAGAGATCGAGCTTGCCGTCGCGGTCGTAATCCACCCAGGCGGCGCTCGCGCCAAAGCCCGTGTTGTTGACGCCCGCCGTTTGCGTCACATCTTTGAAATGGCCGCGCTCGTTGTGGAAAAGGCGCGCTTCGCCGAGGCCGGTGACGTAAAGGTCGTCCCAACCGTCGTTGTCGTAATCGCCCACGGCCACGCCCATGCCGTACATTTCCACGTCGAGCCCTGCCTTGGCAGTAACGTCGGTGAATGTGCCGTTGCCGTTGTTGCGGTAGAGCTTCAGCGTTGTGCGGCGCGATTTGTGACCGGGAAAGTCGGAGCCATTGATCAGAAGGATGTCAGGGTTGCCATCGTTATCGTAGTCGATAAAGGCGCAGCCGGCTCCCATGGTCTCGGGCAGGAACTTCTGACCGAAAGCTCCGGCATTATGGACAAAGTTAATTCCGGCCTGCCGGGTGATGTCGATGTAGTGAACGGTGGTCTCAGGGGCAGGCGAGGGCAGAAGGCTGTAGGCAGAAAGCAGTAGGCAGAAGGCGGTAGGCAGTAGGCAGCCAAATACGCGAAGCACTTGGTAAGCACGCGTCTTGGGAAGAAACGGATCATTCGGAAACTGTCGAAGATGTGGCATAGGTAAAGACAAGCGTAGCGCGGACCTGTTCTTTAGGTCCGCGGTTCGTCAGTGATGATCGCTTCCGTCCCCTGACTGCCTATAACGTCATTTGGTTTTCAATTTCAGCTTTGATTGGCAACACATCGGGAGTTTGATTATCCATAATCATCCGTAGGGCATCGTAATTCAGCTTATATATCCGAAACACTCGCTCCTTAAGCCTCGTCATGGCCATTCTCTCTGGAATGTGCTTATCATACTCCTGAGTAATCAAGAGCCGACGCGCTTCATATGCGAAATTGTCGGCTGCCTGCAACATCAAGTATCGCTTTTCGTCCTCATACTGGGGAGGAAGTAAGCACTGGGAAGAAAGCGGATTTTTTTCCATGAAGAAATCGAACATCTGCTTTGCTCTGCCGCTGTACTGCTCATGGCTATCAAACACAGGTCGGACGAGGCCATGCTGGGATGGGTCGGGCCTGTCGTTAATGGCATTCATTATGAAACCAGCCTCCATCATGACCAGTTGGGCGCAAAGGAAGTACGGGTCGGGTAAAGTTTTTCCAATGGCCTCATATTCTGATCGCAGCCGATGATAATCTGGAAGCATCAGCACCGCCCCAAATCCCTGTATCAAAGTGAATTCCAAAATAATATTGATGGATTCAGTTTTGATCTGACGGAACAGTTCCTTTTCTCGCTCAGAGAATTTTGCATCCAGTTTCTTCGGGTCGGCGTTATCCCGAAATTTAGCAAATTGCCCTTTACCGCATTCCAGCTCAGAGGCTTTGAAGTATTTTAGTTCATATTTTTTCAGAAGCCTTTCTTCCCATTCCCAGTGCAAATGTACGCAGTCGTGTTGATGGCCCAAAAATCCGGCCACAGCATATGCTCGGTCGTTGTCATCGCTCTCATCGAAATATGCCGCAGCTTGCCACATCAGAAAACTTCCACCAGAGAGACTCCAAGCGGGAACGATAAGCACGACAGAACCAACAGCTCGATTTGGTCGGAGAAACCTTGATCCCCGTCCCGCCCGAATGAATGAGCCATGTACGACCCCTCCAGGGTCGGTCAAGGGGGGCGACGCGATCCGTGGGCAGCGGGCACAAAAGGCGCGCCCTTGCCCACGGCTACTCAATGTCAACCCCTTCGGGGTTTCGGCGGCGGTCGGCACTGATGCCGATAATGTTATGGCACGGCACCTTGAGCTAAATTCTCACGCGCCGCTTGCTGCTTTTCCCGGCGCGCCGGGAAAAGCAAAAT
>JBKQVI010000598.1:0-3442 GCA_052139985.1 Terriglobia bacterium
TGATTGAAAAGTCTCTCCGCACTGCGCGCTCTGTAATTGAAGCGGGCGGAACCTGGGGATACTTGGCACATATTGTCCACCCTGGGGGTGTTCATTCCTTAACCGCCAAATGCTTAGATTCCGACCCCGGCGAAAGGGCCAGGGTAAAAGACACGATCAACTTCCTGATGGAATTTCTCAAAGGCGATCTGTTGATCACGATCTCGGATGCTTGGATTAGCGAGAAAACATCGGATGGTGGTGTAGACGTCTCTCTTGACTCCCCCTTTCCTGGCCGGCGCAAGGCTCTGGCCGTCGTTGTCTGGGGATGCGGCCAGAGACTGACTTCCGGCACGCAGGAGTACATGCGCCTTCCTGATGGGCAGATTCTCTTTGGAAAACTTCTCTGGGGTGACCAGCTTCGTTAAAGGGGGTTCCACCTGCGCGCAGGAGAAAGTGGCCGCGGAAACCAACCGGAGCCGCGGCCCTAGTGCCAGAAGCCCGCTCGACAGTCTCCAAATCTTGGCCGCGGAGGACGATCGGGTCAGCGGCACGGTTCAACCAATCGAAGCTCACGGCGCCGGTGCTCCAACAGACTTAGAAAGATCGGAGGTGAAAATCGAGTTTTTCAACTACGGAATCCATGGTAGGGCGGTGCGACGGGCCTGCGACCAGCATGGCCGCCTTCGCCTGGCAAGACCAGAGGGTTTTGCTGGCGCGCACCCGCCGGCAAAACAGGAACCCTGCGTAGCGACAACCATGTGGAGAAAACTTGAAAACCTCCCCATGGTCGACGCTACTCACGCAACGATGCAAAGTGGATAGGCAAATGCAAGAACAAACGACTGAACCTAACCCGTCTCTCGGAGAACCCGGGACCGCGGAAGCAACACCCTCGCAGATCGACACGGCCGACGCCGCGGTTTCGGATGATGCAGCCGGTGCAGGGGGTCAGGTTGCGCGCGCCGCATCCGACCGCCCCGAAGCTACGGCGACATGCCTGGTCGAACATGATGCCTCCGGGAATCCAGATATGCCAGCACAGGCGACTGATGCCAACCCGTCTCCCGCGGAGTTCGGGGCCACCGAACCAACGCCCTCGCACGAAGACATGGGTGAAGCCGCGGCATCGAATCATGCGGCCGGCGCTGAGGGCCAGGTTGCGCGCGCCGCATCCGACTGCCCCGGAGCCACGGCGCCGAGCCCAGTGGGGCATGATGCCATCGGGAATTCGGATGTGCCAGAACAGGCGACTGATCCTAAAGCGTCTCTCGGAGAACCCGGGACCGCGGAAGCAACACCCTCGCAGATCGACACGGCCGGCGCCGCGGCATCGGATGATGCAGCCGGTGCAGAGGGTCAATTTGCGCGCGCCGTGTCCGACCGCCCCGAAGCTACGGCGACCGGCCAAGGCGTGCAGGTACAGTTCACAGAAGAATTGCTGAGGCTGGAAAACGACACCTTGGGATCCGCGCGGCGCAAGTACACTCTTGACTCCGCGGTTGCCAGCGAGTTTAAAGGGATGGTTGCACGGACCCAATTCGGGCGCGAACTGTGGAAGCAGATCCCTCTTCCGACTTGTGGAGAAGAGTACGGCTCAACACGCGCCCTCTTCGACCTGGTCAGGGAGACCATCGCTGCGCAAACCCACCTTGCTGAGAAGGACAGTGCGCTGCTGGCGTATTGGGTCTTCTCGAGCTGGGTCCAGGATTTTCTTCCTGTCGCGCCGGGCATTTCAATTTCTGGTTGGGCCTATGAGGCGAACCTTGTGCTTCGCACTCTGAGGGCTATCTGCCGCCATCCGATTCTCCTAGCTGGACTGACAAACGCAACACTAGCCAACATCGACTGGAAACTGAAACCAACCCTGATCATCTCCGATCCGGGTCTGAGCAAGCAGATGGCTGTCTTTCTGAGCAGCTCCACCTGCCGCGGATACCTCGTGCCCAGAAAGAAAAACGGTTATCCGGGCGACGCTTGTGACTTTTTTGGGTCGAAGGCGATCTTCGTGGGCGAAGAACCGTCGATGAAACCGATGCTGCAGAATTTCCTTCACATCAATGCATCGCCCACGCCACGCCTTGAATTACAGCATGCGCTGCCCATGTCGGACGAGATGATTCAGCGCATGCAAAACCAGCTCCTCCATTACCGCATGACAAACTTGCCAATGGTGGTTCGATCGGACTTCTGCGCGTCAGGCTTGTCCGCTGAAACCAACGCAATTGCGACCGCGCTCGGAAAATGCATCGTTGATGCTCCAGAAATCCAGGGTGAGATCGTTTCATTACTCGAGTCGGATTCAGAACAGCAAATGGCGGAACGCCGGGATAGCCTGGTGATGGTCGCGGTCGGCGCCGCGCTCTCGATCTGCCACCAGGGCAAGATCGAGATCTTGGCGGGCGCCGTCGCTTCGGAGGCCAACCGCATGCAGACGGCCCGCGGTGAACGGCTGCGGCTCAGCGCAGAAAGGGCGGGGCACCTGTTGAAGAGGGCAGGCCTGCACACCCGGCGCCTCAGCTCCGCCGGCAACGGACTCCAGATGGACCATGCGACGCAGGTTCTTCTCCACCAGGTCGCTGCGGCGTATGGTTGTGTAAGTTCGGCCGACGGCGACGAAAACCTCCATTGCCCATTGTGCGAACAAAACAAATAAGTTATGTAGGTTATGTAAGATGTGGAGGTTTTTTGATTCTATAGTGCTGTAGCTGTCAGTCAGCGAGCCCCGCCTCCGCGGCGCGGCCCTCGCTCAATCCTCGCAGGGGCTTGCCCGCATCGCCGGGCAAGCCGGCAACGGATGGAACGGAACGTCGTTTGCGCGGGTTCCAAGGAACAACGAAGGCACATGTTCAACCGCGCCTTTGGCAAGCGCCTTTGAAGGAAAGGAAATCTCACCGAGGGCTCGAACCGTCGCCCGAGAGCAGGCGGCACAGCAGAATGAGATTCGGGCTTGAACGATCCTAACGGCGAGGGGAAAATAGGCGGCCGCGCTCGTTGGGTGCGTCTAGCGCCGGCATTTTAGGGGGTACTTTAGGGGTATCATTGAATCCCTGAATGCCCACTCCTATGATTTGAAGGCGGGGGTCTTCAAACAGCGTCAAGAGAAACCGGCTACTGTCTCGTCCTAGTCCTTCCCAGTGGCAAACGCGTCGGCCTCGTGGTTCAATTCGTCCGGCGTGACGGCGTGCGGGTAGAACACAAGCAAATAGCGGAACGTTATCGACTGACCTTTCTTGAGCGTGTAGTTGAGCGGTGGCTGCTTCGGATCGAACATATGGCGACCCAGCGGATTCGCTGCGAACAGCCCATAGCCACGCGCATGCCAGTACGTTGGATAGCCCTCATTCCCGGGGTGGTCGAAGATCGCGATGGTTGCCGTGTGTCCCAAATCGTCGTGGCCGGTGAGCGAGCACCAGCGGCCGCGCGTTGACCACGCCGCTTCTCCCTTCACTCCCTCGCTCGT
>JBKQVI010000599.1:0-41419 GCA_052139985.1 Terriglobia bacterium
CGTCACCCTGCTGCGCCAAGAAATCGTCGACCATCCCGAATACGCTCAATCCCTCGGCTTCCAACTCTCCGACCGCGCCCTCACTCAGGCCGCCGACGCTTGAAAATGTAGAAACTCCAGGCGCCGGAGGCTCAGCCTCCGGCGCGGTGAGGATGAGGTTGGGTGCTAGCGGCGCGTTCCGGGCAGGCGAAGCCAGCCCGCACAGCAAGCGGCGAAGCCGCAGATCTTCCGTCTACGCTCAGCTCCTATTTTGGACACGAGTGATGCCAGTCTCATACGATTCATCGAGCAGTGCCGTGGCGATCATGCAAGCTCCAACAAACTCCGGGCCGTGGCGAGAACCGCTTCCTTCGGGCTCCTCGGCGACCACCCCAGCAGACGGCGCGCCTTTTCGCTTGAGGCGTTCTGGTGTTTGCCAAGTTCCGGCAGCACCAGTTTGACCTGAGGATCAAACAACCCGACAATGCGCAAAACCCAGGTGGGCAGGGAGCGGGTCGGAACTTTGCGGGCGGCGCCGCCGAGGGCGTCTTTAAGAATATGGGCGATCTGGAGAATGCTGATGAAATCCCCAGCGGTGGAAAGAAAGCGTTCGCTGCGTGCGGCCGGGTCGGTCATTGCCTTAAGGTGCAGGTCGGCGACGTCACGCACATCGACTGCACCGAACCACAGATCGGGGCAGCCCGGAATGGAGCCGTCCAGCAGACGCTTCACGATCAGGATCGACGTGGAATAGTCCGGCCCCAGAACGGGCCCGAAAATGCCGACCGGATTGACCACCGTCAATTCCAGCCCGCCCCCTTCTCGCACGATGAAATCCCAAGCCGCCCGTTCGGCGATGGTCTTCGATTTCTGATAGGGCTGGACGCTTGTATCGCCAAGGTTCGTCCAATCCTCTTCCGTGAACGCGGCGGTGCGGCCCTTAAAACCATACCCGATCGCCGCGAAGGACGAGGTCAGGACCACGCGCTTGACCCCGGCATCGCGCGCGGCGCGGAGCGCGCGCAACGCCCCGTCGCGGGCCGGGACGATCAATTCATTCTCGTCCCGGGGCATGGCGCTCGGAAAAGGCGAAGCGGCGTGGAGCACATAGTCGCATCCCGCCGCCGCTTCCGCCCAGCCCGCATCGGCGTTCAGATCGGCGGCGAACAAGGTCAGGCGATTGCCGACGTCGCCCGCTCCGCCCTTACGCAACATGGCGCGCACATCGTCTTCGCGCGCTAAGTTGCGTACTGTGGCGCGCGTTTCATGTCCCGCCGCCAAAAGCTGAATCAAACAGTGGGTGCCGAGAAATCCCGTACCACCCGTCACCAAAACGCGTGCCATAGCACCTCCTAAACGTAGCCGCCCGTAAGCGCGATTTTAGGTGTTGAAGTTGTGTACTCGTTCGGTATGTTGGCTCCTATTAGTTGTCCTGGTTCATTAGTTGGTTAATGGGCGATCTCCCCAACCGGATTAGTCACGAAGGGGTTGAGGGAGGGCCGGATTAAGGGTGTTTCACACAGAGTTCACAGAGCCTTTTGTCCGCAGGCAAGGTCGAACGCATCTACCACAGAGTGCACAGAGAAAATCTCGGAGACCTCTCCGCGCTCTCTGTGCGTTGTCTCTGTGACCTCTGTGCGAACCTCTTTGCCTTTCTTTGCCCTCCAGGAAATTCATGAATAATCCGGGCTAATGGCATGTCTTCAACTCAAGCACGGCCTGACGAACTGCAGGGGTGAACGAAATCACCTTTCCTCCTTGGTTGGAATTGTTGACAACAAGGCACGAGTCTCGGCGGCGACGCGATCCTGGAACTCCGGGTCGCGCACGAGCGTGGAGCCGAGCATCGGATGGCCGCCTTCGTCGTAGTAGATGCCGGTCTCGCCGGATGTATCGATCAGGATCTTGGTGATCACCCGCGCGGCTCGCTTCGGGGTGCTCAAAATCTTGATGAAGGGCATAAGCAGCGGCACGAGGAGCGGGATGACGAATGTCTGCAGAAAGCGCATGAAGGCGCCGGCATCGCCTCCCCCGAGACCGGTGGTTAGATTCAAGCCCGGCTCGATCGCGCTGAAGTGCAGCCGTGGAGTCTCACGCGCGAATGCCATCGCCGCAGCAAGGATGGCTTGTTTGGAAGTTGCGTAGGCATCGAAACCCGGCCTTTTGGCGCCGCCTGGTTTCCATTCACCCCGCGCACTCGCCTCTGCGGAGATATAGCGGCCACCTCGAAAACCCGCAGCCACGGCTGGCTTGCGTTCGGGGTCTTCTACAGCGGACACGATGAATACGACATTTGCACCGTTGGGGAGACTTGGCACAAGCTCCTCTGTCAGCGCAAAGGGGCCGAGATGGTTCGTCGCGAACGACATGTCCCATCCCAGCGCATTCTTAGTCGGACGCATCTGCATGATGCCCGCGTTGTTGAGCAGGCCGGCGATCGGAAGATGGAGCGCGACGATCTCCGCGGCCGCGCGGCGCACGCTCGTGATATCCGACACATCGCATACGACCGGCACCGCGTGCTGCCCCTTTTGCTCGATGATCTTCTGCATCTCGTCGAGCTTTCTGCGGTCGCGGCCGACCAGGACCACCGTGCCGTGCTTGGCCAGCTCAAGCGCCGTGGCGCGGCCGATGCCGGAGGTCGGGCCGGTGATGATGTATGCCTTGCGGCCAGCGGGAATGCTCAATGATGTTGTGGTCGGCATGTTGGCTCCTTGTATTGTCTGTCTAGTCAGTCATTTACACAGCCAAAAAACTAAGCGACCATCCGCCAGAGGGCGTCGAACCCCGCTTTGCAGTGCTTCTTCGCGTTGGCCGGATCGTGGATCATGAAATCCATCGTTGCCTCCGCCACCGAAGTCATGATGGTGGCGACAAGCCCCATCGGAACTTTGCGCATGGGGCCGTTCGCGCGACTCCGTTCCAGCAGCTCGCCGATGCCCCCCATCGTCTTGTGCGCCGCAGCGCGGGTTGCCGGCGTGATTTCGTCGGAAACTGCGAGTTGGGCCAGCGCGTGCCGCTTCTCCGGATTGGCCACGGCCCAGGCCATCCAATTCGACCAGACGTGAAATAGCTGATCGCGAAGCTCAGCCCCTGCCGGAAGCGCCTCCAGGGCAGCAGACGCCATCCCGGCTTTCAGATCAAGATAGAGCTCGTTAAACAGATCGGCTTTCGTCTTGAAGTAGGTGAATAGTGACCCATTCGAGACGCGTGCCTCCTTCGCTATCGTGGCCGTCGCCGCCCCCAGTCCCTGGGAGGCGATTACGCGGATCGCTGCCGACGCGATCGCGCTCCGTTTGTTCTCGCTTCTCGGTCTGGCCATGTTTCTTGTCCTTAAGCGTCATGCCTAATATATAAGAGAGCGCCTGGTCAGTCAATAACTATTTCCTGCGGTTCGGGCAATAGGTCATCCCCCACGCTGTATCCGGCCACAAGGCGCGAGATTTGCTACTGGCTTCTTGCCGGGGCCGGCGGCGACCAGATCGCCTATATGGCGAATGGCCATGAGCGACGAGTCCTCGAGGCCATTATTGGTCGAAGCTCTCGGCTGGCGGCAGCGAGATTCAATGCGGCTGGCTCAAGGACAAGTTCGGCCTCGCCTGGCAGATCGTGCCCGCACGCCTGCCGGACCTCGTCAAACACCCGAAAGCGATGGAGGCTATCATGCGGATGAAGAAGCTCGATATCGCCGAACTCGAACGCGCCGCGCAATCGTAATGGGCTGCGCGGCGACATGGCATGGCCATCCTGGCCATGATCTAACATCGGGAGGATGGTCGTACCTGACGTTTATAGATTTGTGGCCAGCGTACCAACTCGGCGCGGCGGAGCCGCGGCCCAACGTGTAGGAGCCAGCGGCGCTGGCCCTGGGCCGAACGCCGTTCGGCCCGACAAAGACCGAATGCCATGCCATTCGACCCCACAAAACAGATCCGCGCGACACCGACTTAACCTTCCCCGGCCTTGGGTCCCAGAACCCGCCCGATGGCTGCGGCCAACCGCCGCCATTTGGTCGTTTGTGTGACAAGCTGTTTGCGTCCGAGCCGGGTGAGCGTGTAGAAGCGCGCCTTGCGGTTGTTCGCGGAGGTCCCCCACTCGGCCGCGATCCAACCCCGCCCTTCCAGGCGTTGGAGCGCGGGATAGAGGGCTCCGTGCTCGACCAGCAGTTCGTCCGCGGAAGTCTGCTGAATTGCCCGCCCGATGCCCTGGCCGTGCTGCGGGCCGAAGATCAGCGTCCGCAGGATCAGCAGGTCCAGCGTGCCTTGCAAGAGTTCCAGCCGTTCTTTTTCCTTTTGGGTAGACATATAACCCAAGTATCTACATGTTGGGTAAGATGTCAACCCAAAAGTGACGCGCGATTAATTCGTGGCGACGGTCCAGCTCGGGAAGCCGGTAGCGCAGACCTGCCTTTTAGGTCTGCGGTTTTTCGGTCATGGAGAGCGCTCGGATCCGAAAAGCCGCAGACCTAAAAGGCAGGTCTGCGCTACACGCTTAGCAGTTCGCCCGCGTCCATTTTCGTTCCTTTGGATGTTTGAGTTGTGCTACACGCTGGCAACTCTCCATTCATCTTCTTTTAGCGTGCGGCCAATCCGGTGCCTTCCATTCTCGCTCACAAGAAATTGGCTGAGAGTTCGAGGGACGTGCTGAGCGAACCCTTAGTCAAAATGTTCTGCGCGAAACAAGCTTGACAGGTGCTGCTTGAACTGTTCACTCTCGTCCGGATTTACAATCAGCACCTTGCGCAATGAGATATTCTCCTGAAGTCCGGCAGCCAGAAGGTACTTAAAGTGTTGGTCGGTCTGGGGCACGGAATATCCCAAGATCACGACTCTTGTAGCCGTCCTTAGGGCTGAAACCGCTTCCGGCCAAACTGCTGAGAGGTACCCGCCAAGCGATTTCTGCCACGTGGGTGCCACAAGCATCGGCCAGAGTCCCTCCCTCCTCAGGTCCTGGTAGGAGGGATATGCCAGTAACTGCAGGACGTCGAGGTCTTTTCTTCTCTGTGCCGACAGATTCACTGAGCCGTGCAATTTGAGCACCGGGATCGGTCGCCGGTCCACGTCAGTCCACGGGCGGGGCGGTCGCCATTCAATCATTTGGTCTTCAGCGTAACAAAATGGCAGGTTTGAGCCTGATAAGGCATCTTCGACAATCGTGTCGTAGTTGAAAGAAATTATCGTGTCCCGGCGGTCAGTCCCTCCCCTGTCGAAGTACCCGCACATCAGGCCCAGAAGAAACTCGTAAAGCGGGCACGAGTACACACTCCCTTTTGCCGTTGGCCCATAGCAGTCCTTGAGGTGATGCTTAAATTGCCAGTTGGGAGGTTTTTCCCATTTCGCGTCAGCGAGTCTGGTAACGAAGATGGGACTTAACCTTGGACCAGTCGCGTGGCAATAATCAATCGTCGCCGCGATCGCCCTGGTCACCTCCTCCGATAAGTGAGTGCTGCCACTCGCGGACGCAAGGCTAAATAACTCCTCGATATTCTCGAGGTCCAGAGGAACGCGGTACGCGGCTGCGGCGGCTTCCGCACGGAAGTCGAGTACGCTCTTAATGGCGGCGATCTCTTCTTTGCGATTTGCTTCTCCATCAAGCCAAGCCTGTGCATCCTTCATGCGGTTCATAAAACCCCTCATGAGAGGCATGCCCGCCTCAGCGGAGAAGCCCGCTCCGAGGATGTAAACATTGTGATCGTTGTAAGCCTTGGCTGATCCGTTTTCGGTCATAGGTCTATCTGTACGCGCTACGCCCTTCAGACAAACAGTCTCTCTTGCTGTTCAACGCGTATCTGCGCATCAATGCTATCCACCACCAACCGCGCCGGGATTTGCCCGAGTTCTTTGGGTTCAACCTTGTGAAGGCCTCCCCCGTAGACGCGGCCTTCCGAAACCAGCTCGCTGGGCTTAATCCGTTTTAGCGCTTCGAATATACGCGCCTGAATTTCAGGCTGCGCGTTCAGTGCGTCGCGCAGGCGGCCTTGTGGATACAACATCAGGTAGACGTTATGCGCGGTCGCTTGGGAACGGTTCCAAAGGAACCGGATGGGGTGCTTGCCGTTGTTGGCGCGGCCCATGTAGGTGCAGAGGAACGGGGCTGGAGGGCGCTGCTCCTGTGAGTACCATGGCGTGCGGCGGCTGGTCAGATACGAAGCATGGATGTTCTGTTCGCGGCCCTGCTGAAGATATTCGTAGAGGCGCGGCCACGCGGTGCGAATGCGTTCTTCCGGCTCGCTGCAATCGAGTAGATAAAGGCGCGGCGAAACGTCCGGGGCGCCGCTGGGAAGGGCTTCAATAACGTCTCCCGTCAAATGGCGGGGACCCGGCAAAATGGGTTTCAGGAATTGCTGCGGTAAGTCGAGCTCACGAGCGTGCTCTTCGGTCAACACAAAAAAGCTATTCGCTCCGGTCGCTAATCCCCGCTTGATCGAGAATAGATCGCCAAGGGTCAGCTCGCCGTGAGCACTCGTCACTTGGCCGCCGGGAAACTGCGTCCATTTGTGCGACCAGCGCAAGGCCTCAATCGGCGCCGTGGTTTCCTTCTGGGGATGCTCGATCGAACCGCCGAACGAGAACCGCGCGGCGTGGCCCGGCGGCGGAGGCTGCTTGCGAAAAACCACCACGGCAGAGGAAACCAGCGCATCCGTAAATTGCACGTCCGTAGGGCAGAAGCGGTGAATGTGCAGCAGCGTCACCCGCTCCGCGAGGTAGCGCCGTAAGGTTTTCCCGTAATTCACGTCCATGAATTCGGATGGGATCAGCCAAACAGCGAGACCCCGATCTTCCATCCAGTCGTGGCAGAGAAGCAGGAAATAGCAGTAGAGCCCTGCCAAGCCGCTGAGTTCGAGGTTTAATGACTGGGCCAGTTGCTGCCGAAGGCTTCCCTTTTGCGAGGCCGTCAGGTGATGGTGGCGAACGTACGGCGGATTCGTAAGGACAAGATTGAACCGTTCTGAGGGACGCCGTTGCTGGGTAAAGTCTCCGCTCACGATGCGCAGGCCGGTAGCTCCCCAAAGGGCGGCGGCGGCTTGCGAGAAAATGGGATCGAGCTCGATTCCCGTGGCCCCTTCGATTTGGTCCAGAGGAAAAACCTGGAGGAGCGCGGAGTAAAATGAGCCGGTGCCGATAGCGGGGTCAAGGAAATGAACGGATTCTCCACCCAGCAGGGAGTGGGCGTATCGCGCAATGCTGAGTGCAAGCTCTGGCGGCGTGGCGAACTGCCCCCATTTGTTCCGCTCCGGTGCGGTTTTGAAGCTGTCGAGGCGCGCTTGCTCCTCCCGGCGGCGCTCCTCAATCTCGTGTGTGGCAACTGCGTTCATGGCTGGTTAAATTCCCAGTTGGTCAAGGTCCTCGATGCGATGTTCCCAAATCCAGTCTATACCTTCTGCGGCCTCGTAGCCCAAATAAGCGGCGTCGAAATAGCCACAGAGAAAAAGGACAAAGACCACCTGATCGCCGTAGGTGGCTTTCAGTTGGGCAATCTTAGTCGCCTCTTCCTTCCGGCGCTTATTCACGTTGGTGAAGTCGCCCGCGGATTTCGCTTCGATCAGCAACGGCAGGTGCGGAAGCCTCACATTTTTCGGCTGGATGACAGCATCGACCGGAATCTTGACGTCCTTCGCATCCGCGCCCGGAATCCTAACTTTGACGTTCAAGCGAAAGGTGAACGTCCCCGCTTCCATCTGGAGCAGTGGAGTGCCGGGGGAAAGCGCCTTCAGCTTGTACGCGCGCGCTGTTAGATACCGCTCGATCAGCGCAAGTTGACGCTTTTCCTGTGCATTCCGCACGATGGGGTCGGCCACTGCTCCGCACAATCTGTCCGCCACAATTGTGCTGGACCGATACCGCTCTTCCTTGCTGGGCCGGCGTTTTTCCTCCAGCCAGGGAAATATGTCAACATCCAACATCTGGGAAATCGTATGGACAATCCTCTGCAAATGGTCATCCAAAGCTTCCGGCGCCAGGCGCAGAGGGACTCTGCCTTCTTCAAGCGCTTCGACGACGGTCTTATTCGAGTTGGCAAGCCCAACCAGACGGTCCCGGGCCAGCGGGGGACACGTGGACATCCGCAGTGTCGGCAAAATGGCAGGATTTGATTTGATGACCTCGGGCGTGATGGTCGCGAGGTCACCGGTCTGCTTGAGGCCTTGATCGACCTGTATGATCGTCTTCTTGCGAGTGTCCCGGTAGGCTTTGGGAGCAAATTTCATGAACCATCGATTAAACTGGTCAACCGACGCGCGGGTATCAGCCTTCCAGAGAAGTGGTTTGTCGGCGTTGATGGCCATAGCAGCGGCCGGCCCCAAGCTGGTTTTGGCGAGCCGGTCGGACGCTAACATACACCCTGTTGATTGTGCGTTCAACAGGCATTCAAATCGCTAAGCCGGCCCTCGACCGAAATCGGCTTGTCCGACGCCGAACCTCCACCACGAACGAGATTCAAGCAAAATAGGGCGTAGCGCCGCCCTTTAGGGCGGCACATGCCGGGCTCAAGCCCGGCGCTACACTCGAAATTAGGACACTACCACAGCAGCGGTCTGGTTGCGGGCTCCGCTGAGTCATGTTTAGAATGTGTATTGAGCCGCTCGTCTCGCCACCCTGCGTGGACGCGGCTTATTCAGGGGCTTGAAGGAATCTCACAACTGCATAGGGAGGTTGTTTCCATGAGCGCTCTCGAGAACTTTCCGCGCGTCACGCCGTTTCTCTGGTTCGATTCGAACGCCGAAGAGGCGGTGAACTTTTACCTCAGCGTGTTCAAGAACTCGCGCCGTCTCGACGAACTGCGCACGGTTGACGACACCCACGGGCCCAAGGGCGGCATTCTTACGATTGCCTTCGAGCTCGATGGACAGAAGTTTACGGCACTCAACGGCGGCCCCGCGTTTAAATTCACCGAGGCCGTCTCGTTCGTTGTGCGCTGCGATACGCAGCAGGAAGTGGATGAATACTGGTCGAAGCTCTCGGCCGGAGGCAGCGAGATTCAGTGCGGCTGGCTCAAGGACAAGTTCGGCCTTTCCTGGCAAATCGTGCCCGCGCGCCTACCCGACCTGGTCAAACATCCGAAGGCGATGGAGGCTATGCTGAAAATGAAGAAGCTCGATATCGCCGAACTCGAACGCGCCGCGCAATCGTAATGGGCTGCGCGGCGATGTGGCATGGCCATCCTGGCCATGACTTAACACGGGCGAGAGAAGATGTGAAAAGATCCCTGAACGAGCAAAGGCATTTCACGCAAAGGCGCAAAGTCACAAAGGACGCAAAGAGAACAAAGCGGTTATGCTTTGCGAGTCTTTGCGCCTTGGCGTCTTTGCGCGAGATTGTTCATTTTTTCACACCTTCGGACGCCCGTGGCACGGCCATCTTGGCCATGAACTCACACGGGCGGGAGATGCTGTGAAAAAATCGTCGAACAGCGTTTCACCACTGAGACACTGAGGCGCAGAGGTTAGAAAAGAAAGAGCATTTCTCTCTGTGACTCAGTGCCTCAGTGGTGAAGGTGGCAATTTTTCACACCTTCGGACGCCCGTGGCACGCTTCCCAAAATCATCATCCTTCTTTTGCGGATCGAGCGCCATGCAGCCGGTCGGCTTCGGCGCCTGCCATGAGATAGGAACCGGTGCCCCACGTGTACGTCCCCATCTTGCGTTCCAGGTATTGCTCCCGCGATTCCGGGCCCGTGCCTTCAGAAACCCCGACGACTTTGCCGTCTTTTACCCACCGCGCGTTTACCGCTTCCCAGCCGCGCATCGCCGCTTCCCGGTATTTAACGGGTAAGACTCCAAGCCGCGCGAGTTTCAAGAGTCCGTAGCAGATCATCGTAGTGGCAGAGCACTCGGCGGGCGAAGCTTGATCGTTGATGAGAGTGTGCCAGACCCCATCGGCGTCCTGGGCGGTTAACAGGGAACGAGCATAGGATTCGGCGAGGCCTTTCAGCTCACGATAGCGTGGATGGTTCTTGGGGAGAAACTCGAAAGTGTCGGCCAGCGACATGGCCACCCAGCCGTTGCCGCGGCCCCACTGCTCCGGCGAGCGCCGATCGAACTGCCAATCCCACATGTGATAGAACAGCCCGGTCTGTGGATCGCGCATGTGACGTGCCGCGATGAGCAATTGGTTGACGGCGTCATCGATATAGTCGGGCTTGTTTTCCACCCGGGAGAGCCGGCTCAGCAGCGGGCACGTCATGTCGAGCGTATCCACCCAGATCTGGTAGTTGCCCACCCAATGACCTATCGCTCCTTCCGGACTTCGTGTGGCGCCCGCCCGCACGAACGCGCCAATCTCCGAGGCCGTGCGCAGGTACTCCGGCTTCGCTCGCGCGGCGTACAGGTAGAGCAACGCCGTTCCACACACCCAATGCCCGCAGTAGCCCACGCGGTCCGTGCCGGGCTGGTTGCCAAGAAGACGCTCAATTCCCTTGGGCAAATGCGCATCGGCCCAGCGCGCGGCGAAGTCGGCATACTTCTCGGACTTGGTGCGCTTGTAGGTCTGCATCAGGCCGCACATCAGCACTCCCTCACCCCAGTCAAATTCGTAGGATTCGGCTGGAGTGGTCAGCAGGTCGTCAGCGACTGAGATCCATTTATCGCGGGGCGTCGCAGCCGGCGTGACCCCCCGCAACCACGGTGAGACCACCAGTCCGCCGGTCAGCAGCTTGGCCAAATGCTCTCGCCGATTCATCGCACACCTCGATTCGAAGACAGGCTCGAAGGGTCTCGCCATTCAGCGTTGGCGTGGGATCATGGCCTATCCTCACGCTGCCACGGTTTTGGCGCCCGGACCTGACGGAACGCCATGCCAGATCGGCACCAAGAGGCATGCGACCCACGATGCGGGGCCATTGTACATCCAACCTACGGTGTCGCGTATGGTGCTGAAATAAGACTTCCGGCTGCTGCAAAAATTTACTTGACAAGGGTTGTCGCCATCCATATACTTAACGGTGTTTAGTAAGTGAGTCTCGTTAAGCAAGGTGGGTCTGTGGGTATCAGGGAACGGCGCGAGCGGCAAAAGGAGCATTTGCGGGAGGAAATTCTCGAGGCGGCTCGGGAGCTGTTCCTCAAAGAAGGCGTGGAGAACGTTTCCATGCGCGCCATCGCTCGAAATATTGAGTACTCGCCCACGACGATCTATCTCTACTTCAAAGACAAGTGGGACCTGTTTCACAGCGTGTGCGAGGAGGCCTTCGCCAAGCTTGAGCTTGAGTTGGAGGCCATTAAGAAGAGCGGCGACGACCCCGTAGAGTGTCTGCGGCGGGGCACGGTTGCCTATATCAACTTTGGGCTGGGACACCCTAATCATTATCGCGTGGCGTTTATGACCCAGCACTCCAGCAATTGCGACAATCCTTATCAGTTCTCGGGTTCGGCGGGTGAAGCATCCTTCATGTATCTCGTCAGCCAAATTCAACTCGGTATGGAACAGGGGAAGTTTCGCCAGGGAGATCCGATGTTGGCGGCCCAAACAGCCTGGTCCGCGATGCACGGGCTCACGTCCCTGCTGATTGCGATGCACAAGTTTCCCTGGGTCGAGCGCAATACCCTGATACAGCACCTAGCGGACACTCTGGTTCGTGGGCTACAGGCGTAAATTTTTTTGCCTTGATACTTAACAATGTTAAGGCTGTAACCAACGTTAAACATCTTGGAGGTGTACATTGAATCGGTCAGTTGGGATCATGCTAGCAACGTTGGTCATTCTTGGAGTATCCACGATCAGCCCATCGGCCGCTGAAGCTCCATCCATCATTCAACTTACTCTTGCCGACGCGGTGCGTTTGGCCCTGCAGGCAAACCCGGAGGTTCAGAACGCTAATCTCACGGTGGCAGAGCGACAAGAGGATGTCCGCGTAGCTCGCTCCGGCCTGCTGCCCCAAGCAACCCTCAAAGTCTCTGACACCGCCGAGCGCATCAACCTGGGCTCGACATTCGGCAAAGCCCTGCCTATCTTTCCTCACCATGTAGGACCTTTTCAGGTCTTCGATGCGGGGCCGGAATTCTCTACGCCGATTTTCGACCTGACCTTGTGGCGAAGCGTCCAAGCCTCACGAGCTTCGAAGGATGCGTCGCGGCACGACGAGCAATCTGTGCGCGAGCAGAACACGTTGCTGGTGGTCTCGCAGTACCTTGCCGCCCTGCGCGCCGCGGAGCAGGTGAAGACCGTGCAGTCGCGGGTTGATTTGGCGTTGGCGTTGTCCAACCAAGCGCAACAACTGGAGGAGAACGGTATCGGCACCAATCTGGATACGGTTCGCGCGAATGTGGAATTGCAGAATGCTCGGCAAGCTCTGCTGGTGGCGCAGGCGGACAGCCAGAAGGCGCTTTACGGTCTGGCGCGGCTTTTGGATTTGGACCCGCGCCAGCAAATTCAATTGACGGATCAGTCCTACTTCTCCGCCACACCCGAGTTCCCGGGCGATGCCAGCGCTTCCGCCGCGCTGGCTAGCCGGCCGGAGTTGCAGTCGCTTCTTTCTCAGGAAGCCGCGGCACGCTTTGAACAAAGGTCCGCGCGCGAACAGCGGCTGCCCTCGTTGAGTGTGGGTGGCACGTGGGACTATCAGGGAACCTCGCTGCCTTCTTCAATTCCGACTTATGCGATTGCCGCAACCGTCACCGTACCGTTGTGGACCAGTGGCCGCATTCGCGCGCAAGAGGCCAAAGCAGGTCTCGAAGTTCGCGAACTGGCGAACCAACAGCGCGCGCAACGCGATGCCATTGTGGAGGAACTGAAATCCGCCGAGGCCGATCTCACATCGGGCCGCAGTCAAGTGGACGTAGCGCGTTCCGGCCTGGCCCTTGCCGACAAAGAACTCGGACAGGCGCGCGAACGGTTCGCCGCGGGAATCGCCAACAACATCGAGTTGACCACAGCCCAGGACTCTCTGGCCCGCGCCAATGACAATCTGATCGACGCTCTCTACCGCTATAACCTGGCGCACGCCCAACTGGCCCACGCCACGGGCCAAATGGAATCGCTCTACGCAAAGTGAGGTGCACCATGCCGCCGCTAGCTGAACGCAACTTGTTTCATGACCGGGTTCGATTGACAGTGACGCTCGCCGGCGTGGTGTTCGCCGTGGTTTTGATTGTGGTGCAGCTCGGGCTCTACGTGGGCTTCTCGCGCACGACCACGGCGCTGGTGGACAATTCACGCGCGGACCTTTGGGTCGTCTCGAAGAATGTGCCCTATATCGAGCAGGGCATTCCGTTCTCCGATCGTAAGCTCTACACCGTGCGCGCCACGCCGGGCGTCGCGGAAGCCCAAAACTACATTGTGAGGTTCAGCCGGTGGAAGCGCGACGACGGCCAGGAGGAGGCCATCCAGGTTGTGGGAGTGAATCCGGAATCCACGATGGGGCAGGCTTGGAACATTGTCGCCGGCAAGCGGGAAGACCTGAAAGTCGATGACAGCGTTTTTGTTGATCGCATCTACTTCCCCAAGCTGGGGGTGAAGGGGCTGGGGGATACGGCGGAGATCCTCGGCCATCGCACTCGCGTGGTGGGCCTCACCCAAGGCATTCGGTCGTTCACCACCTCGGCCTACGTTTTCACGAATTACCGCAACGCGCTGGACTATGCCAACCTGCGCGACGACCAGACGATGTTCATCCTGGTCAAGGCGCAGGCGGGGGTCAATGTGGGCGATTTGCAGCGGCGCCTGCAAGCTAGCCTCACGGACGTTGACGTACTGACCCGCGAGCAGTTCTCCGACATGACACGCCATTACTGGATGTTCACGACGGGCGCAGGCATGGCCGTGCTGATGGCGGCGGTGCTTGGGTTGTTGGTGGGCATGGTCGTAGTAGCCCAGACGATATACTCCAGCACCATGGACCACATCCGCGAGTTTGGAACCCTCAAGGCCATGGGCGCCACCAACGGTTACATCTACCGCGTGATCATGAAGCAGGCGGTGATTGCGGCGGTCATCGGTTACGCCCTGGGCATTTCCTTAAGCATTCTCGTGGTGCACGAGAGCGGCAAGGGCGGCGCGAACATCGTCTTGCCGTGGCAACTGGGTGTGGGGATGCTGGGCGTGACCGTCGCGATGTGCGTGGCCGCGGCATTCGTTTCCATCAACAAGGTCACCAAGATCGATCCGGCCATGGTGTTTAAGGGCTAGCTCTCAACCCGTCAACTTCATGTCGACGGATGTGAGCATCGACGTAGCTGAATCGAAGGAGGGTTACAAAGTGGAACGTCCGATTACGGTTCGTGAACTTACGAAAGTCTACGGTGACGGCCCCACAGCATTTCGTGCGCTGGACAGTGTGGACCTGGAAGTGGAGCGGGGCGAAGTCATGCTGTTGATGGGACCCTCAGGCAGCGGCAAGACCACGCTGGTTTCGATCCTGGGCTGCATCCTTCGGCCGACGTCGGGCACCGTGAAGATCCTGGGGCAGGAGGTTACGCACCTCAGTGAAAAGCAACTGCCGAAGGTCCGCCTGGAAAACATCGGCTTTGTCTTCCAGGGCTTCAACCTTTTCCCTACGCTGACGGCGGGAGAAAACGTGGAATTGGCGCTCGACCTGAAAGGGCAGCGAGGGTCGGCAGCGAAGCGCCGCGCCCGAGGATTTCTCGAGCAGGTGGGGTTGGGGCCGAAGTACGACTCGTTCCCGGCTGACCTCAGTGGCGGGGAGAAGCAGCGCGTGGCCATCGCGCGTGCGGTCGCGACCGAACCCCAGGTGATCCTGGCGGACGAGCCTACAGCCGCGCTCGACTCGCACAGTGGCCGCTCCGTCATGGTCATGCTGCGCGAGCTGGCACACCGGCAGGACCGCGCGGTGGTGATCGTCACCCACGACAACCGGGTGCTGGAATACGGCGACCGCGTGGTTCGGATCGAGGACGGACGGATATTGAACGATCCGCCCACTGGGGAATTCATACGAGCGGAGTCAGCCCCGGCGAGGGCGGTCGCGGGGGCCTGCGAACAGTCCGGAGCATCCGTCGTGTAACCGCTGTAGCGCCGGCATCCTGCCGGCAACTGCGGCCAAGTTTGCGGCGCTAGGTTGTCCAGTCAAGGGTTCGACACGAGCGGAGAATTCAGGAGGGGAATATGAAACGGAGCACACTTTACATGGTCGCGGCGGGAATGGTTTTGGGGATCCTCACCGGAATGTTCGTTTCCCGGCGCGGCAAGGCGACGGAGACGCGCGCACCCGAATCGAGCGATCTTTCCGTCCCGGCCCATGGCGATTGGGTCGCAGGCCCCGGGCTGGTGGAACCGCTTTCCGAGAGCGTGAAAGTGGGCGCGGAGCTGACCGGCAAACTTCAGTCGGTGCTGGTCGATGAAGGGGACAGAGTAAAGAAAGGCCAGGTACTGGCCGTGCTGGTGAACGACGACTACCGAGCTGCGGTGCTGGCCGCCCGGGCAAACCTGGCGGACAAGCAGGCGAGCCTCGAAAAGGTCATCCACGGAGCGCGCCAACAGGAACGCTCCGAGGCCTTGGCTGCGGCCAACGAAGCTGAGGCGAACATGAAGAATGCCCAGGCGGAGATGCAGCGCCGCGAACGGCTTTATCGGAAAGGTGTGGTCTCGCGCGAAGAGACGGAGAATTTCGAGAACCAATACAGCGTCGCCAAGGCCCGCTACGATGCGGCGCTCGAACACTACCGGCTGATTGACGCCGATGCGCGCTCGGAAGACGTGTCCATGGGCCAGGCGCAGATCCAACTGGCGCAGGCGCAACTGGCGGAGGACGAAGCGCGCTACGAGAAGACGTTCATTCGTTCGCCCCTCAATGGAGTGATTCTCCGCCGCCATCATCGCGCCGGCGAAAACGTGGTGAGTTCCAACAGCAATCCCGACCCCGTTTTCACTCTGGGAGACTGCAAGGTGCTGCGCGTGCGCATGGATGTGGATGAGGCCGACGTTGCCGGTCTGCGCCTGGATGAGCGGGCCTATGTGACGGCGCGAGCCTATGGCGACCGTAAGTTTTGGGGCAAGGTCGTGCAGCTTGGCGAACAATTGGGCAAGAAGAACGTGCAGACGGACGAGCCCACCGAGCACGTGGATAAGAAAATTCTGGAGACCCTCGTGCAGCTCGATGATGCCAAAGAACTGCCCGTCGGCCTGCGCGTGGATGGTTACATCGAAACGGCCCAGTGAGTGCGCCGCGTTCCCGCGCTCTTGTAGGCTAGACAGATTGTCAGCTTCGGCCTTTTCGCGGCCCGTTTTGCTGGCCACTACAATCGGTTATTTTGTCGGAGTTTTGGAAATTTCTACGGTTTTTGGTAACTAGCTTTCTTTGCAGTATGTTCTCAGCTTCGTTTTTGAAAAAACCCTTTTCACGACCCTTTGTTTTCAAGATGTTCCCAGCTTCGTTTTTTTCTGCGCCGAACTGACATAATGCCGCTCTGCAATCAGTTTCGGCAAGGCTAGGAACCTGTGGAATCGTCAATTTCCTCTTGTGCCGCGGAGCGTGACAAGCCGAAGAATCAAGCCAGGAGTTCGGCGGGCGTCCCAGCTTGCCGGGCCACGGCATAGCCGGGCCGGCGCAAATCCTCACCTCCTGACCGTAGCCTATGGAATTGAAGTTCTCAAGCGAAATCGTTCACGGCCGTGGCAAGAGCCTCCGGGCGACCCGCCGGCGGCCCAGGATTTTGCTGCGAAATCCGGGTTCGCCTTCTCTCCTACTCTACCGATTGTTAACATGGGAGCTTCGACTATGCTATTAGCATCTGAGCGGGAAGCGCAAAGGGACCGGTTCTCGAGTTTCAGGGCTGTGCCAGGGAATGCGCGGACGCTCCACCCTCGTCGGTGATTTCGATGGCATTGACGCCGGCAACGCCTTCGATGGGAATGAAGGATAGCATGATGTTCCCATCGGCATCGGGCTTGATGCCGTGGAAGCTCTTGACCAAAGAGCGCCCTGTACCCCCGGATTCTGCAAAAATATCAAAATGCCGCAAAAGCCGTTGGTCATTGAAACCCACTTGAAACACCCGGCTGCCCCGTCCGCCGCCACCGGGAGCCCCTGGGCCTAACCACGATTCGACAAAATAAAGATTCACGGTGTAACTGCTGTCTGCCACGGGCACAATATACTGAAACATTCCGTAGCGCTCCCCCGCAAAAAGTTCAGGATCGGCGGTGCCCGTAACCGGGGCTCCATGCACAACCAGGTTTCCACTCGTAAAAAAACGATCGGGAAGCCAAACCTGCCCGCGCCGATCGGTTACCGTCTTTTCTTGCGCCACAATGCGAATGGGCGAGGCTCTGTGGTCGGGAGTGGGAACGATCATAAGACCATTAAGGAATGCGTCGTTCAATAAGGGTATGAAGCGAATCTTCAAGTAGCCGTCTTTGGCGGGAGACACATCCTTGAATATCTTTTCGGTCTCCAGGGGCGGACGGGTTCCGTAGGTTAAAGGATGGCTTTGATGGCGCCAAGCTACTCCGTCATTAATGTCCAACACGAAATCGCGAAGAACCTTGGGCTGGAGGTCTCTCCGGGGTCCGAGGAAATCCGCAAAGTACAGATGCAGCTCGTAGGACCCCGGAGTGAGCGGAATCTTATAGATAAAACGGCCCTTGCGATAGGTTTCGAAAAGCACGGGGTCGCTGGTAAGCCCTAGTAAGGCGGGAGGGGTTACCTGGGCCTCTCCACCGCTGAAGTAACGGTCTCCTAGCCAGATGTTACCCAAAGCGTCGACCACGCTGGGCTTGTCGGACCCCGGCAGAATGCGAACAGGGCCCTGCGAGGCAGTCCGCAAGGCGCCGTTGTGGCTCGAGCTGGCCGAAGGGGTTGGAGACGCCAAAGAAACGGACCCCGACGACAACGGAGACAAGGCCGGTTGAGCGGGGTCGGGCAAAGCGTCGCGGCGCAACCACATTCTTGCCATCAGAGTTATGGTCAAAACGACCGCCAATCCCAAAACCCCCAACGGCCATCGAAGATCAACCGCCCTCCTCCAAGCCCTCCTAACCTGCGAGGAAGGAGGGACAGGTGCTTCGGGAGGGGCGATGCCCTCGGTGGGTGGATCTACTTCCAGAAACTGAGGTGTATATACCCCGGGCTTAAGGATGATCCGCATGGGATCGAGCCTGCCCTCGCGCTCGTAGTATTCGTTGAGTTTGGCTCTGAGGCGGTGCATCTGAACCCGTGCCGCGGCCGATCCCGTGTCATCGCTGTCCGCAGGACGGCCGAGCGCGTCGATGGCAATGCTGTATTCCTTCAACTCGGCGCTGCGGCCTTCGAAATACTTTTCAC
The DNA here is from genome assembly GCA_052139985.1 of Terriglobia bacterium. Lineage (GTDB taxonomy): Bacteria > Acidobacteriota > Terriglobia > UBA7540 > UBA7540 > Bog-366. The sequence goes on from JBKQVI010000599.1 coordinate 18,190, forward strand.
ATAAGTAGGTAAGAAGTTTGGTGAGGTGGGGAGAGCGGCTGAAGATTTCGGACGATAATACCGCCTTCAGCGACTGCCGCTCTTTCTGGAAAGTGGAAACCTCTAACATAATCACCAGTAACCCGCCATGAAATCTACTCCTGAAGCTGCACAGAATCAAGTTAGAACGAAGGCTAACCTCTCTCAGTCGTTGAGCTTGTCAAACCGTATCCAGAGGGAAGGAACGGTTTCGGCTCCAGTGGGTAACGGTATCTGCCTTGACATCCCAAGACCGAATGGTAAACCTCACAACGCGAGGACGGTGCCCGACTTCTTCTTGCGTGCGAGCAACCAAGGGGCAGTAGAAGGCACTTCTCGATTACGAATGGATGGTTGTGATGAGCGCGTTTACGCTTTTGGGTTTTCAGGATATCTTTCGGGTCTGCAGCACGCCGGCCTTCCCCCGCCGGCGGCAGAACGACTCCCTTAACCAATCGATTTCTTTTGGGAGTATCTCGCCCGTCAGGCAGCCCGTGCTGACGGCTGGGTACCGGTGTGCCCGAACGTGTCGGGTCCAACACGCTGTCAGTTTGTAAATTGTGTCTTGCAAAACGTCGGGTACTTTCTGGAGGTACGGAATGGGAAGTAGCCCAGTATGTAGAAGTGAAACGCAGACAAAATCAAAATGGAGGTGTGAATTGATGGACAACGCAGGAGGCCTGGGACGCAGCCGTGTCTGTCCCTGGTTGCTGTCATTGTTTTTCCTCGTTCTATATAGCTTTCATTCACCCGTGGCCTGGGGCCAAGTCACCTCCGGCTCGTTGACGGGCGTCGTCAGCGATCCTTCCGGAGCGGTTATTCCCGGCGCGAAGGTAGTATTGGCCGATACCAACAAAGGTTACGTCTATCCCACAACAACCGATGCTGTGGGACGCTACCTCATTACCAATCTACCCCCTAGCACTTACAAGATCACAATCCAGAACCCGGGGTTCAAAACCTTCACGCAGGTGGGCATTATCATTGACGTCGGCACAAGGCTTTCGGCCGATGCCCACTTGCAAGTCGGGGCCACTGCCCAGACCGTGGAAGTGGTCGGCGTCCGGCCGGTGCTTGCCACGCAGGACGCAGTGACGGGCCAGGAAATCGATCGTTCTCAGCTCAACGATCTTCCTCTCTACGGCCGTTCCGTTCTGGACCTGGCATTCCTGGCTCCCGGTGTGAGTCAGGGCGTTGGCAAAGCCTACGGGCCCGGTGGAACCAATGACTTTGTTTCCAACGGCGGACGCAACGACACGGCAGAACTCCTGATCGACGGTGTCTCAGCGACCACCTACGACGCGAACACGGCGAACGTCGACGTGCTCTACACGCCTTCGGTGGACTCCGTGCAGGAATTCAAGCTCGTGCAGAACAACTACTCGGCGGAGGAAGGGTTTTCGGGGGGTACCTACATCAACATGGTACTGCGCTCCGGAACCAACGCCTTTCACGGCAGCGCCTATGAATTCTTGCGCAATAACGCCCTGAACGCCAACAACTTTTTCAGCAACAGATCTGGAGGCAAACTTGGGCCCACACGGCAAAACCAGTACGGAATGACCTTAGGCGGCCCCATTAGAAAGAACAAGACGTTCTTCTTTGTGGATTGGGAAGGCACGCGCGCGCTCTCCGGCGTCACGAAGAGCGGGGGTGTTCCCAGCCAAGCGATGCGCCAAGGCGATTTCAAGGAGATCTGCCAGAGCGGATTCAACAGCAGTGGCATTTGCCAAGATGCGAATGGCGCAAATCAGCTCTGGGATCCTTACTCTGGCATTTACTCGGCGGCAGCGGGTGGTCGCATTCTACAAACGCCCATCCCGTACAACAACATGGGCCTCTTCCAGAGTGCCGGCAATGCCAACCTTACTGGCACGCCTTTTCAGCTCGCGGCCGTGCCCGGCAACCTGATCGACCCCGTGACGTCAAAGATGATGTCGTATTATCCCCTGCCCAACGTGGGTGTTGGTACTTCATCCTATAACCGGTTCTACAACTGGACCGGCTCGGGCGTCAGTCCGTCCGCGAACGACCAGTCCGATATCCGCATCGACCATCACTTCACCGAAAACACCAGCCTGAATGCCCGCTTCTCTTTGGCCCAGGGAACTTCTCACTCCTGGAATTGCTTCGGGAACGTGATGGATCCTTGCACGGCGGGCCCGCAGGTGCAAAACGCGCGGTCGGTGGCTCTGATCCTGAACCACACTTTTAGCCCCACCACGCTTTTCAGCGTGTCGTTGGGTTTCAGCCGAAGTTGGACTTACACCGGGGGTATCGCCAAAGACTACCCAAACTTCAGCCCAGTTACAACTCTTGGCGAGCCCGCTTATATCACCACGGACGGGACCCTCTCCGCGCCAACCGTGACCATTGGCAGCGGATACTCTTCGGTGGCGGGCAATTCCATCGGTACTCAAGGCTATTCGATGTATAGGAATTCCGGCGAAGTGTATCAGTTGCTTCCCATCGTTACTCAGATGCGCGGCCACCACGAGATTAAATTCGGCGGCGAGTGGCGTGTGAACCAGATTAATTACATCCAGGACTCGCGTCCGGGAGGGCAATACAGCATTACCCAATTCGGAACCTCCCAGTATGTCAATAAGGGCGGTGGCGATGCCATGGCCACTTTCCTTGAGGGCGGAATCGGAGGAGGAGGCTCGGGTTCGTATGTCATCAGCCCTCACTTCACCACGCAGAACTACCGCTGGGGCGGGTTTGTTCAGGATAACTGGCGCACCACCAGCCGGCTTACTGTGAACATGGGCTTGCGTTATGACCTGGAGATTCCGCGCACGGAGCGCTACAACCGTGAGTCCTGGTTTGATCCCAATGCCAAACCCACCATCCAACCCCCGGCGATTAGCGCCGCAACGTGGCCTGCCGTACTTCCTTACTTGCCCGACGTAACCCACCCAACGGGTGGATTGGTCTTCGCGAGTAACAGTCAACGTCACATTGTGGATACGTACTACAAGGGCTTGGGGCCACGGCTGGGGCTTGCCTATAAGATCAGCAATAACCTGGTTTTTCGTAGTGGGTACGGCCTATTCTACAACCCCACACGATGGGGTACCTCGGGCGGGGCAGATCTTGGTAACGAAGGCTTCGCCGGGTCCACCTCCTGGCTCAACACGATGAACGGCGACGGCGTAACGCCTTGGGCACGCCTCAGCAACCCCTATCCATCCGGGCTGGTGCTTCCTACGGGCCCCTCGCTCGGCGCCAACACCAACCTGGGCGGCGCCATGCAAGAACCGGAGCGCGGGGACAGCCTCAATCCGCCTACTACGCAGACCTGGAGTGGGGGCTTCCAATACCAACTGCCGCATAACTGGCTGATCGACGCGAACTACGTTGGCACGAAAGGAACGCACCTGTACTATTACTATGCTGGCAGTCTTCAGGTCTTGGGGAAATGGGTGGAACAGGAAGCTACCAATCCCGCCCTGGTCACAGCCCTCAATACCATGGTTCCCAATCCCTATTACGGCGTTATCACCACTCCTGGGTGCGGAATTTGCGGTCCCACGAGGACGGCCTCCAGTCTCATGGTGGATGTTCCATATTTCAACGGTGCGTGGCATAACTTTCTTCCGGTTGCGAACTCCAGCTATAACGCCCTCCAGTTAAGGCTTGAGAAGCGGATGTCGAACGGAATGTCAATGCTGATCACCTACACCAACTCCAAGTCCATCGACGATGCGGCAAGCTCGACTTATAACGTCGATAGCGCATATTCGGAAACGAGAGACCCCAACGACTGGAAACTGGAACGCTCGACTTCCGAATGGGACATCTCACAATTGTTGCAAGTCGCCTATGGCTGGCAACTCCCCTTTGGAAAAGGCAAGCGCTTTGGCGGAAACTTGCATCCGGTTGTGAATGCCCTCGTCGGCGGCTGGCAAACTAACGGCATCTGGCGGTTTGACACGGGGCAGCCCATCACAATTACAGCCAGTGGTGGATTGTGCCCGGCAAGCTATTATCAGTGTCCGTTTCCAGACCAGACAGGCCCCCTGAAAGTCAACCCGAAATCCCTATGGTTGACCCAGGGGTACTACGCAAATGCGGCGAGCGTCCTGTCTGTTCCGCCCCATTACACCATCAGCACTGCACCACGCACGCAACCCAACGTGCGTTACCCGGGAACCAATAACGCCTCACTTTCTATGTTCAAGGAAATGTCCTTGGACAAGATGCGCGAAGGGGCTCATCTTGAGTTCCGGGTGGAAGCCTTCAACGCACTTAACCACCCCCAGTTTGGAGGAATTTCCAACACCTTCAATACGGGGAGTTTCGGGACTGTCGGGAGCCAGGTGAATTCACCTCGCGAAGTTCAGTTGGCTCTCAAGCTCCTGTTCTGAAGCTGTCCGTTTGGAAGTCTCAAGGGAGGGGCGCCAAGCCCCTCCTAAGGGATTCTTCGAGGGGTGGCGAGTTTCTACGGAGCAATTTCAATACCGGGAGATCCAAAATCTGCGCGACCTTCGATTTCCCGAGTGCCTAGCGAGGTCATCATGGGTACCGAAGTTAACCCACCAACATTTGTGCAAAAGCGGATTGCATCCATCGATGCTCTGCGCGGGTTCGACATGTTCTGGATTGTGGGCGGGAAAAACATCATCCGTGCGCTTTACAAGGTTTGGCCCGGAACCGCCACGCGGGTGCTCAATACGCAATTTGAGCACGTGGGCTGGGCGGGCTTTCATTTCTACGATCTGGTGTTTCCGCTTTTTCTCTTTCTGGTTGGGGTTGTGCTACCCTTTTCGCTAACGAGGCGCATGGAAGAAGGCGAGAACCGCCGTCAACTTTACCGCCACATGGTACAGCGCTTCCTGCTGCTCTTTTTGTTTGGCCTGTTTTACAGCCGCCTGCTTGACTTTGACATTTACAATCTGCGCATAACTGGCGTGCTGCAACGCATTGCTCTTTCTTACTTGGTCGCGGGTCTGGTCGTCATGATGCTCGGCGTTCGTGGCCAGGCGACGGTGGCGGGGGGGATTCTGATTGTCTACTGGCTGATCATGAAGCTCGTGCCTGTGCCTCAATTCGGCGCCGGCGTGCTCAGCCCGGAAGGCAACTTGGCGGGCTACGTGGACCGCCTCGTTCTCCCGTTCAAAACCTGCTGCTATACTTTTGGCGACAATGAAGGGCTGCTGTCGTCCCTGCCCGCGATCTCCACCTGCCTGCTGGGCGTGCTGGCGGGGCACTGGCTGCGCTCCGGCAAATACACCCCGAACCGCAAGGCATTGGGGTTGGCGGCGGCGGGTGTCGCGAGCCTGTTGGTGGCCTGGATTTGGAGCATCGACTTTCCCATCATCAAGAATATCTGGTCGAGTTCCTTTGTACTCTGGGCCGGTGGCTGGAGTCTGCTGCTGCTGGCACTATTCTATTGGATCGTCGACGTGAAGGGTTACCAGCGCTGGTCATTCTTCTTCAAAGTGATTGGCATGAACGCCATCACGCTCTATCTGGTCGCCCACTTCTTTGATTTTGGAATTATCACCAAGGTCTTCCTACACGGCCTACTGCCGGTTTTTGGTCAGTACCAGCCCATGGTCTGGAGTTGTAGCGTGATCTTTACCGCGTGGCTGTTTGTGTATCTCCTGTATAGACAGAAGATGTTTCTACGAGTGTGATGTCCAGCCATTGTGGCGCCTGTCGTAGGGTGGAGCTTTACAGGCTGTGTGCCGAAACGGATCCTCACTCATTGGAGTGATGACCGTTTCGGCCCCCGAGCGCTCAAGGAAGCTTCGGAGGACCGAACCCGCACGAGGGAGTGCGTTGTGAACTACACCTATGAAGACATCGCCAAGACGATCGATCATTCCTTGCTCTCGGCGTCACCCTGCCCGCCCTGTAGTCAGTACCCCTAAACGCCACCCAACGCCTAACTGCCGTCATCTCAAGTAGTTCGATAAAGAACTCCCCCGAGCAAAGAGGAAGAGCCGTCAGAAACAGAACTTCACCGCGATTTGAAGCAGGCGCAGAGCGGCGGCGCTCACGACCCTTCCGAACGAGGGCTGCTGATGTTTCCGTTGACGGCGGCGGGTCCATAAAACTGTGCGTGGTTCGCCATATTGAAGGCCTCCGCGCGGAATTGCAGCGATTTTGATTCGGTGAGGCGAAGTTTCTTCAACAGGGCAAGGTCGAAATTGGCGATGCCGGGGCCATAGAAGAGGCGCCGCGCCGCTGCTCCCATCTCACCGAGCGCGGGAAGGCTGAAGAGTGACGTGTCAAAGGCAGACCTGCCTTTGCGCGGAGGCGGGAACGCGAGAGGCCGCCTGACGGGGCATGCACCACGCCCCGAAGCCGATCAGCTCCGCCCCACGCTCGCAATTCGGAACTAGGGCTCTGGAGGAACAGGAGCACGGAAGTCGTGTGTTGGTTCCGGCCCAGGAAACGCTGCCGACTTCACGTTCATCGCAACCCCCTGGCATCTCCCAACTCAAGCAGTTGGAACGTTGGTCTGGACTGATTACGGAACGGTTGACTCGGCGCGGCACCTTTTAAGGCCCGCAGCCTATGGGAGCGTTGATAGGATTGCATCGAAAGACGGCCTTGCCGGGAAGCGCAACGAAGTAGCCGCCGGGCCAGCGGGCAGGCTCGGCGGCAGGATAATCCGTGCTGAGGATTTGGGCTCCGCCCGCGAGCATGGTGTCGCGGCGCCGGGTGTCGTTTGCGCGCGCTTCCAGGGTTTCGGCGTCGGTGCGGGTGCGGATGAGGTAGCCTTTTCTCACCAGCGCAGTGATCTCAGCCGCCGGACCGTCGTTGCGCTCGATGAAGGCGGCGTCGGGCTCACCGGGCTCGGCATTGGTAAAGAGGATGCGCCCGCGGAGGGAGGGATGACCCGCCAGGTAGACGGGGCCGACGGGGCGCTGATCCATCAGGAAAACGACCATGCCCCGCGAGTTCGCGAGAGTAGGCCAATTGCCGGCGAGTACTGCCTGCTCCAGGGTGTCATAGCGGCCGCGCACGTCGTCTGGCGTGATGATTTCGCCCGGCGAAAAGACTGAGCGGATTTCGGCGTCGAGGGCGTCGAAGGTGGCGGTAGTAAACGGTTCCGGTGCGGTAAGTTGGGACCCTTCGGGGATGTCCTGTTTGGTCTCCACCAGGATGAAGATGGGGATGTGGCCGGGATGTGCGTGGGACCACTGGCGAACCTGCTGGAGGCAAGCGGTGAACGGCTGGCAGTTGCTGCGGTAATCGACATCCTGGACGTGCATGACCTTGAAGCCGGGTTTGAGCATCAAGCCCGCGGGGTCGAAGTCGGGATCGGGCGGCAGACCCGCTTCCGCTACCATTGAAGGTCCGGAGGGATGAGCATAGCGACCGCCCTTGGAATCGGCGAAAATGTCGAGTTCAATCTGCCGGACGCCACCATCCAGTTGCTGGGGCAACGACGGGTGCCGATAATCGAGTTTCTGATACTCCTCCGGATTCTTTTCCTGCCAAACCTTGGCCGCGTTGGGAGCAATGCCCGCATGATAGCTGTTGTGCGTGCCGATGACCTGGATCTGGTTCAGCCGGACCTGGCTGTCCGCGGGTATTTGGGCTCCTGCCGTGGCGACAAGGGAAGCGAATAGGGCAACGGTGAGGACTCGGTTGGGTCTGGCGATCGAGGAAGCTACTCCTACCAATTTCGGCAGCCGATCCGGCGGCGGAAGGTGCGGACGCGGCCGGCCCGGGCCATGAGACTCGCCTTCGTCAGGCGTCGGCTTTCGATCTCCAAGTGCGGGCAGGCGTTCACCTCGAGTCTGAAGCATGTAGTGGACCTCGTTTGTTCTGTTCGTTTTTGAAAACCGGGCACTAAAATTCCAACCGCAGAGAAACTTGCCCCGTGCGATTGCCGCCAAAATCGGATCCACGCGCGGAAGTAATTTTGCCAAAATTCGCGTTGGTGATATCGAGTTCGGGATCGTTCAGGTTCGTGTGGTTCAACACGTTGGTGAAGGTGACTTCCGCGCGCAATTTTACCCTCTCCGTGATTGGGATCTGTTTGTTGAGGCCGACGGACCAGTTCACGGTTCCCGGCCCGACGATGTCGCCAACACTCTCATTGCCGAAACGTCCAATCGGATTCGAGGTCACGCCCACACCGCAAGGATTACCCGCATAGGAAGCAGCCGAATAGCCGCTGTTACTGGGGCAGGCCAGGGCCAGGGGATTGAGCCACTGGTTTCTTGTCCGGCCGGCGGGAACAATGTTTCCGACCACATCGGGATGTTGATTATGCCCGAACAGAATTCCGGACCCCGTGCCGGAAGGGTCGGCTTCGTCGCCCGGGATGTAAGCCGTGAGATAAGGACCGGTCTGAAGAAGGAAGATGTTGCTCAGTCGCCAGCCGCCTGCCAGCCCGTTTTCCAGACGGCCCATATTGGCTCCGAACCTTTGCCCGTGTCCGAAGGGAAGGTCGTACACGGCGGTCGAGATCCAGCGCTGGCGGCGGGTTCCATAGACGTTTCCATAGTCCAGGGAACGGTTGTACAGGTAAGACGCGCCGCTGCTGTTTTCAAATGGGAAACCGGTGGATGCCGGCCCCTGGTCGTCGGCGAGGTTTTTGGCCCAGGTGTAGGTCGATTGGAAGGTGACACCCTGCTGGAAGCGGTGGTTGGCTTCCATTTGCAGCGACTCGTAGTTTGCCTCGGCACCGTTGACGCGCGTGTTCACCGTGCCCCAATTCGGAAAGGGGCGATCGGTAAGCGGACGGTCCGTGGCCGGGGTGGTACTCGAATAGGACATATCGTTCAGATTGGGATTCCATACCAGATCGTCGGTCCGCATGGCGATGTAAGAGATGCGCGTGCCGATATTCCCCCGAAACTCGTGATCGATAGAAAGGTTCCACTGCATGGAGTAAGGATCTTTCCAGTTGATTTGGTTGGCCGTTCCGAAGCCGGCCGAGCCATACACGGGCGTTACGGAACCGGACCCGGGACTCGTCTGGGGCCAGGTATAGGCGAGTCCCGTGGCGCCGAGCGAGTTCTGGTACACCTCCGTCGCTGCCTGCAAGGTATCGGTCTCACCGTAGAATATGGTGCCGAGCAGCGTGGTGTTATAGATGCCAAAGCCGGCGCGGACGGAAGTCTTGTCGTCGTTGAAGGGCCGCCAAGCCAATCCGAGGCGAGGCAGAAAGCGGTCCTTTTGCGATCGGCGCAGGCTGCTGGGAAGATGGTCCTGAGTGTTGGAAAGTACGGGAGTGCAATTGGCGTAAGGCGTACTTGTGGGGCCGTATCCGCAACCATCGAAGCTGGCCAGAAACGCTGAATCGAGCAGATTCTGATACCCAGCGGGGTAGACGACGGCCCCGGTGCCGGAGTTGGTGGGATCGAAGTTACCGATGGCGCCTTGGGTGTCGTGATAAGCCGGATGGTATTCGTAACGCACGCCGTAGGAGACCGTCAGCTTCGGTAAAGCTTTCCACTCGTCTTGTGCGTAGAAGGCGTAATAAATCGACCTGCCGTCGTTCTTGGGAACCAGCGTGTAATACTGTGTCTCCACCGGGGTTCCCGCCAGAAAGTCGGCGAACTCGTTGGCCACGGCAGGGGCATTCGGATACGAGGTTATTTGACCGGTAAAGGCGAAGACTTCGACGTTGTTGAGTCCATAGGCGCCGAGCGTGGTGAGAGATTGCAGCGTGCGGATATCAAGCCCATATTTTACCGTATGCTTCCCCTTTGCCCAGGTCAGATTATCGGCATACTGGAACAGATGGCTCATGGAAGTTGAATTGAGATTGCCCGCGGCCAGGGTGGTGAGGCCGGGAAAATAAATCTCCGTTGCCCCATTGACAGGTTCGTCCGGACCGGCCGGACTAAAACCGGCGGCAGCGGTGATCGGGCCGCCATCCAGGGAGTTGCGCAGGCCGTTGTGTTCGAACGTCAAGCCAAAGCGGAATTCGTTCACCAGATTGGGCGTCAAGCTATAGACCAGAGAGGCGGCAAGTATCCGGTAATTATCGAAATTCGTGATGGATTGTATGTTCAGATCCTGCGGCGAAAGAAGATTCAGATCCTTGAAGGTAAAGCGGCCGAAACCTTGCAGCTTCTCGCTGAAATGCTGGTCGATGCGGGAATCGAACTGGTTGGAGTTATAGCTGCTGTCCCGATTCTGGGCATAGTTATACCCGGTGCCCGCTTCCGCGGCGGCAAGGGTCGTATAGTTGCCCACATTGGGCAGGGGAAAAAATTTCAGGAAAGGGTTGGCGGAAGCGCTAATGGGATTGACGGTGGCGTTCGGATAAAGTCCGAAGGTGTAGGGATCGAGCAGGTACGGCACTTCCTGACTGAAGTTTCCCTGTTGCATCAATTGCGTGGGAACCAGATCCTGAATCGGGGATTGCCGGGGGAAACGGAATCCTTCATAGGTTCCAAAGAAAAATGTCTTGTCGTGCCCATTGTAGATGTTCGGAATGTCGACGGGGCCGCCTAGACTGACGCCGAAGTCATTGCCGATCTTCTGCGGCTTTTCCGCTTGGCCGGTTACCGGGTTGATGGGCGTTCCGTAAGCGACGGAATCGAGGGCGCGATTCTGGTGATACCAGAAAAGCCCTCCGTGCACCTGGTTGGTCCCGCCCTTGGTCACGGTGGTAACTTCACCGGCTTGCCCGAACTCGGCGTTATTGTTGACACCATCGACCCGAATCTCGGCGACCGAATCCGTGGAAGGAAAGGCATCGGAGAGCGGCGTGTTATTTCTGACGTTCTGCGTCGAAATGCCATCGACCGAGGTTTCCGTTTGGAAAGGCAACCCGCCTTGCACGGAGAAATTAATCGTAGGACTTCCATTCGCGATGGGGGTGGTGGTGCCGGGACCGGTGTCGGGCTGCACCCCGGGAAGCGTCTGAATGAGATTGAGGGGGCTGGTGCTGCCACTGGCGCGGAAGTTTGCCGGCAGGCTCATCACACTCTGCGTATTCAGCGTGGCGGCGATGGAGGCGGTCTCCGTCTCGATGGCGCCGGCGGTAGCGGCATTTACCGTCACTTGTTGCACGGTGGCGCCCACCTCCAGATTTACATCGATGCGAAGCTCTTGGCGGGCGGTCAATACCAGGCCTTCGATCATCTTGCTTTGAAACCCGGCCTTCGTCACCTCCATCTTGTACTTGCCTGGTGGCAAGTCCTGAGCCTGGTAATTACCACTCGCACCGGTGGTGTAGCTTGCCGAGGTTCCCTTGTCCGTATCGGTGATGACGATTTGGGCCGAAGGAATGATGGCCCCGCTGGCATCCTTTACTGTGCCCAGGATGGTGGATTGGGTGGATTGCGCCAGCAGTAGCGCGGGCAGGGAAAAACAGAAAATCAACAGAAAATAACGCGCCAAGAATCGCATGCGTCCCTCCAAATATGAATCCAATGGCTTCCCTAAAGCATTGAGCCGGGTGCAATAATACGACCATTGCTCCCATCGAATATGAATTGATCGTGAATTTAAGATGAAGTAGCAACCAAGTGGTGGGTGAATCGGCCCGGCCCAATTCAAAAATAGAACTTGACCGCGAGTTGAAGCAGGCGGGGATCGGCGGCGCTTACGACCCTTCCGAACGACGGGCTGCTGATGTTTCCATTGACGGCTGCGGGTCCATAAAACTGCGCATGGTTGGCCACATTAAACGCTTCCGCACGGAATTGCAGCGATTTTGATTCGGTCAGGCGGAGGCTTTTCAAAACGGCAAGGTCAAAATTGGCGATGCCGGGGCCGTAGAAAAGGCGCTTCGCCGCCGTGCCCATCTCGCCGAGCGCGGGGAGGCTGAACAATGACGTATTAAAGGCTGACTTACCGTTTCGAGGGTCCGTGTTGATTTCCATGTTGCCGGGGACTACGTTTGGAGTGTCCACGCCATTATTGTTAATGCCGTTGGGTATCGTCCCGAGCAGGGAAGTGTCGTTATTATTGTAAAGGGTCACGGGGAAGCCGGTGCTGAATCGCGTGATTCCTGTGACGCTCCACCCCTCCGTCGCCCGGTTCCGCCAATTAAACACATGACCAATCGGCAACTCGTATTTGTAACTCGCCACAAAATTGTGGCGCATATCGAATGCCGATACGGCCTTGCTGAGGTTGGGATCGACGGGATTCACCGCTTCGGCCAGGCTGGATGACAGATCGAGCGATTTGCCATACGTGTAGCCCACAAGCAATTCCAGGGGCCCGTGGTTGTGACGCAGATTGACCTCGAGCGCGTTGTAATTGGAGTTCCCGAGCGTTTTCTGATATGTGACGGCGTCGAACTGGGAACTGAATGGGCCACGGGTTCCCTGTATGACTTGGCCGGACGAAGTGGTGTACGTGCCCCCTTCGCCGAAGGGTCCGCAGGTGGCGGTGCCCGGCATAACCTGGCTGGTCTGGCTCACGCTAAGGCATTCGGCAGGGTTCCCCGGGTTGGCGGAAATGAGCACCAGGAGATGATGCGCCTGCGAGCCAACGTAGGTCACGCTGAGGAGCGTGTTGGCCTCAATCTGCCGCTCTACTGACAGAGTGTAGCTGGCGCTGTACGGAGGCACATTCTGGTGGAAGAACGACGGAACGCCGGTGATCGGCAAATACTGCGACCAGTCCACGCTGGAATTGGGATTCGCCACTGAGGCTCCAAACGCGGGAATGGGTTCGGGAAAGCGCTGCCCCACATTCTGCCCGCTTGCCGCCGTGATGAAGGGATTAGAGAAGAGCGGAGGCGCGAGACTGGTATAGTCGTATCCATACGGCGGGTTGGCGCTCATGATGCCGGCGGACAGGCCTTCGAAGGCCGTGTAGTACAACCCATATCCGGCGCGAATGCTGGTGGCGCCGCGGCCGCCGAGGATCCTGCCTAACCAGGCGCTCTGGTAATCCGGGGAATAGGCCAGGCCAACGCGTGGAGCAAAGTTGGTGTACTTGGTTGGGGCCAAGGTGGCGGGAATCCCGGCGTCACCCGGAAACACCAAGCCAGTGGGCGCTCCCGGGTAGACCCGAGATTGCTCGCCGAGCACCAGCGTCTGGAGTTGGTTGTATTTCTCTTGCCAAGCCGGGAGCACGTCCCAACGCAAGCCGTAGTTGAGCGTCAGGTACGGCTTCACTCGCCAACTGTCCTGCGCGTAGACTCCCACGTATTTGTCGCGAAGATAGAATGCCAGGGAGTCCCCTTGCGCATAGCTGCTGGGAACGCCGAGAAGAAAGTCCGCGTAGTCCGATCCGGTTTCCGCTCCCGTGAATGAGAACGTGCCGTTGAAGGTGGCGTCGGGGTTGATATTCACCTGGTCGATGTGGAAGCCGGCGCCCAATTTGAGCACGTGCGTTCCCATCACTTTGGAGAAGTTCTCCGACACTTGGAACGTGTTGTTGGCCTCCTTGAGCCCGGTGGTGTCCACGCCGAAGGTAAACTCATTGAATGAGACGTTTTCGATGCCTTCGATTTGTGGATCCAGTGCATAGATAGAAGGATTGCCGGAGGCGTCAACGAATCCCTGCGACGCGAGGCTCGGACCGACTCCACCTTGCGGCTGGCCTACATTGTTGGCATCGCGGAGATAGCTTAAGTGAAATTCGTTGACCATGGTTGGGCCCAGGACCTTGGTCAGGCCGACGCTCGCCAATTGCGCCCGGCCAAGCGTGATCGCATTGAAACCCGGAACACTCGCTCCGCCTTGCGCCGTCGGGTAGGGATTGTCGAGGCTGTAGTCATCCAGAAAGTAGTACGCGGCAAGGGTCCCCAAGTTTGTGGGAGTGTCGATTCGCGCCGCGCCTTTGTCGTCGCGCAGCGTTTCATTGTAGGCGGAAGTCGAAAAGGTGCTTGCCCCTTGATTGGGCAGGGGAATCGAGCCCAGTAAGTTCCTGGCCGGGCCTGACCATGCGCCGGCAGGAATCTGCGCGCCGGGCAGGACGCATTGCGCCGAGCTTGCACACCCGGGAGTGTAGTACGGCTCTCCGGAAATCACCGGGTAGCCGAGTCTCTGCGAAAGGGAGTCGGCCCAAGACTGGCCGTTTACGCTGCCGGTAAGCGAGTTGGCGTACCCCGAAAGGTCGCCCGTCCGCGCCGGGATTGCGGGCACGGAAATCAAGCCGGTCTCCACACCCTCGGTCATCCGCGTTCCCTGATAATCGACGAAGAAAAATGATCTGTCCTTCTTGATGGGTCCGCCGAACGTGGCGCCAAACTGGTTTTGGTCATACTGGGCGCGATCCGAGGAAAAAAAGTTGCGCGCGTCCAAGTTCGTGTTGCGCAGGAAATCAAAGGCGCTGCCGTGGAATTCATTCGTTCCCGCTTTGGTCGTCACCACAATCTGCCCGCCGCTGTAATTGCCGTATTCGGCGTCGAAGTTACTCGTGAGCACACGGAACTCTTGAATGGAATCCAGATTCGGGACGAGCGCCGTGCCCATGCTGAAGTCTTCTTCCACGCTGCTTCCGTTGAGGACGAAACCGTTGCTGGTTTCCCTCTGCCCACTCACCGAGAGGTTGCCGGCATTCAGGTCCCCGGAAGGGGCCGTGCTCGTGCATCCGGACATGACCACGGCGTTGGCCTGCCGCGAGCTGGCGGGAACGACGCCCGGCTGAAGAGCGAGTAAGTCCGTAAAGCTCCGCCCGTTGAGAGGAACCGACGCCATCTTTGATGTGGTGATGGTTTCGCCCAGGGTGGTGTCTGCCGTATCCACCTGAAGGCCCGATTCCGTGACGGTCACCGCTGTGCTTTGTTCCCCCAATTCCAGTTTCAAGTCAATTTCCAGCGCTTTGCCGGTCTCAAGGGCAATCCCGGACTGAACAAGCGGGCGGAATCCGGACTGATGGGCTTCGATCTGATACTGGCCGGGAGGCAGGGCCGGCAAGGAATAGAAACCTTCGGAATTGGTCGTCGTTGTCTGCCGCACTCCTGTTTCCACGTTGGAGATAACGACGGCAGCACCCGGGATTACAGCTTCACTTGGATCGACAACCTTTCCAGAGATGCTCCCCTCGGGATTGGCCCACAACGTAACGCACGCCAGTATTAGGAGTGAAATCAATCGGCCCACGGCACCGGCGACGCGTGACTCCGGGGCGGTCCTTGCCTCCGTTGTAGCGCCGGGCTTTAGCCCGGCACATGCCGCCCTAAAGGACGGCGCTACTTTCACAGTAGGGCGGCGCCGGAGTTTCAGTGCGCCGGATCGGATGGTCATTTGGTCCATGTTTACTCCGTGTTCACAATATATTGCAACTTAGTTGCATCTGACATGCCGCGGAACGATCTGACCTGTATCTGCTTGAAGTTATTTGCTTTGGACTTCCGGGATTCTGTCGCTAGTGCCGAGCTCCACGAAGTAACTTGGCATAAACACGCAATTTACTGGGGGACAAGCCCCCAATCGCGTTCCCACCCCCACCCATATTCTAGTCGGCATGGAGTGGAAAAACGTCGATCTCAAATCTATCTACTTGCAACTAACTTGCAAGTATGTCGGGATTATTGTCCGAATTTGGCCGCCAGTCAACTTTTTGTAGGTTATTGGCGCCGCTGGGCGCTGAATGGAATGTATGCATAGCCGACCGGTTCGAATCACCAGGTTTTTGACGCTGAGTTCTGGCCGGCCGAAATCCAATGGGGGGCAGGCCCCGCCATCCCATGCTGCTAAAGGGAGACGTTCGTCCGAACCGGATTGTCCTGTCCTAGCGGGAGGGAACCCTGGCGCTGGTCTTACGCAGGCGATCGGCGAGAATCTTCATCACGGAGAGAGCGAAAAGCGGCGTTTCTTGCACCATATACACAAAGCGGCGCCGATCGATCGCCACCAGTCGGCAGTCGGTCTTCGCTACCACCGACGCGCTGCGCGGTTCGTCATCGATAAGCGCCAATTCGCCGACGATGGATCCCGGGCCAGCGGTTTCCAGAGTTGCCGATTCGCCCACGACTTCGACCTCGCCTTCCGTGACGATGTACATTGTCTCGCCAGGGTCTCCCGCCTTGAATACAAACTGCCCGGCGGCGAAAGGCGTCCCTTCCTTGTCACGGAACAAACTGAGAAACAGATTGGGCTTGGTCATGTGCTTTTGCCATCCTCAACGAAATGGAATTAGTTTGTTGCCCTCTTGCCTGTCGGGAATATACGGTGTCTAGTCCGGCGCCAGCGAAAATCAGGGTTTAACGGTTTGCAACGCCGCCTGGGCCTTCCCCACCACCTCGGCAGGCAAAGGCACGTAGCCGAGACTGGAAGCGAACTGTTGCCCATCGCCCAAGGTCCAGGCGAAAAGGTCGCGGATCGATTGGGCTTTGGCCGAGTCCCCATAGCTCTTGCGGAGAAGAATCCAAGTGAAAGTGGCAATGGGGTAAGCTTCGGGGCCCGCGGGGTCGGGAACGAAGACGCGCATGTTCTCCGGCATCTGTGCGGAAGACAGGGCCGCACGGAGGCTTTCCTCATTGGGCAGCACGAACTTCCCCGCCTGGTTCTCGATCCGCGCGACTCGCAGTCCGTATTTGTGGGCAAATTCGTAGCCGACGTAGCCAAGCGAGCCGATCGATTGGGAGAGAAGTCCGGCGACGCCCTCGTTGCCTTTCGCCCGCATGGCATTTCCAGGCCAATCCACCAGTGTGGACGGGCCGAATTTGCCCCGCCACTCTTCACTGATGGCGTCGAGGTGTTTGGTGAACGCGAAGGTGGTTCCGCTGGCGTCCTGGCGAACCACCGTCACAATGGTAAGTTTGGGAAGCTTGACTCCGGGGTTGGCGGTGGCAATCACGGGATCGCTCCAGTTCTTGATCTCGCCCAAAAAGATACCCGCGTACGCTCGCCGTGAGAGCTTGAGTTCTTCCGCCACGCCGGGCAGGTTGTAGGCAAGCGCCACTCCGCCTGCCGTCACTGGCAGCATGACCACACCTTCCGGAACGAGGGCGATATCGCTGTCCTGAAGAGCGGCGTCACTGGCCCCGAAATCCACCCTTTCATCGCCCTTGACGTCGCGGCCCATAAATCGCCGAATGCCTTCGCCGCTTCCTACACTATCGTAAGTGACGACCGTTTGGGGGTGCGACTGTTGGTAGGTAGCAAACCACTGTTGGTACAGCGGGGACGGGAAGGTGGCGCCGGCGCCTTGCAGAAGGACGCCGCCGGGAGGGACTCGCGGTTTGGGATTGGCAGAGCCTTGCCGTGAACAGGCAAAGAGATTTGCCAAAAGTCCCCAAGCCGTCAGGGCTAGCAGCAGGCGCTTGAACTGCGTGCGAAACCTGCTTCCCGGTGTCATATTTCCTCTCCCTTTTCAGTGAGCGAAAACAACCCAACCCTCGAGTGAGGAATCTGAGTTAACTGAACTCGCCGCGGATGTAGTCCCGCGTGTATTTTTCGCGGGGGTCCTCGAAAATCTGCTTGGATTCCCCGAACTCCACCAGGTAGCCGGTGCGGCCGCCTTGAGTCGTATCGACATAGAGGAATCCGGTGTGGTCGGCGACGCGCTGGGCCTGTTGCAGATTGTGCGTGACAATCGCGATGGTGAACCGGGTCTTCAGCTCGAGCATCAACTCCTCGATCTTGCGCGTGGCGATGGGGTCCAGAGCCGAGCAAGGTTCATCCATCAGCAGGACCTCGGGCTCCGTGGCGATGGCGCGGGCGATGCAGAGCCGCTGTTGCTGCCCGCCGGAGAGGGAAAGACCGCTTTTGTGCAGCTTGTCTTTGACCTCATCCCAAAGGGCGGAGCGCTTCAAAGCCTCTTCCACCCTCGCGTGCTTATCACCTTTGAAATTATTCAGGCGCAGACCGAAAGCGACGTTGTTAAAGATACTCGTGGCGAAGGGGTTGGGCTGCTGGAACACCATGCCGATATAACGGCGCACGGCCACGGCATCGACGGACGGAGCGTAAATGTCTCTTCCCCGGAAGTGGACATGGCCCTCGAAGCGGAAGCCGCGCACCAGATCGTTCATCCGGTTCAGGCACCGCAGCACCGTGCTCTTGCCACACCCAGAGGGGCCGATGAAGGCCGTGACGCGGTTCTTTTGGACGGGGATGGCGGTATCGCGGACGGCCTTAAAAGTCCCGTAATACAGTTCTTTGATGTGGCAGTCGATCACCACCTGGGGCATCGCTGCCTTCCGTACTTCGCTCCCCAGCGGTTTTTCGCTTACCTCACGTTGAGGGCTGGAACTTGTGCTTGCCATAGTTTGTCGCTCCTAGGATTGCACTTGGCGGCGAGAGAGCGCCTGCCCAAGGAGATTCGTCACCAACACCATCAGAACTAGCACCAGAGCCGCGGCCCAGGCCATTTCGATCTGGTTCTTGAAGGGCATTCCGGCAAAGTTATAGATGAGCACGGCGAGAGAGGCCGTCGGCTGCATCAGGTTCAGATGGTGGTGGGACATAGGCCAGTAATTGCTGAAAAGAGCCGTAAAAAGCAGCGGCGCCGTTTCCCCCGCCGCGCGCGCCACGGCCAGCATGACGCCGGTGAGTATCCCCGGCACTGCCGTCGGCAAGAGCACCATTAACACCGTTTGAGTTTTCGTGGCTCCCATGCCGATGGCCGCTTCTTTCATCTTGGCGGGAACCATGCGAATCGCGTCTTCAGCGGTCAGCATGATGGTCGGTAACATCAAAATGGAGACGGCTACGGCTCCGGCGATTGCCGAGTAGCCTCCCATTACCATGACCAGCGCCCCGTAAGCGAACACGCCCGCCAGAATCGAGGGGAATCCCGTGAGCACTTTGGCGGAAAACCTGACTGCGCTGGAAAGGCGGCTCCGCTCCGGCGCTTGCGCCATGAACACCGCGCTGAGGATGCCGAGCGGCACGCTGATGAGGGCGGCCAGCAAAACGATAATGAAAGTCCCGACGATGGCGTTTCCGAATCCTCCTCCCTGCTCCAAGGGGGCGGGGGGGAGTTGAGTAAATACAGCCAGGCTGAGACTCTTTCCGCCTCGCCAGAGAAGCATCCAGACCACCGAGAACAGCGGGATGAGGGCCAGGAGAGTCATGCAGGTCACCAAGCCGCCGAGCAGCACATTGACCAACGTGCGGGGACGCCGCAGCGATCTTTCCAGTTCGGCGAAATCCACCCCCGCGAACGGGTTGAATTCCGGTTCATCCGGAAGTCTGGAGAGTACGGAGCTTCCCGTTACATCATGCGTCGCCATCATTTCCCTCCTTCCATCCCGACAGAAGCGCGTTCCAGGATGAACGCGCCCACCATATTGACCACCAGAGTGATCCCCAGAAGGACCAGGGCGGCGTACATCAGGACCCCGATCTCTTTGGGGTGTGCCTCCGGGAAGGTATTGGCCAGTAGTGCCGCCAGGGTGTTGGCAGGCGAGAAAAGCGAGATGCTGATCGTGTTCGCATTGCCGACCAGCATGGCCAGAGCCATGGTCTCTCCCAGAGCCCGGCCGAAGGCCAGCAGGATACCGCCGAAGATTCCCCGCGCGGCCGTGGGGAGAATCACGGCGAAAATGGTCTCCCATTGCGTGGCCCCCATTCCATAGGCAGCCATGCGGAGTTTGGGCGGCACTGAAACCAGCGCATCCCGGCTGATGGCGGTGATGGTCGGGAGAACCATGATGGATAAGACCAACACCGCAGGGAGAACGCCGGGCCCGCTGAGGTCGGTCCCAAATAGAGCGAACCAGCCCATCTTCAGGTGCAGCCAATTGCACACCGGACGAATGAGCGGAATAATGACATATAGGCCCCACAAGCCGTATACGACGCTGGGAATCGCGGCCAACAATTCAATCAGGTTCTTGAGGATTTGTTCCACCTGCTCGGGGAGCTTTCCCCAAAAGGGGTGAAACTCTACGTGGAAGATCTTCAGCACTGAGAAAACAAACCCGCCCAGATAACCCTCACCCATGAACAACGCTGCCGCCACGCCAAAAGCGGTTCCGATCGCCAACGCCAGCAACGACGTGAAAACCGTGCCCCAGATTTCGGGGAGAATCCCGAATTGTTCCTTGTTGGGATCCCACGTTCGCGTGGTGAGGAATCCAAGGCCGTACTGCCGGACGGCCGGCGCCGCGTCGAAAGCAATCCGCAATACAATATAGACAACGAGCAGGACGGACAGCCACGCGAACGAGTAACAGAGACCGCGGAAAGCCATATCCGCCGCTCGCTGCGTTCCCGGTGGTGGTTGCGATATCGCTTGTGCTTCTGCTACTTCTGCCACGATTCACCTGATTTTTCCAGACGCCCGAGTCGAGTCAAAGAACCTGCCCGAGGCGCCTGCGGGATGGAAAAGGCCGCCTGCAATGCCCATCTAAGTAGCGTTGGGCGCCAGCGTGATGTTTTGGATCGCCGCTTTTGCCTTGTCCGCGACCGCCGCCGGCAGAGGAATGTAGCCGAGCGCTTCGGACTCCTTCTGCCCGTCGGTCAGACAATACGTTAAGAGGTTCTGTAGGGTTTGGAACTTCCCCTTGTCGTGATACTGCTTGTAGCAGATGATCCAAGTGTACGTGGCGATCGGATAGGCGTCTTTGGCGTCAGGGTCGGGAACCCAGGCAATGAGGTTATCGGGGAATTGTGCCGTCGCCAGCGCTGCCTGTGCGGACGCAATGGAGGGGGCGACGAAATCGCCAGACTTGTTTTCCAGAATGGCCATGGGCAAGTTTTGACTTTTGGCGTAGCCGTATTCGATGTAGCCGATGGACCCGGGAGTCGTCATGACGCTGGCCGTCACCCCTTCGTTCCCCTTGGAGCGAGTTCCGACAGGCCAATTGGGAAGCGTGTTGACGCCGGGATTCTGGGCAAATTCCGGACTGATCGCGCCCAGGTGCTTGGTAAACACGAACGTTGTGCCACTGCCATCGGCGCGGACCACCACGTTGATGGATTCGTCCGGAAGACCGATCCCGGCATTTGATTTCACGATGAGCGGATCATTCCACTTCGTAACTTTTCCCAGAAAAATTCCGGCATAGGCTTGGCGCGAGAGTTTCAGCCCTGTGACGCCTTTAAGGTTGTAGGTTAAAACGATGCAGCCGGCGGTCATCGGCAAAAGTTGCACGCCGCCATCCACCCTACCCATGTCTTCCGGACTCATGGCAGCGTCGCTGGCGCCGAAATCCACCGTCTTATCAATTACGCTTTTGACACCGCTGCCGCTGCCCACCGATTGGTAATCAATCTCCACGCCTTCGTGGCCGGCGCCGTAGGATTTAAACCATTTTTGATAAAGCGGGGCAGGGAAGCTTGCTCCCGCGCCTTGCAGCTTGACGCCCTCGGAAGCGCCTTTGTTCCCACTACATGCAACGAAGCTGAGGGAGACGATTGCCATCAGGATCAGCAGGCTTCCGGGCAGTTTCTTCATTTTCAATCTCCTTGGTAACAGTCCAAATATGTTGAAGATGTAGGTGGTTAACTGTATCGGGGTTGTGTTAGGGCAATGTTACGGGGACGTTTCAATTCTGTTTAGAGGAGGGCTGGGAGCGGAGGTATGCGATGGGCCGCGCTAGGGCGAATCGTCGCGATCGGCAGCGCTAGCCGATCATGGTGACTGCGTGCGCAGGACGGTTCCCGATGCGGGTCTAGCGTTTGCGGCCTTTGATGTCGTCGTAGACAATGACGGAGAGGACAACGAGGATCCACACGGGGAACACGCCCATGCCGGGGATGGCTTCCGTGATCAAGCCTGGCAAGATCGCCCATCGACGGCCGAGGACCAGAAACAGCAGGAACGCTGTTCCCAGGTCAACCGCCCATTGCATGGGTGGGGCCAGCACCGTCCAAAAGGACACAAAGTCCGAAAGGCCGGCAACCACGAGGGCAACGGCCTGCCGTTTACGTGAGAGGCGCGGAATGGGGGCCAGCACCTCCGTGGGTGTGAAAACTGCCAGATGTTCAGTCGGCGGCATGATGACCTCCCTCAGGGTGCACAAATCCACCTCGAACTATTCTGCCATGGGCACCGTCGAACCGCAACCGATGCGCAGGCAGGGGTGCGCCGAACGTGGCGTGGGCGTCTCGCCCGCTGTCTCGGGAGCGTCCCGCTCCCGTCACAGACGTGCGGGCAGGATGCCCACGGTCCAGCGGGGGAGACGCCCACGCTACACGTTCCTCGTCCGCACCTTCCTCGGATGGCAAAATCAGGAGATTGCTCGGGCGCGCCGGAGACGGGGTATTGCTATCAGGGCGGCGCCATAAAGCAACAGCGAAAGAAACAGGGCAACTTTGCTGTCGTGGTGCATATCCACGGCGACCAGGCGATAGGCGCCCAACAGCATGAGGGGATAAACCAGTTGGGCAGGGTGGCTTAAGCCGGGGCGGGAGCCGGCGAGCGCCAGCAGCAGGGCAGCGCCCGCCACGGCGCCGGTTCGGATGGTCGCGCAATAGGGGTCTCCGGCAGTGACGCCGACGAGGCCGTGATAGATGCTGGTCAGGCCACCTGCCGAAAGGCCCAATACTTCCCAGACCAGAACGGCTGCGATCACCAGCCGTAACGCGTGGAAATTCCAGCCGCCGAGGGCAGGAGCGGACCGCACGGCAAGCAGGTAACATGCTCCGGCCACAGCCGCGCCGATCCAGAGCGCCGCATGGGCAGAGTCCAGCCGGAAATCGGTTCCCAGCACGAACCCTGCAGACTGTTGCAAGGCGCCGGAGAGCGCGAGCGCCAGCACCAGGTAGATGCCACCGTGGATTTCCAGCGTCAGCCTTGCCCATCGCCCGCCCGCGCCGATACACGCTACGGCCAGCAACGCCCAAACGATGCCCGCCGCGCCATCGCTTAACAGCATGCGGCAGCCGACCAGAACCAACAGTATGCCGAAGGTCGAGTAAGTGTAGAAATTGCGGCCGTGCGAGCCGTGGCGCTCCAGCATGATGAACGAGATTGCGTAGCATGCCGCTCCGCATAGCAGTGAAAACCCGCCGATGGCGGGAGTCATGTGCGCATTCCCTGCTGACAAGCGCATCGCTCCGCCGAGGCCGATGGCAAAGGCCAGCACACATTGGCCCGTTTCAAAAGTGGTAAAGGTGAGGCCGCGCAACAGCGTCCTGACGATAACGCTGGAGAGATAGATGGCCAGCAGCGCCATTTGCGCGGCAAAGAGAGCGTGCGTCGAAATCGGTGCGTAGACCTCCGGAAGTCCATAGGGATTGGTGAGGAGCCACGTGGCGAGCAGGACCGAAAGATTGGCCGCTGCTGCCGCCAGCCACCGCTCACCCAACCAGTTATTCAGGCAAGCGCAGGCTTCCACCGCCGCCGCTATTGCTAGAAATACCCAGGTGAAAGGCAGCGCGTCGTGGGTGGCAATCAGCAGCGCGCCGGCAGTTCCCAGGCCCGCCAG
>JBKQVI010000600.1:0-9464 GCA_052139985.1 Terriglobia bacterium
GGCTTGAAGGTCTCCGACCAACAGATGGCCGAACTGCAGCTCAGGAGAGACAAGTTTCATGGTGACTGGAACTATAGTCTATTGCCCAGAAGTTGACACGGTTATTTCCTGACAGCCCCTAAGACCGTTGTTGCGAAGCGTCGCGAGCCACCCGATCGTCTCGATGGGATCGATGAAGGCCAGTATGCCGTGCTTTGCCGCGAGTGTGACGATGTGGTCAAGCCGGACGAAGTATGCCTCGTTGGGCTTCGTAAGATCATAATAGGTGTAATCGGTTCCACCGGAAACGAATCCGGTGAAGGGAAGAATGCCGTCCACCGTGCTGCCTTTCGTGTTGCTGCGAAAGTCGTTGCCGGCACAAGCCACGTCGATCCACCCGACGGTGTTAAATCCGTGCGCCCGACGGTCGGCAAAGTAACCGTCGGCCTGCGTTTCGTTCAAGCGTGAGATTAGGCCCTGGGGAGAATCGCCGACGATCAGGAATGGAGCATTGTTCCGATCGACCAAATAGCGTCCGTTGGCGCTCAGCCTTACGGGGTAGAAGATCGCCTTTGCGTTGGAGGCTTGGGGAGGCGCGGTGGTCAACCGCGACGCAGGCACAACAGTCCCTATCAGCAGGAGCGCCATGAGCGTGGCTTGCATTCTGGATGTGTGATAACTCACGAGGATGGTCTTCATTTAGGGCATTTCCTTTAACAAGATGAGGATCTGAACTCTGCGAAACAACTTTTACGCCCCCGCCTTTTCGGCAAGGCGCTGTTCAATCGTCCGAACCTCATTCCTTTTCCAACACCAGAACCCAGTCGGCGTTTCCTTTACTATTCGCGCGGGGAGTGGTGAAGGTGTGCGAGCCCGCGTTTGCCAACCTGCCGAGGGTCGTGTATATCCCGTTGGTGGGGTCGTACCAACTTGCCCGTGAGTATCCGGCGCCCCCGCCCATCTTGGACATGTCGATGCTCAGGGCGAAGGCCTCGCCGCTTTCGCCTGGGTAATAGCATATGCCCAAGGAGCCGTCGCCGGTGAGCGCTGCGGAGACGTAGGTGTAATCGTCCTTCCCGGGAGTTCCAGATTGGCTCGTCAGGAAAGTGTGGGACCAGTCGGGAATGAGTTCGTACCATCGCCGGGCGGTGAGGAGATTCGTAGAATACTCCGCTTGATTTACGCCCTGAGTTTTCCCCAGCCAGCGCATGGGGTCCTCGGTGCAGTCAGGCGCGCCGAGAATGCCGAACCCGGAGCCGCCATTCAACACCGTTCCCCATTCCTGTTCCCTCATCATTTGGGGAGGTGTGGGAATGTGTTTCGGGCTCCCGGCCGCCAAGCCTTCGTAGAGCGTCTCGAAAATGCACGTCGGCATCACCGGGTTCTCCAGATGGTAGTGATACCACGTCGCCCATTGCGGAGCGTGATATTCGTACCACGCGTCGAGATGGACCCATCCATGACCGGCGTTATAGAACTCGTGAGGGCCGGTCCCATCGCTGGTCCAACCCGGCGGCCCGTTTTCCCAGTCGGTGGTCATCAGCCGATCGGGCATGTATTTCTGGAGGCCGCTTACAACATTGTCGACCTGGGGCCAAACCAAGCGGTCATTTCCCAACGCGAAGTTGACGTGGGAATAATTCTTATAGCGGTTGCCCCAGAATTCCCCCCATTGGCGCATTTCATCGTTGGAATGCTGGGAAGGATCGAACCCGGTGGGCCCCGGCTCGTACCCGGAACTAAACGGATCTAGAAACAGGTAGATGCCATGCCCTTCTGCCGACCTGACCATGGCGTCAACCGAGGCGACGTACGCGGGATTCAGATTCTTCGGGTCCCAGCTTGTCCCGTGGAGTAACATCGAATTCCCCCGGGCATCCGTGGGATTAGTAAGTGAAGCCTTTCCTTCCGAGTCAAAGGCATTGATGACCACCCAGGCAAAATTGAAATGCCGTTTCTGCCGGTCGGCAAAATAGGCGTCCATCTGCTCAGGGGTGCTCCAATGAAGGATGCTCTGGGGACAGACTCCTGCCATAAAGAACGGTTTTCCGTTTTCATCCTCGATCAGATGCCGGTTGCCTGCCCGAATTCGAAGTTTAGGCAAGTGGTGCGCCGGCGTCTCGCTGGCACTCTCGAAGTTCGCAGCCATTCCACGGTCTTCTCCACTTCCCATTCCGGCCAATGACAACGAGGTGTACAGGCGGGAAGATGCCTCCCCTCCCGATGTGAGGATGACGAGTATTATTGCCCATTTGATGCGCTTGTAGTTTCTTGGCATGTATCCTCTTTCTCCGGCCGGCCGGGTGGGAGCACGGTCAATGCGCTCGCCGCAACCGCCTAAACCCCACGTCCGTCGGCCGGAACCGGCATTATGGGGAAACAGCTTCCGTGTCGAGTTGCTCCCCCTGGTCACTCACCGTAAAAAGCAGATCGTTCATTGGTGATGGGGGAGTTTGGTAACCCGGTTAGTCTTGCTTGATGCGTGCCAGTCACTGTCCCGGTATAAAGCTGGGCCCGTAACGCCGGTGTGAGCAGAATCATTGTGCGCGGGACGATTAAAATGAACTTACTCCAAAAAGCCTTTGGTACGTTCATAGCCTTCCTCCTTCTGAATGCTAAGGTAGCAATCGCCATATCGTCCGACGCCAAGCCCAGCGACGACCAGTGCCAAATTAGTCAGTATTGTGTGTTGAGTTTGGGAACCGGCGGGCACAATGTCTATCATGTTTTCCACAATTCTTTGTTCTAAAACTACGATGGGCGCGCCAGAACTTACTGGGCGCGCAAATACAGCGCTGCGGGACCAGGGAACGGAACCATGAAGGCGATCTTACTTCCACCCTTCACCGTCCCGCCTCCTTCGACATGACCTTCCACGGGATGCATCCACTCGACTTCCACCGTTCCCTTGGCCGCCGAAAGGTCCACCGTCACCTCATAGCCTTCCGGGAGGTAGACCAGGTACTCATGCCCGGGATGGGCCAAACAGTATTTCGTAGCGGACAATTCGTCATGCGGCGCCATTTCCACAAGGTTCATCTTGTTCGCGTACGTCCGCGTATTGCCGATAGCCTTCCGTAGCGGCTCCCAGACCCATGCGTCCGCGCGGTTCAAGTCGCGCGTCGGGTAGCCGGGACGGGAAGCCCAGTTCATTTCGCCGCACGGGTGCCCGGGAATCGGAACCCAGGAATCCATCAGCAGAGTGTTATAACCGCGGCAAATGCTCTTCCAAGCCCACGAGGGAGTCCCACCGTGACCCCAAAGGTGGTCGGTATCGAGCACCGCCACCTTCTTGCCGTCCCAATCCGGCGGGTCATTCTTAAAGTACTCGCCGTCGTCTCCACCCGGTGAGACCCAATCGCAGCGGCTTTCGAGCATCGACTTCAGCCCTTCGGAGTTATAGCCGGTCAGGCCGATGGGGTGGCGTTTTCCCTTTTTGTCCTCGTAATCGTGCACAAAATCCACCACCCACCAGTCCCAGTCTTTGTTGCCACCCTCGTTGATGACTTCGTAAAGGACGCTATCGATATCGTTGACGGTGTCGATGACCTTGCGCAGGTAGGCGGCCTGCATCTCGCGCACCTCCGGCCGATACAGGCTGACCGTTCCCGTGCTGCCTTCCTGGCCGTCGAAGCCGTTAATGTTGTTGCTGCGATTGTAGGGGTGAGCGGGCCAGGGGTCGCAAGGATCGTTCTGCTTTTTCTCGCTGAAGCTCTGAAAGAGCTGCACCGCCGCGTAGATCCCATGGTCTCGCGCGTAAATCAGCCGCGCGCGCAGGCGCTCGAAATACTCGGGATTGAATTTCGCGAGGTCGAATTTCGGCAGTCCATCCAGCGCCACGCCCGGACCGGTGCGCAGGTAGGGCAATGGTTCGAACAGAATCTTCTCGTCCGTCCACGGCGCATATGCGGCCTGCATCCAGTGCCAGAAGCGCATGAAGTTGTGGTTGTGTTTCACCATCATGTCGATGTAGGCGGGGTAATCGAAGCGCGCCACGGGGGGCAAGCCTGCATCCTGAAAGTTGGCCCAGGTGTGCGAGCCGGTCAGGAAAATCGCGCGCCCGCTGCCATCCGTGAAGTAGCGGGGATTCGCGGGGTTCACTCGCAACGGCCCCGTAGCCGGCCAACGCGAGAACCCCCAGCCGGGGACTTCGTTATCGTCCGGCGTGGGGGACGATGGAATCCCGGGTTGATTGGCCAGAGCCAGAGGAGAGCCCATCAACGCCCCTCCGATTCCTGCAATGGTAGTTTTCAGAAAGTTGCGTCGCTGCATGGTGTGTTCCCCTTTTCTTCAAGCGAGCGTTATGCGCGTGGGGCGAAGCTTTGGAGTGCGTGCAGCTTGCTGCCGCTTTCTTCCAAGCGAGCTTGCTCGCGCGATTCCCGCGATGCACACGATCTGTCGCCAGCAAGCTGGCTCCAGAAAGAGCGGCAGCAAGCTGCACGCACTCCAAAGCTTCGCACCGTATGCCCGCAGGATCGGCTTACGCGCGGCACCCGGTGGAAACCTCGTTGAACATCTGCGCGATTCGTAGACCGAAGGGCGAAGGCCCTTTGCCCGGAGCAGGGAACAAATTGATCCTGCCGGGGCCTGTCATTATACCGGTCAGTCCTTCCGGTCGTACGTCAATCAGTTCCGCATTGCCAAAGCACAAGACCTGCTGGCGTCAACGGACGAACCCATCTCCAGCATCAGCCAGGCGGTGGCGTTTTGTAACCAGAGCTACTTTGGGATGATGTTCAGGAAGCTGGTGGGGTCCACGCCGCTGGCATATCGTCGTCAATTCGCGAGT
Organism: Terriglobia bacterium; assembly: GCA_052139985.1. GTDB lineage: Bacteria > Acidobacteriota > Terriglobia > UBA7540 > UBA7540 > Bog-366. The sequence continues at coordinate 4,769 of JBKQVI010000600.1, forward strand.
GGCCATGAAACGGAGCATCCCGCCACTACGCCTTCGCCCGCCGCAGCTCGGAGTCTGGAAGCGCAGCCGGTTCAATATACGGTGATTAAGAAGGTGGGCGGCGGCATCAATCATGGGGCCCTGATGGTTCGCTGACGGCTGGGCAGACGACTTGTAGCGCGGGCGTCTCGCCCGCTGGCGGGACGCTCCCGTGACCGCGGGCGGGACGCCCACGCTACGCCTCGTGGCATGGCCATCTTGGCCATGAACCGACACGGGCAAGATGCCCGTGCCACCGCTCACGGGGCCAGCAGGCCCCCATGCCCCGGCCCGCGCGGATAGATCGGCCAGATATCCACCACCACGCCATTCTGCACAACATGATAAACGTCATAAAGATTGACGGTGGAGGGCGCGTAGCCGGGAATCAACTCGGCCGTATCGCCCAGTTTGAGTCCGCAGCGCTCATCGACATCAAACAGCGCGTGTTCTTCCGCGAAGTACCTCGCCTTATAGAAGGGATAATCCACCAGGGTCGGCAGCACGAAGTCGATTCCTATAGACTTGCGGCCCGCATCCAGAACGATGGTCTGGCTGTGTTGAATGACCACGGTGCCGAGAACCGTCAGCGAGCGCGAGAATCCCGGGACGAGATTGCCGTGGAAGTTATCCATGAAGACGTAGGAACCCGCCTGGATTTCCGTCACGCGCGGATCGTTACCCGTGATGTCGTAAGTGCCTGTCCCTCCCGCCGAAACCACCTCGCAGGAAAACCCCGCTTCTTTCAATCGGGATACAACGGAACCCAGATAGTCTAACGCCGCATGGCACTTCGCGATCCTTGCCTCGCGGTCGGGCTCCAACATGCAGTGGCCCTCATAACCTTGCACGCCTCGGAAGCGCAGAGCGGGAAGCTGGGCGAGGGTCTGCGCTAACGCCAAGGCATCTTCCGGAGAGCGGACTCCCCCGCGCCCCATCCCGACGTCGATTTCGATCAGGACGTCGAGTTTGGTATCCGCCGCCACCGCAGCGTCGGAAAGGTCCTGGGCGTTGCGAGCGTCATCGACCGCAACGGTTAGACCACCCTGCGCTGCTGCTTCCGCCAACGCTTTGATTTTCTCCTTGCCCCCCACCTGGTTGGCGATCAGTACGTCCGTGATGCCGGAGCGGCGCATCTCGATGGCTTCCCAAACCGTCGCCGTGCAGACGCCGATGGCCCCGGCTTCGATCTGCAAATAAGCGAGTTCCGGGCTCTTCTGCACTTTCACGTGCGGCCGCAGGCGGGCCTTCAATCCGCGCAGATGCTCCGCCATGAATTGGATGTTGCGGCGTGCGACGTCGAGGTCGAGAATCAGCGCGGGCGTGACTAACTCATGCCGTTGCCGGCCGAGGGCGGATCGATAAATCTGGCGGAGATTGTCTCGTAGCGGGTTCTTCATGGGACTTGCTTCTTTCTTCATCGTGTTGCGTTTGGAGGATGTGTAGCGCGGACCTGTTTTTGTAGGTCCGCGGATTTTCCACGCCCATCGGATACGAGCCGCGGACCTACAAGAACAGGTCCGCGCTACACCAGCTTTCACAAGTCACGGCGTGCGCGGCTCGGGTTTTGCGGGCGCGTCGCCGGCCGTTCCATACTTGTACAGAAATCGATGTCGTTCCGAACGCACATGCTCGTCGGGAATGGGAATCACCGCACCCTTGGCGGCTGCCGCGAGCATCATGAATGCAGCTTTCTCCAGGATTTGCGATGCCACAAAAGCTTCCTCCAAATCCCGGCCACAACACATGACTCCGTGATTCGCCAACAACACCGCGTTTTCTTCTTCAAAACGGCGCGATGGATTTCCGTCTCGGAAGAGGGCAATCGATGTCCCGCCACCACGCCGCCCTCGGCAGAGACCGCCACGAAATCGTTGGTTTGGATTCGGTCATAGCCGATCCGGCTCGGCGTCACAATGAAACCTTCCGGAACACGCACGCTGACGTTTCCCCACGTACCGACAAAATAGCCGATCTTTTCCAGGGCGCGGCACTTTTCGATAATGGCGGATTTCAGCGCCTCGTGGCTATCGGGCATTATGTCCTCTCCCCACTGAGTATGCTAGCCCGGAGGTCCCACAGATCCATTTGCGCCTCAGCAGTACCCTTATAGACCCTATACAACCCTTTGTAACCCCTTGTTAAGGATAAGTTGGGGGTGTAAAGGCGGTCCATTTTGACTGCATGCTTCACGGCCTCCTGCGCAGATGGATAATAGCCCGCCGCAACCCCAACGTTGATGGCGGCAGCCTTCGCGATCGATGATCCATGTCCCGTCGCCGTCGGTCATGACCGTTGTTCCCAATCCGTGGTGACGATTTACTTGGCCTGAAACGTGGCTTGCAGAACTCTAGTCGCGTCAATCGCCGCCCGTCAAACCGAAGTGTAGGGGCGGGATGACTTTCAATCTATAACATTTATTCCTATCTTTGTCAGAAAGCTACGAGCGTGCAAACAAGGAAAAGCCGCGGACCTCAAAACAGGTCGTGCTACAACTATCCAAAGCTTCGGGTTAACAAGATCTCTAGGGCTCGTCGTAGGATCGTGATATTTTGCCGTGGGATTTTGGTAGCAACGCGATTTGCCCGGCGGTATATTCTCCTCTCACCAAGCTGGACCGGCAGGCTGCATCGAGTGTGCCTGCGCGCGCGGCGGCTTGGGCAACGGGGATCAACGCTTATGAGAATGAAAAAATTCATCAACAACCCCGAGAACCTGGTGAGCGAGCTGCTGGAAGGGTATGCTCGCGCCTACTCCGACAAAGTGAAGCTGGCGGGAAAGAACATTGTCGTTCGCACCGTCCCAAAAGCGATGGACAAGGTCGGGGTCGTCACTCTTGGAGGCAGCGGCCACGAACCTGGTCTGAGCGGATTCGTCGGCATGGGCATGTTGGACGCCAGCGTTCCCGGCGAGATTTTTTCTGCGCCCGGTCCGCCTCGTTGCCTGGAAGCGATCAAGCTCGCGGACCGCGGTGCGGGAGTTTTACTGGTCGTGCTCAACCACCAGGGTGACGTCATGACGGCCAACGTCACCATGGACTTGGCCGGCAAGCAGGGACTGAACGTGAAGCAGGTCCTACTCCACGAAGACATCGCCTCCGGTTCCCGCGACAAGCCGGAAGACCGCCGCGGCCTGGTGGGATTTCTACCGGTTTACAAAGTTGCCGGTGCAGCCGCGGAAGAAGGCCAGTCTCTCGATCGGGTTCTTGCCATTGCCGAGCGCCTGGAGCGCAATATGAGAACGCTCTCCGTAGCGGTGCGCCCGGCGACGCATCCCGCCACGGGTCTGGAGCTTTCTTCCCTCGGCGACGGTGAAATGGAAATCGGAGCGGGACAGCATGGCGAGTCGGGCCCGGGCCGCATGAAACTCAAGAGCGCCGACGAGACCGCGGAGATCATGCTCGCCCGTTTGTTGGAGGATCTTGAAGCTCGCGCGAATGATGAATTGCTTGTCATTATGAACGGAATGGGCGCGACCACCCTGATGGAGTTGTTTATCGTCTTTCGCCGCGTCAGCCAATTGCTGGACGCAAAGGGAATCAAGATCGCGCGCAGTTTGGTGGGTGAATACATCACGGCGCAAGAGCAGGCGGGCTTCCAGATGTTCGTCGCGCGCATGGATCGCGAACTGTTACGGCTTTGGGATGCCCCTTGCGATACGCCCTATAGGGTCGTGCGTTAGTCCGGACCTTCGCCTGAGATTTATGAACGCTCTCGTCGGCAAACCCGAGTTCATCGCGATGCTTGCCGGCGCCATCGCCAAGGTGAGAGCCGGCAGTGACTACCTTTCGCAATTGGACTCGGCGGGCGGCGATGGCGATCACGGCATCACGATGCGACGTGCCATGGGAGAGGTTGAAAAGACTCTGGCCGCGAACCGGGAAGCGAGCCTGCGCGAGCTGCTCTCCCAAGTTGGATGGACGCTGCTCGGAATCGATGGCGGAGCGACGGGACCCTTGCTCGGAAGCTTCTGCATGGGCGTCTCGGAAGCGGTTGGCGAACGCCAGTGCCTGGATGCCGAGGGCTTGGCGGCCGCCTTCGAAGCAGGCGTCAAGCAGGTGCGGAAACAGTCGAAGGCGCAGATCGGCGACAAGACGATGATCGATGCGCTGCTGCCCGCCGTCGAGGCGCTGCGAGCCGGCGCAAACGCGGGCAAGGATGTTGAGCGGTCGTTACGTGAGGCGGCTGAAGCGGCTGAGCGCGGGGCGGACGCCACCAAGAATTTCGTCGCGAAGTTTGGGAAAGCGAGGTTCTCCGGTGAGCGGACTCTTGGCCATCCCGACCCCGGCGCTACCTCGATGGCCATGATGTTTGCAGGCTTCTACGACGGCATCAAACTTTTTCACCAGGCTGTGAGCCCGGCGAAACTCTGACGGAGGAACATATGCTGAAGAAAGCGGAAAACGAAATTGTTTGCGTTGCGCAGTTCATCGCGAAGGAGGGCAAGGAGGACGAGCTTCTTCGAGCGCTCCACAGCCTGATAGAACCTACGCACAAGGAAGAGGGTTACCTTCGCTACGAACTCAACCAGGCGATCGACAATCCACGCAGCACCCAAATCCGCACGTAAGGGAGGCAGCGGCGATGTTGGGGCGATGTGGGGGGCGCAAGGTGGGGGCGGGGTGGGTTTCCGCAACCCGGCCGGGGGAGCCCGCAGAGCTCGGGAGGCTCCCTGCCGG
>JBKQVI010000601.1:0-8645 GCA_052139985.1 Terriglobia bacterium
TCAAGTCAAGGACAAATATCACTCATATTCGTCACTATTTTGCCCTTGTGAGGACCGATTGCTCAAAACAAAGACCTTGCATCCCGAAACCGCCGAAAACCCGCCGGAGAACGTGGAAGTTAGGTTAATCCAGGTGTTCATGGATTGCAAACGGTTAATGTGACCCAAGAATCGCGATTCAGCGATGTCGCGGCTTCGTGAGCGGCTGGGGACGCCTGAGGCCACGAGCCAAGATTAATGGGCTGCAGGTCGCGACTCAATTGCGGTTAGGATTCAGGGGTCTATGGATCCTCCCGGTAGTGCCTCCCCGCCGGGTGCATACACGGACGCGCTGTCCTTCGACCACCTCTCCTATGTTGCGCACCTGAGTCAAAGATCCCACTTGACAGTCCTGAAGTAATTAGAATAGATTGAGCGCTTACGTCCGCTTATTACTTTATAGTTGAACTAACATTCTATGAAACGTGTTGGACGTTAAGTCCATTCCTACGCTTGGGGACACGAGATCTCAAAACGAGAGAGAGGCCCGATGAATCGCGAAGCAGGGTAATGTCTCTGGGACGATTTTCAGCAGACGGCTAAATCGCAATAACGCAGATCCATGGATGGGGATGTGACGGACGCCGTCTTTACGTGACTGAGTACTGACCTGAGTGAAGGCGACGCCGTTCGAGTGCCAAATCGATATCCCCACAACAAATAGCGAGGTTTGGTGAAGAACCCGTGATATAGCCGCAGAAGTAAGCACCACCTAGTGACGACAGCCAAGAAAGAGAATGCGATTCTTGCCCAGTCACAAAATTATGATGCAGGGGGGGCCGCTAAATGAGCTCGAAGTATGACGCGATTATCATCGGTGGCGGGCACAATGGCTTGACGTGTGGTGCATATTTGGCAAGAGCAGGGCTAAAAACCCTGGTTCTGGAAAGGCGGCACGTGTTCGGGGGCGCCGTGGTCTCCGAAGAGGTCGTTCCAGGCTTCACGTTTTCTGTATTTGCACTGCTAACCGGCGGACTAAGTTCAAAAATCATTCGGGAATTGGAACTGTTCAAGTTCGGCCTCGACACGGTGTACGACGGCGGGGACATCTTCATTCCGGTTTCCAAAGATGAATATATTTGCCTAAGCAGGGATGCGAAAAAGACTCAACAAAGCTTTGAACGTTTTTCTCACCATGATGCTGCGATCTATCCCGATTTCAGGGCGCACTTGGAAGAGGTTGGGCCATTGTTTAGAAGGCTAATGTTGGAAACTCCGGTCGACCCCACAAAACTGAATTGGAAGACATTTAAACACACAGCGCAATTCCTTTGGCGGTATCGGAGGATCGGTGGTCAGCTATATCGTATTATTGACCTGATGACGCAAAGTGCAGATGATTACCTCGCACCATGGTTTGATTGCAGCATTATTAGGGCTGTTTTTGCGTATTGGGCGTCCATCGGCAACTGCGCGGGCCCCAAGACCCCAGGATCGGCGTATTGCATGTTAGATAACGTCGTAGGCGGCTCTCATGAGTCACCTCGCGGACACGTAAGAGGTGGCATGGGGACCATTGCCAAAGCGATAGCTGCATCAGGAGCGGCCTTCGGACTTCGAATCCAGACGAATTCTGAAGTTCGCGAGGTCGTCTCGGAAAACGGGCGAGCTATTGGCGTGATAACCGCTACGGGGGAACGTTTCGATGCCCCAACTATTGTGAGCAACGTACACTGCAAGATTCTATTTGGCGGCTTGATTAGTGAGAAGCTCCTTCCGGTCGATTTTATGAATCAGATTCGGACCTTCCGTACCTATTCAACTGCTTGGAAAATCAACATTGCCTGCGATGTCCCCCCGCAATACGGAGTCTTGTCAAAGGCAAAGGATGTTAGCTATCCGAGCTATGTCCATATTGGCCCGGACATAGAATATCTAGAACGTGCGTACGACGATGCAAAATACGGGTGGTATTCTTCTAATCCTTACATAACAGTTGCGACCCCGAGTATTCTTGATGACAGCATGGCACCCAAAGGGAAACATGTCGTCCACCTCTATGGTGGCCATGCACCTTACACTTTGAAAAACGCTACCTGGGCTCAGGAGCGTGACAACTTCGCGAAATCGGTAACCGGAGCGATTGACGCCATCGCCCCCGGGTTTTCGGCGGGCATCATAGGAATGCAGGTCCTAACACCTCCAGATATGGAACAGATCTTGAACCTCCCCAACGGGCACATACTTCACGGGGAACTCTCCCTCGACCAACTGTTCTTCCAACGTCCTGCGGCACACTATGCCGACTATCGCACACCGCTTCACGGACTATACCAGTGTGGGGCTTCCTGCCACCCGGGTGGTGGCGTCACCGGTATCCCCGGACACAATGCGGCCCGGGAAATCCTTCGAGATTTGGGGAAAAGAGCCAGGGTGGCTGCTCTTTGATCGTCGATTCGTATCACGCCTCTAGGGGGAGAAGCCAGAATTCCCATATTTCCCGAGCACTTAAATACTTTATCGGCCCAATGAGGTAAAGTCTGTGACAGAACGAAATGGCTCATCCAGAGGAAGAACATGGAGGTGAAGTCTCCCGGCCCCGATTTTTCCGAACTGGCGAACGAAAGCCAGCAGATCTGGAACCAGAACGCGACCTGGTGGGACAGGCATATGGGCGAAGGTAACGACTGGCATCGCCCGCTTTCAGTCCTGTTTTCGGCCTGCTTCGCCGCAGGTTTTGTTCTCGACGCGTTTGAGGCGCCCGTTCCCAATGCCCCCTCGAAGTCGGCTGCTTCGCTTTCTTGGGACAATTACACGGAAATACCGCCAATCTTGGCGGTGCGACTGCGCCCGGTATCCGGCGAGAAAATGGCGCGCGCTGTGGTGAGCGGTGAGCAACAAGGAGCCGGAGTCTAATGCGGCGCGCTCAAAAATTCAGTTGAGAATAAGGATGTTCATATGCGTAGAAGGAAGTTTCTCCAGACCTCCGCAGGGCTAGGCGCTCTGGCGGGGATGGTAATTCCCGGTCTCGCCGGTGATGGCAGGGGCGGGAGCGCGGCGACGGGTGATGCCTTGCTTGCACCCGACACGTCAGCCGACAAGATCGGCCGGCCGGTGCGGGTCGTGAGCCTTGCTTACAAAGGTCACGAGAGACCCTTAGAGAACGTTGTCCAGCTCGTGGACAGCGAGGGGTCCCGCGGCGCGGATATCATCGTCCTGGCCGAGACGTACCGGGGACTGACGGCGACAAGCCAGGAAACGCTCGACGGGCCCGCGGTGACGGCGATGGGCGCACTGGCCAAGAAACATCGAACCTACATCGTTTGCCCCATCGACCGGAAAGACGGGACCCACCGCCTGAACTCTTGCGTCCTGATTGACCGCGACGGGCACGTGGCCGCCGTTTACAACAAAGTCTTCCCCTGGCTTCCGGAATTCAAGCGCGTGCCGCCGATTGAACCCGGACAGGAAACGGTGGTTCACCAGGCTGATTTCGGCCGCGTGGGTTTTGCCATCTGCTTTGACTCCTTCTTTAACGAAGTCTGGCAGCGCCTCTCGACCCAAGGGGCCGAATTGGTGATCTACCCCAGCGATGCTCCTGGGGGAATTTTGCTGGTGGCCCAAGCGGTGAACTACCACTATTACATCGTGAGCGCCACCCACGCTCCCGATTGCCAGGTGTTGGACATCACTGGGGAAGAACTGCTTTACAGGAAGGGCGACGACCTGCTGATTACGCGGATCACCCTGGACCTGGATCGGGGAATCTACTGCACGGATTCCGTCGATGCTAACAGCGGGGGCTCCATAATCCGCGATAAGTTGTTGAAGGAGCATGGCGACGATGTAATGCAGGATAAGTACATCGAGCGCGACGGTTGGTTTGTGCTAAAGGCCAAACGCCCCGGAGTGAGCGCGCGGGAATTGGCCCGCAGTTATGGCCTGGAGGAACTGCGGGACTTCATCGAACACTGTCGCCAAATTTGTGACCGGCGCCGCGGGTGGGAATTCAGTGAGAAACTCTGCAAGTCACAATCTTCGTAGCTATCCACTTTGTAGGACCCTGGTAGCGAACCGAGCTTCGCCTTCCAAAAAATTCTTTTGAGGAGCATATGAATAAACTAACTCGCCGATCAATGCTGCGCAAATCCTCCGCTCTGGCAGGAGCCGCAGCCACGTTACTCCCCGGGAGAAATTCCCATGCGCAACCGAAGCCCTCCGAGCCGGACCGGAAACTAAGAGTGGTTGCGGTGGGAGGCCACTGTGATGACCCCCAGACCTGTGCCGGCGGAACCTTGACGCTCTATGCCGATCAGGGGCACGACGTGGTTGCCGTCTCACTAACCGGATCGGCGCCTGGCCCCGATGCCAATCCCGAAGATCGCATGGTCAAGGATATGCAAAACTGCATCAAGATGGCGGAGATTCTAAAAATCCGCTTGGATTTCTTACACTACGGCGGCTCGAACAGCGGCCAGTTTACACTGCCCGTCCGCTACGGGACAGGGTCAGAAATCACCGGACAGCGCTATAACGAATTCACGGAAATCCTATTGGACAAGTATAAGCCCGACATCGTCTTCACCCACTGGCCGATCGATTTCCATATGGACCACCGGGCCGCTTCGCTGCTCACTTACAGTGCTTGGTTGGCCAGCGGAAAGAAATTTCCCCTCTACTACTTTGAGGCCGAATTGGGAACGCAGACGCAAAACTTTTACCCCACCCACTACGTTAACACCACGTCGGTTGAGGAGCGGTATCACCAAGCCTTTAGGGCCCAAACCCTGTTTTACGACGCGATTTGGCCCATCCATGACATGATGCGGCAAATGCGTGGCCATGAAAGCGGATGCAGCAGGGCGGAAGCCTTCAACCATCACCCGCAAAGTCCTACGATTCCGGCGCTGCCGTAGAACATAAGCGGGCAGGAGCCTCTCGGAGATTCCTGCTGCGAGGATTGGCAAAAGTGCAGGCGGAATGGCAGACGATCTGGGCTCCGGCTTCCGCCGCCTGGCGAAAGTAGCCCAGGTGCTTTTAATCATGGCTTGTTTGGTGGCTTCGAGGGAAGCCTCGGGAGGCGCGGCGCTGGAAGCTTGTATCAAAGAACAAGGCGAGGCATGATTCCTCCACTAAGCGATACCGGTATGAGCCGAAAGCGCCCCTTAGTCCAACCTACAGACGGCGGAGCATATTATGAAGCGCCTGCTCCGAGGAATCAATCGAATGTGCGCCTTGCCTCACCCTCCTGTCACTTGCCTCGGGGACAGTCGATGCCGGACTCACTGCGCGCTCCTTCATGCGGAAAAGAGTGATAGCCGGGTCCGAAGGGAGGCAGACTGACATATAATCTCGGGCGCCGGAAGGCCACGACGCGAGCCCCGGCGTGGAATCAAGAGGTCAGCTCGGAGGGAGGGGCCACGGTTCCCCAACCTCAACTTGCGAAGAGTCTCGAGGAGCGGCACCTATGGGTCTGTTGTTGTGTTTCTTGGGAGCGATTTCTTTCGGCCTTTTAGGCAGTGCGATGAAGGCAGCGGAACGAAGGGGAGCCAACGCTGCCGGCTTGGTGGTCGCGGCCTTTGCCTGGCCTGCCCTGATCATGTTGATCAGGACCCTGCTTCTCAAGGGAGGTGGTCATGTTCCGGCCAAAGTGTATGTGATTGCTGTGATCTTTGGAATTTGTGCGGCGGTTGCCTCATTGGCTTTTCAAATGTCGATCAGCCTTGGCAAGGTAACGGTGGGCTGGCTGATGATGAATCTCTCCGCCGGCGTTCCGGTGGTGTTTTCAATTTGGATGTACAGCGAGAGATTAACCCCCCTAAAGGTTTTGGCGTTCGGGCTGGTGGTCGTCTCCATCTTTTTCCTGTCTTACGGTCAGGTCATGGAAAAGCGCGCTATCGTCGGCGACCCCGCGAAAGGAGAATGAGTCTGCCATGTGGTTCCTGCTGATGCTGGTGATACTTCTCACCAACGGAATGAGCGCCTTTGGTCTCAAAATGATTGCAGGGTGGGGGCTCCCCGAATCCGTGAAATATCCCTACCTGACCGTTTGGTACGCCGGCGGCTTGGCGGCGATTGCTCTGCCCATGCTCCTGAAAAGGATGCGCGTGGGGAAGACGGAACTTTTTTGGGGAGCTGTAGCGGGAGCCCTGAGCATCGGGGGCCAAATCTCCATGGCGGTCGCGCTGAGTTCAGGCGTCCCTGGACATGTGGTGTTTCCGATCGCCATCGGCGGGTCGATATTTGTTGTGGCCCTGGCCGGGCGGCTGGTGTTCGGCGAGCGCATGAATCTACCCACCGCCCTGGGCGTGGCCTTGGGGTTTGTCGCCGTGGTTCTGCTGGGCGTAAGCTGATGAACGGACCCGGCGTTTTACTTCTGCTCCGCCGGGAACCACAACGCTCGCACGTCCTCGATCACCTCACGCGCTGCCTGCTCGACCTGCTGTTCTCCCCAGACAGGATCGAAGTGGATGCGCGGGTCCTGCTCTTCCCGCAAGGTGTGATCAGGTGTGGGAACGCAATCAAAGGTATCACCATCCACGATGGCGTAGTCCATATTGGCGAGCTTGCCGGCGGAAGGGAGTCTGGAAAGATCCACCGAACCCGGCCAGGTCGCTTCCAGCATCGAAGTTTCCTCTGACGCTGCGTGGCCAATCGCTCCGGCCACCAGGGACCGCGGGAATCCCGGGTAGACCCACATGACGCGCTTGGGCTCGAAGCCGCAGTTGAATTCCCGGCACATGCGGTCCAGTACTGCGCGCTGGTTATCGGCTCCGTGCCCGTTCACAATCAGAACGCGACGGAAATGCATGCGGTTGAAAAGAATGTGGAGCGTGTCGCGCACCACCGCCGCAAAGACTTCTTCACGAAAGTAGCCACTGGCAACAGAATTCTTGGGAAAATCCATTCCTTCAATGAACGTGTCACGGGTGAAGCCGAGTGCCTCGAGCATGTTGGGTTGGCGCTCACGCTCCGTCCCGACGAACAGCGGAGGGAAATACGGGCATTGCAATTCCCGAGCCAGCCGGCGGGCAAAGGCGTGCGCCAGCAGGTTGTCGCAGCCCATGGCGAGGTGCGGCCCGTGCCACTCCACGGGAGCCAGCGGCAGCAGCACCAGGCCGTTTCGTTCCCGCGCCGCCGCCACCTCGTCGGGAAACAGGAAGGCCATGTTCCAGTCCCCTTGCTCAAGGGGACGTTTAACCTCGACTCTCTTGGTATCGGGCATAGAATTCTTCCTCCCTTAATAAACTTTCGCGATCAAAGATTAGAGTCTAGGAAGCTGATCGCCTGCCTATCTTCACTTACTGTCACGATTCCGGCAAGGGGTCGCGGCAACTATGTCGCCGCCATTATATGCCTTTCCGCTCTAGTTTACGGACGCAATTCGAACCCAAGGTCCGCGACCTCGCTGCTGACCGGAGCTACCCGTTCGGGAAGAATGTACTGGGACGACACTAGCGGGCCCGACCGCGGGTGACGCCGCAGCGTTTAGTATTATCGATTCTTGCTCAGTATTGTCCAACAGTCAGACGCAAGTCTTCGTCGAATAGACCTTCTGCCTCTGGCCGATTTTTCAGCGCTGCGTGGCTCGCTATCGCGGCGATTACAAGGTGCAAATATTTTTCTCGCTCGATCAGTTTCCCTGCCTGGCTTTTGCGCAACTGACTTATTGCGAGAGTTTGCGGGATACGGAACCTCCCCGAACACGGGCTCTTTCTGACGCCAATGGCCAACAACCAAAGGACACCTTCGTATGCAGTTGCGACTGTTAGACTTATAGTTGGACACTGCTGAAATGAAGTAAATACTGCATTCACAACGGCCCAACGCCAACTGAACCCAGCAACTCCGCACCACTCTCCTAACTGGTGATATTCCGGCTTTTGCCCAAATCGTACGGGGTAGTCTGGTCACGCGCTACCGGCGGTGCGGCAAGGCGAGCTGTCATTGCGTGAAGAACCGGGGGCATGGTCCGGCGCATTATCTGGTGGTCACGCTCAAGCCGGGCAAGACGGAGCAGATCCTTTTGTCGGAGGAGATGTTGCCGGTGGCCCGGCAATTCCTGGACAACTATAAGCGCTGGTGGGCGGCCCTGGAGAAGGTCTCGGCGGTGAACCGGCGTCTGCTGCGGCTGCGGGTAGGGGGGGTGGCCGAACCGGCAAAATCTCCCCGCCGCCCGGCCGTCTGAGGGCGGAAGGGGGCCGGGGGGGGATCGTTAATGGTGTCTGACATTTATAAGATTGTCAGAATGACTGCACGGCATCAGGAGGGCGTCCCCTGGCCCATGGCAGCCTGCGGCAGATGCGCCGCTATACGGACAGGGTATTTCGAAAGGATGACCGGCGGGGGCGGATGACCGACGGGCGGCGCGACCCGACCCTGCCGCTGTCGGCGGTGCTGGCAACTTGGCAGTGGGGATTGATGCGTCGGACGCCCTCGACGGAGCAGATCGGGGATCTCCTCCGGGACCGGCGCTGGCGGGCGCGGCTGGGCCTGAAGCCCGAAGCGGGAGGCCGTGCCGATCGGGCCGCCGAGGTACGTCATGCTGGCGGCGACGAGGCCCGTTTCTTCGCGCAGTTCTCCGCGCGCCAGTTCTTCGGGATCGACTCCGGGCGTCTCCCATCCCCCTTGAGGCAGTTCCAGGCACCGCTGCTGCACGGTATAGC
>JBKQVI010000602.1:0-5692 GCA_052139985.1 Terriglobia bacterium
CACGACGAATCGCGATGCCCGGTCTGCTTCACGTAAGCGCCTAAAATGCGTGATCCCCTTATTATCGAACGGATATTGGCAAAAACAGCCATGGGATAGGCGAGTGCCTTTCCCATGGCTGCAAAAATAGGACGCCAATCAGAAGTTATACTTCACCGAAAGCTCGATGATCCGGGCGTAGCCAGCCCCAGAGAACGGAGCCTTCTGGTTCTCGCAACCCCAGACGCTCGAGCCGGCGCCGCAAGTTCCGGTCAGGCTCACGCCGTCGCTGTTGTAGACGTTCGTGTTGGGAGTGAAAGAGTGCCCTCCATCGGTCGTTGAAAAATACGGCGAAAGAAGGTTGCCGCCGGTGCTGCCCCACAGCGAATGGTTCATGAAATCGAACGCCGAGGCCCGGATCTGCACGTTCTGCCGTTCCGTAATGTTGAAGGTTTTGTAAATGCTAAGGTCGGAGTCGTTGTAGACCGGCCCTTTCAGATAAGGCCGAATCACTCGGTCGCCTTGCGTGCCCACGGTGGGCGCTGAGAAGCAGGAAAGATTCATTAACTGGTGCGACTGCAAGTGGCTCCTGGGACTGCAGGTGGTAATCGGCAGAATCGAATCCGCATCTGTCCCGAAGTACGTCCTCGTGCCCAGATTTTCGTAATTCCCCGACGTATTGTTGCCGTCGCCGTTAGGCTCCTGGATGCTGAGGCCCAGGTTGCCGTTGCCCTGCAAGGTTCCACCCTCCTGGATGGTTGTGGTGCCGGAAGCATTCCAACCATTTGCGAGGCCGCTCAGCAGCTTTTCGCTTCCGTGGTAAACGGTCCCGATGCTGTAGGCATACGATGCGTTGAATACCTGCGGTTTGTCGATGTCGAGTACTCCGTAGTTGTTGCGCAGGGTGAACGCATCGAATGTGGTTTCGAGGATGCCCAGCGCCTTCGACCACGTGTAGTTGAAGTCCCAGGAGGCGTGTCCCCGCTGCTTGAGCCAGGCAATCTGCAGACCGTTATAGTTGCCGTAGCCGGAGTGGGTTCCCACGGTAATGCTGTTGGTGCCGTAGCCGTAGCATTGGCCGCCGACGGTGCACCCGGAGTACGGCTCGTAATCCTCGATGTTAAACGTAGAGTTGTTTTCAGGGTCGGTCGGGGCTGGCGCGCCGGTAACCGGGTCCGGCTTGAACAGGCCGCCGAGCGGAATTTTATTTTGGTTGATAAACCCGCCGCTGGCAACGCCGCCTGCTCCGCCAACCTCCTCGCCCAGGAGCTCATGGTGTGTGCTGTTGCCCACATAGGCCACTTCCAGCATGCTCCCCCAGGGCAACTGTCGGTCTATAGTCAAATTCCACGAATACGTCAATGGATCCTGCCAGTCGTTGTAAGCCATGGCCGAAATGCCGCTCGCGGGTTGGTTGTTGCCCGGCACGGTTTGCAGCGGAACCTGGGCAAGCGTGATGTCCTGACTGCCGGGCGAGCTGTAGTTCACCACGTTCTGCGACGCGCTCAGCGCGCCGCCGACCATATCGTTCCACACATATTCACCCCAGCCGCCGCGGATCACGGTCTGGCCCTGGCCTTGCACGTCGTAAGCAAAACCGACACGCGGCGTCGTCCAGGCTAGCCGGGTCGGCGAGCCGCCGTTCGGTATGCCTGAATCGATCGCGCGCCAGCGCAAACCTGGATACTCGACGGCCATCTTGCCGGCCGACTGGTTTTCAGCTACGTCCTGCGCGAACAGTTGCGGATACCAGACGGCCGAGCCCACACCCTGACGGTCGTACCAGCGTCCCACGTGATCCCAGCGCACGCCCACATTCACCGTAAGGCGGCGGTTGAACTTCCAGTCGTCCATGACATAGGCCGAAATGGTCCGGCTGGCAAGATCCTGACTGCTCTCGTAGCTGTTCTGGTCGAAGCCGCTGGCGATGCCCTGCACCAGGTTTGCCGTGGGGTTGGTGCTTCCAATCAGCGTGGTGGGAGAGACCGTGGAGCCGACGACCTTGTTCGGCGCCGGCCCGTTGCCGACGTAAATCTCGCCATTGGGATATTCATAACTTGCCCCGTCGTTACCGACCAGTTCGGTGAATCCTCCAACCTTGACGGTATGGGTCTTCCATACCTTGGTTACGTTGTCAGCAAACGACGGTGACTGTTTTTTCAACGGGAACTCGCCTGCGGCGTTGAAAAACGCCGGCTGGGAGAGGTCGGGGAACGTCTGCGCACCGGCAGAGGCGAGCGACGGCACGACCAGTGAAGCGCTGTTGTAGATCGTCTGGTAGGGATAACCGAGCGTGGTCTTGTACATTTTACTCAGATCGGAGGGCGCGGTCGGCCCGTTGGCCCAGCCCCAGCCAAAGACGAACTCGTTGGTGAGTGTGGGCCGGATTACGCTCACATAGTTCACGGTCATCGCGCGCGACGTATTGGGCTCGTCGAGGGAACCGCCGGGATAGGGAACATCGTAGCCGGGATTGTAATAAATGTGCGCCAGGGTTTGGAAAACAGTGTGGCCTTGCTGGTAGGTAATAAAGGCCTTGTTGTTTTCGTTGATGGCGTAGTCTACCCGGCCCCGCCAAGTGTAGCTGTTCTGCGGATTCGAGTAGGGATACACGTAGTTGTAGTTGCCGGGGGTGGTGGCCGGATCGGCATTGGCCGCCGGAAACAGCTTCATGATCGCGGCCGCGCCCGGGTCGACGGCCAAGGCGGCAGGGTTGACCGCGTTGCCGTTGGCATCCAGCGATCCGGTCGGGTCGCCGCACCAGTTGGTAGCGCCCTTGGTGAATCCATCAGGACAGAGCGCGGAGTTGCCGCTGCCGCTGGAGGTGAAGTTACCCGCCATCATGCCCGCGCTGGGAATGTAGGACTCGAAGGGCGTGCTCGACGGCAGTAACTGCTTGGCGTATTCGTATCCGCCCCAGAAGAAGAGCTTGTTCTTAAAGTGAGGAATCGGGATGGGCCCGCCGACATTGCCGCCGGGATAGTACCACTCCCCGGGCTGCTTCGGGGACTTGCCGTGGTTGTTCAGCCATGTGTTTGAGTTCAATACCTGGTTGCGCGCGTAGAAGTACCCCTCGCCATGGAATTGGTTTCCACCGCTCTTGCTGCTTACGCTGATTACGGCCGGTCCGTTGGGCTGGTCGGCGCCGAAGCTCTGCAGCACCTGCACCGCGGATACCATGTCCGGATTGGGCGTGGCGATCGAATAGCAGTTGCAGCCGACATCGATGATGTTGACGCCATCGAGCAGGTAACCCTGGCCGCCGCGGTAGGGCGCGCCGCTGACCTCGACGCCGTTGCCCACTGCACTGCCGACATTCGCGACTGTGGAAAAGTCAAGATAGGTACCGCCGCTGCTCGGGCTGTCTACTGCCGCAATGCTCGAACCGGGCAGCAGCTTGAGGGCCTCGGAGACGTCGCGGCCCTCCAGCGAGAGCCTTTCAAGATCCTCGCCGCTAATCACGTAGGCGTGCGTGCCGGAATCAAGGGGCACAATCTGCGCCGCCGAAGCCGTGACGGAAACCGTCTGGCTGGTAGCCCCCACCTTGAGCGGGATGTCTGGAACTGTGCGAATATCGCCCGGATTCATCTGGACGTCAATCACTTTCCATAATTGGAATCCTGGCGCAGAAACGGTAATCGAGTATGCGCCCGCCTGTACCCCGGCGAACGTGAAATAGCCTGCCTCATTGGTGACGGTGGCGCGGTTGTCATTTGTAGCCTGGTTGATCAGGGTCACATTCGCTTTTGGAACGAACGCTCCGCTGGGGTCGCGCACCGTTCCCGAAAGACTGCCGGTGATGAATTGCGCGAAGGCTGACGGCGCCAGGAGCAGAAGGAACATCGCAAGCGTAATCGCTCCGATTCCCATCCTGCGCGCTTTGAAGATCGTCCGCGCCATTTGCTGTACTAGCTGCATCATGTTTCCTCCATGAGAAATTGGTTGAGCTTGTTTACGTTTTCAATCCCCAAAAGCCTCAGGGTGAGTGCAACTCACTCCGCACGCATCCTCAAGACAACGCACGTGCCGGGTACGGATCTCTAGCCGTTAAAACCAAAGACTTGCGAAGTTTGCATGTTTACGTATGTCATTGGTTCTAAAGCGTATTCCTGGATCTGGAAACCGATATCCGCTACAATCCCGGCCAATCCCAGCGTGGTCCGCGACTTTCAGTGGGCTGTCGCCACTGTGTTTGAGCGACTGGGAAACAGTATTCGAAGCCGAAAATGAATGGGAAGGTTAATGTTGTACGAAATTGTTAGAGCCGGTTGGAAACACAAGGTAACGTACTGAAAATATTGACTATGCCTTCTCTGTTACTCGTGTTTGTAACGCCGTTGCAAACCTGCCGGAGCAGTTGTATCATCCATATCTGCTGGGGCTGCTTCGCTAGGAGAGCGATCGTACTGGATACCTCTGGACTCGCATCGATTGACGAGGAGCGTGCCGAACTAGAAGCGATCATCGACGCGCTAGGCCGATCCTCACGTCTTTCGCAATTCCTCCGCTACATCGGGGAAAAATACCTTGATGGCGAGAGCGATCGGCTCACCGAATACAACATTGCGATCGACGTCTTTGGGCGCTCGAAGATGGTTTTTGACGCCGGTGAGGACGCCATTGTGCGCGTTGAGACGCATCGGCTCAGAAAGAGGCTGAAGGACTTTTACGAGGGCCCCGGTAAAGATCACACACTGCGCATGATGATTCCTGCCGGATCCTACCTTCCTGTCTTCACGCGGGTTGCCTCTGCGCCGCAGGACCGTAGCGTGCGGGAGTCTCAAGTTTCGGCTGGCGGGAACACCCGGCATCAGGCGTCCGCAACCGAGTCTGCACAACGTGCCGGTTACGATGGCGCTGCACAAGTCGATCGCTCGGGCCCATGGCACTCAAACAGATGGATTCTCGCAGGTTTGGCTCTGGCGCTGGCCGCCACAGTCTGGATTACGATCGCGATCCGTCATCGCTCAAATCTGTCAACGCCGGTCGTCAATCGAACACGGAGTGCTGCGGGTGCGTTGTCTTCCCCGCAAAACGCCGCTGCGGCTCCGGCCGCGGTTCCGGTTCGTCTGCTGGCCGGCTATAGCGGAGCACCCCAAACCGATAGCATAGGGCAAGTGTGGAGGGCCGACGAGTATGCCCATGGTGGAGGACCTTGGCGCCGTCCGGATGCACCGATCGCGCGAACTAGCGATCCCTTCATCTTCCAAAACTGGCGCGCAGGCGATGCGTCCTATGACATTCCGCTCCAGCCGGGCGTTTACGAGCTGCACCTCTACTTCGTATCTTCTAACTCGCCAAGCGACAGTGCCCAGACGTTCACCGTCAGGATCAACGGAAATCTGGTTTTGCAGGGTTTTGATATCAATTCCGACGCAATGGGAGAGAATGTTGCCGATGAGCGCGTTTTTCGCGACATATCCCCAGCCAGTGATGGAAGGCTGCACCTCAGCTTCGCCAGTGAGCGCGGCGCTCCGCAAATCGACGCGATCGAAGTTCTGCCCGGAATGCCGCACATGCAGCTCCCGATTCGGCTCGTCATGCAGCGTGCATCGTTTACCGACCACAACGGCCAGTTCTAGCATCCCTCCTTGGGCGCCTTCCCGGCGTAGAACACGAGCGCCTTCTTGATGGCCAGCGGCTTAGCGTGCCGATGGGCTTGTCGGCCCCCGTGGCCTTCCAGTACCCGGACCCCGCGGCCCTGTTGGGCCTG
>JBKQVI010000603.1:0-17735 GCA_052139985.1 Terriglobia bacterium
AGGATTCGTTGTCGTCATCCCAAAGTGGTCGCCTTTCCACACCAACCTGTTTTCACAACCCCTATGGCACTTCACCACTACAGTTGTTCCAACTTTCTCAGGGACAGGACATACTACCCACTCGCCACACAAGCACTGGAATCGGAATGCAAGCGTTTCAATGACACGTAATTCAATCGGCTTAGGCGATACTTCATTACCTGACTTCTTAAGCATTCCACACATACTTCACCCCCATTCACAACACTCTATTTCCTCGAACCTCTTTTGACAATACCCCAATACAACTTTCTCCAATCACAACTTGAAAATTACAAAATATCAAAAACTGAAAAATCAAAATTACTCTGCCTACATCACAAACAACTTACAAAACTTTGCGCTGATGGGGTTAGTCGCGTGAGCGACGGGGGGGTGCCACCCCTTGCGCCCGTCCTGCTCGTTGGCGATGGCGGGCGGCGGCGCGTCGTCGGCGCGAGCGGGGCGGGTCGGGGCGGGGAGGGTCGGAGCAGGGGCGGGGAGCCGTAGCAAAGAGGATGCCGTCTACCGGGATGGGGAAGCGAAGCGCGGTGCAAGCTGCCGGTGGGATGGTTGGATCGTCGCCAGTGTCCAGCTTGGCAGGTGCCGTCTCTCCCTCTTGGGTCTCTCCTACCATTGAGTACCTTGCCGGTCCTTCGCTACGCGGTAGCGGCCTGGGGCCGTAGTCGGGTGCCGTTGGACGGCTGAAACTGCCATGCCGTAGTACGTCGGGACCGCCAGCGCGAGCGCCTAGAGGCTTACAGGAGGTCGTTTCTGGCCGGTTTCGGCTGTCGGGCAAAAGAAAGCCCCCAGCCGTAGCCGGGGGCGTGGGTCCAAATTTTGGAGTCGTTAGGCAGTGGCGGTGCGCGTCTTCCAGCGGTACGGGTCACGCTGGCAAGCGTCGCAGACTTCCGCTTCCACGTCGTCATCGTCTGCAAGGTTCGAGCCACAATGTTTACAGGTGGGCCACTCGTCACAGCTTGGCGTGTTGCCGATCCGGGTGCGCTCCTCGGCTTCGCGCTCAATCCGCTTTCCCTCGGCTATGACGTTTCTCCGCCTTGCGCGGATCGCCTCCCGGCTGATCTCTGTCAGGTTGTCCCATGACGGGGCGAGGCCGTAGGACAACCGCGAGCGTCCGATTACCTCTTGCCGCTCCGCTTCGCTCATTGCGCAGGTGTACCACTGTGCCGTTTCTTTCTCCTCCTCCCTCCGGTGGCCAGCGGCTATGATCTCCCGCTCGCAGTCGAAGCAAGTGCCGGTATCTTTCGTATGGCGGTCGCCAGCCGGTTTGTGGCAGGTCTGACAGCTTAGATATTGAAGCGCCTTTTGCATCTCCTCATCTCCTCCGGGGGTTGCCCGGTTAAATGCCCGATTTCGGCTCGGGCTGGCCGCTGCGTGGTTAGCCTTGCGCGATGATGCACAGAACGAAGCCAATCAGGATTGCTCCCGCCGCTAACGTCCATCCCTGCCATGCTAGCTTCATCTTCGTTTCCTCCTCCGGTTTCCCGGTGTCTTGAATATCCCACTTCCCCATAGAGACAGCAAGGCCCCACTTTTTAGGGCGGGGCCGCTGGCTGTGGTGCAACGATACTTTTGCCTCACTCGAAGCTTAGCCGAAGCATCCGCCGACGTGCCGCTCGGCTCCGCTCAAAGAGCAATTCCTCCTCCTGGCGGTCGAGCTCGGCCCAACGGCTGCGCTCCGACTCCATGAACACAACACCTGGACGCGGGATCTCTAACGCCACGTCTACCGCGTTGCAGACCTTCGTTATCATTCTCTCAAGCCCCGTCATAACTCCTCCTCGGTTGTTGGCCCGGTTACGGCCGGGCGGCCGTCCTAGAACCTCGTTAAGTAGTACAGAGCCCATCCAAAAGCCGTTATGGTCGCCTCTATCAGCAGGCCGTATAACGCTCCGCGAATCATCCCCCGTTGGCTCATAGTCTTACCTCAGAACAGCGTCGGATTCTCTCCGGTCCCAAAGAATAACGGTGCGTCTCTTTCCATCCGGCCAGCTTTGCCGCTGATATCCGCCAGCGGTCGCCGCATCTCCGCGGTTAACTCCTCAGCGGTTTGGGCCGCTAGAGCAGAGGCGCGGTCCTGGTCGCAGGTTTCAAGGCCGGCGAAGGTTAAACTATCTTCCGGTCTGATTGGTTGTCTCACTGTGTTTCCTCCTGCCTCCAATATGCCCCCAGCCCGCTAGCCTTTCAAGACCCCTAACCGCGTATCAACTTCACGCACTTCTGACACCACCAGCCATCTGATCTACTGAATCCCTCGCTCGGTCCATGCTTCGGGCATGGCTTCCAGATCGTTACCGGCTCTTTAATCTTTGTCGCCATGGCTCCAAGACTCTCTGACTCCCGAACACTAGGCGCCGCGTCGTCGCAGTTCCATATCCGACTCTTACACTTTGCGCACCTGGCCGGCTTCGCCTCGCTTATCCAACGATGCCCACAAAGATCACACTTACACTCAAACGCCATCACCTGCTTATACATGGACACATAGTACCACTAGAGATGGACACATAGTACCACCTGAGTGCTATCTACTCATCACGATAACTCGATGCGTTTGGCACTATGGGGGCGTCTTAGAGGGCGCTGGAGTGGTCGGGGCGCGGTCTAACGCCTTCGCCTGGCGGTGGGCGTCTTGGCCGATTGTCTTTGAATTGTGGTGTTTTTGGGGGTCTGCGCTTGTGTTGGCGGGGTTTGGTTGGGTGGGTTGGTGGTGCAGGTCGGCGCTTTTTTGTTTCGGAGTGGCTTAGTGTATTTGTCTATGGGGTGGTGTGGGTATCGCTGCGTTTGAATCTTGGTTGGTGGGGTGGTGCAACGATACCCGAAGGGTTAAATCAGCCGTTCTGGTTTGCCTTGGCCCACCTCATCGCATCCGCTTTGTGTCTGAAATCTTCCAGACAAATGCCGCCGCGCCATACGCAGTACAGGGGAAGCCTTTCCGCTCTTACTTGCTTTCCTGTACGCCTCTTGACTGTCATTACTCCGAAGGTCGCTACGTCTTCAAGTTGAACCATTTGGTTTAGTCCTCACTTTCGCTGTGCTCTTTCCCGCCCTGCGGGGCTTGAGCGGTTTTGGGGTGGGGTCGGTTGGTCAGTTCTGGCCGTAAACCGTCCCACTCTCCCACGTTGGGAGTGCAAACTGCGCAAACTCGCCTAAATCGCGGTTACGCTCTGCCCGGTACACGATCTCCCGCAACCAGCAGGAGCGGCAAAGAATCATATTTCCATCGCCGCCAGTTGGTAACAGTTTGACCGTGCCTAGCGCATGAGGGCCGCTGCCGTCGCAGTTATTTTTCTCCTGCTTTCGCGCTCTCCAGTTCGAGCCGTTGGCGTACAGTTCCCAGCCTGGTTTTAGAGCTTGCTCGCATTCCTCACGCGTCGGGCCTGGGCTTACTGCAATGGTTGTGCGTGGATCGCTCGCCACAAATGAGAGGTCGCCGTCTCCGGGTGCGTAGCTGTGAATGATTGCAACCTGTTCGCCGTCTTCATTGAGCCTGAAAACCTTTTTCATTGGGTGATTTCCTCTCCACATACAAATTTGTGCGTTCTTGGGTCGGTTGAGTCGTAGTGTGCATGCTCCGGGCCGGACTTGCCGCAAACGGCGCAAAGATAGCCGATTACGTTCAGAGCAATCCAGATTCCTTTGCTTTTTGATTGCGCGATTATTGCTCGGTATCGGTCGCCATCGTCGGCGCAAGCCGCACACGTTAAAACGTCTCTGCCGGTCATGCCGTACTCTTTCGCGTGGTAGCGGTTCATGCAGTGCTGCGGTGGAATGATGCCGCGCGGATCTGGCGAGTCTGCTACTTGATCGCCGCAATGCCGCTCTCCGGCGCAGCCGTGGGAGTAGACAGAGCGCCCGCAACTTTCACAGGTGCCCATGTACTTGATTGTGTGGGTTTGACCGCATCCAAACGACTGAAAGAATTGATCTTGATTTGTGCGCCAGCTTAACCTTTTAGTGAGTTCCATAATTTTCCTCGTGTTTCTCGTCCTGAGTGCCGGACGTTCGGCCCATTTCAACCGATGGTTAGAGGGTTACTTCGTTGGCGAGTTCTGCGCTGATCTCTCCAGATTTCTCCAGGCCGTCAACGTAATCGACGAAGGCGCACCGTGTATCTGTGTTGTGCATCTTGCCTTTACCGCTATAGTCGGTGATCTTGTTTCTGGTTACGTCCATACCGGCAAACTGCCCGTCATGCGCTGCCTGCCAGAATGCGTTTCTAACTTCGCGCTGCGTGGTGTACATCTCTTTCCGCATTGCCTTGTTCCTCCTCGCGGTTTCCCGCTCCTCAAATATCTCCCATGATTCCTCTTAGTTCAATACCCCATAGAGAAATTCCCTTCCGCTTCCTTCGGCCTGCGGCTGGCGCCGGCTGTCCTGGGTCCAAAAAGAATCGACCGACAGCCTAAGCGATCGGTCGAGACTGGTTGAGCGCCACGGCTCCAGAACACTACGCCACGACCCTACAACCGTTCACTTACCAACACAGGAAGAACCTTGAAATTCCAGTGCCTTCCTTCTCCGGTGTTGTAAGCCCAATACTTATTGTTCTTTTCGGCGTGTGCCTCGGCGTCGGCAACGCGGGAAAAGAGAATTAACTCGTTGAATGCTGGCTCCGTGCCGTGTCCGGTACGCAATTGACCATCTTTCACAAAGAGACCCGTGTCTGGAATCGCCATGACCACATAACCATTCTTGAGATGGAAACCCTGTCTCATTTGCCTCCTCTGCGGCTGTGGCCGCTACTCCAAAATTTGGACTCGTCAATAACTCCGCGGCTGGCCGTAGCTCTTGGGCAATCCGCGTTTGATCCGCTTCCGCCGCGGCCATAGAAGCCACGCTTCGCGGATTAAGAGCAATGTAATCAAAACCCACATCTGATTTTCTCCTCATCCCTGATAGTTAAGCTGTGCCTGGTCGAAGTCGTCGGCCTTCAGTTCCCGCTCTGCCTGCTGGCCGCAAGGTTCATAGCAGCAAAGAAATGTGTGCGTTGCCGGATAATAGAAAATCTCTTCCCCCTTCTTCACTCCTCGGCCACACTTCGGATTTGAACACTTGCCGCCATACTTGGATTTGAGCCAATATGGGCGGCTGCTGCGGTTAAAACGTCCCATGATTACCTCCTCAGTTCGCCGGGTGCGAATAGGTCCATTTGCGGGCTGTAGAGCAAGTCTACCGGCTCCTCTTCAATCTCGGGCTCCGGTTCTGGCTCCGGTATCGGCATCCTGATATTTGCGAACAGGTAGCCTTGGTGCCTGGGCCGCTCGATCCGGTCGCAGGGAGTGCAAAGCATCCTGAAGGTTGCCGTGCCGTCGCCTTGGAAAGCTGAGCCCATAACGTAAGACTTCCGCTGTCCGCAGCGTTCGCAGGTTCCGGTCGTGTTGTGTGCGGTTGCTCTCACGCTTCCCCATAATGAAGGTAAGGGGACTCAGTTTCAAGTCCCCTACAGTAGCGTGACGCGGACAATCTCCATGCCTGGCCGGTCAAAGGTGAACATCTCCTCTGCGTTCTGCTCGCTGCTGGCTAAGTAATACGCCTTCAGCGTCCCGATGATCCTCGGGTGGGAATACTCCACGGAATACTTGAGCCGCTCGGTAATCGGCAACCCCAAACCGACGCAAACCATCTGATGCTGAGTCAAACCGCACTTCTGATATTCGGTTGCCATCGTTGCAATCCTCCTCTTTCCCCATACTCTACTGTGGTTTTGAATCGTTGCACTACCGGCTGAAAACTACCTTCAGGATCGGAAGCACCACCAGTTCCACCGCTGCCGCTATCAAGAGTCCGCCTAGAATCAGGTCGTGGACCGATTTGACCTTCATCGGCCCGGCTCCGTAGTCAGGTTTTCGTACCAGTCTGAAAGAGCTTCAACTACATCGGCGCCGTCCGCTTCCTCATCGGTCCCCAGCCACGAGAAACGCGCCTTCAACACTGCGGCAACAATCGCTGTAGGAACTTCGATCTCCCGCTCGTCGATGCTGTAGGTGAATAAAAACGGCGGCTCGATCTCGGAGACAAACTCTTTCAATGCCTCAATGTCTGCGCTGAAGTTCTTCGCCTGCTCCTGCTCCTCTTCGGTCCCCATCCTCTCAGCAAGGTCCAGATACATCTGCTTTTCATCGGTGTAGACGCTGGCTACCGTGCCGTCTGCATCCCCATCTGTTGCTAATGCCCAAATTGTCATTCTCCCCTTCCCTCCCGGCCCAGGTGGGCCGCTCTTAATCTTCTAGAACTTCCGCTGCTATTTCCCGTACCGTCACGGTGCCATTTTCGACGGTCAAGACCTGAATGTTCCGCTCCATCCAATCGTCGTCAGAGTGGAAGTCGTGAAAGGCTTCAAAGGCTTCATTCAGGGTTTCAACCCCCTCATCGGCTCCGTAGGTTACAGCGAAGACGAGTAAGAACTTTTGGCCGCCGTCGCCAACGCTCTCTCCTTTGGTGTAGCATCCATCTCTCACCATCCCGGCTAGAACGCTGTCTGGTATCACGCTAAGTTTCATGGTTTCCTCCTCAACCCATCCTGCCCCGACTTCCAGCCTGCCGCAAGGGGGCGGAAATCACGCTGTAAGGCCGCTAGGAGTGTTTGGGGTATCCAATCCTACCTCCACACGGCCGGCGCAGCAGCCTCCCCCGGCTGTGGCGCTGCCCCGCTATGGAATTTTCAGGTGGTGGAACCTACGAATTCGACCCCACGGCTGCCGCGGTGACTCCACGGGTCCAAAATTTGGACTACTGCCCGGCCTTGCGCCGGATCTCGGAGACCTTCTTCTCTACATGATCCTCGCGTGGTGCGGGAACGGAAACCCCAACAGCGCCGGTCTTGCAGTCCTCGTGCCGCGCCTTGGGCCGCTTGATCCGCTTGCCTTTGTCTAGAGCCCGCAGCCGGGCGCACCATTCCGTCGTACTTAGTTGGCGGCCATTGCGCCGGTGGCGCTCAGTCACCCAGGTGGCGACCGCCAGGATTGGAAGAAGTGCCGTCAAAGCATAAAGCAATTCCATGAATACCTCCACTGCGCGGCAATCGCGCCCAACATAAACATCAACAGAATCGCCGCGATGCACCACAACGCGAACCGCACATCCCAACTGAGCCGCTTGCGCGAGCGATTCCGCCCCGGCTTGAGCGCATTGCAGTGCAGGTACATTTCGCAGTCCAGCGGGTTATTCTCATCCTCAAGCGCCTGCGTTGCCACTTCGCGCTCGATCGCGGCTGCTACTTACGAGTTTCACTGAAGGATTCTAGCCGACTGCCACTCACGCGCCAATTCTTCGAGCTTGTCCACGTCGAACTTGTCCCGCAGGATCTCCTCAGCCATTAAATCGCCGATCTTCTCGATAGTTCTAGTGCGATTCTCTGCGGCGGCTTTGGCCTTCCCCTGTTTACCCTCGGTCTTCGGCCGCTTCGCCGACTTCTTCCCCGCGGCCTTCGCCTTCGTAGCCGCTTCCTTGATGATCTCCGGCGCCCTCTCGCGGCTCTGACGGGTCGCTGAGACCGCTAGGGCAGGACTGACGGGCATTTTCTCTCCATCAATCTCCACACCGTGCGCCACGGCGTCCTTGACCGCCATAGGCGCCTGCTGGAGTTCGACGGCTTGGCGAACATACTGCTCAGCCTTCTTCCCCTTCAGCCCCAGGTGCGGCGGCAGACACGCTGCAATCCGCTTCGCATCCCACCCAAAAGCCTGAAGTCTCTCCGCTGCCCGGCCGAACTCGAGAATCGACGGCGGCAAACCGGAGTTCTCCGAGATGCTCTTTGCCAGTACAGCGGCTTCGTCGCCCTTGTAGGCAATCGTCGGGACGTAGACTTCGTTCCCCTCGTCCCACAACTTCTGCAAAGCCTTCAGCCGGCACTCGCCAGCCACAAGGTAGATTTTGTCTCCGGTGTTTTCAATCCAGATCGGTTGGTCGACGCCGCGCTCCGCGATCGACTGCGCGAGCCAGGCAATATGCTTCTTCGCCTCCGGCGTCGACGTGTCCCTGAAATTAAAGTTGGGCCGTACCTCAATTACCCTCGGGTCAATGCTGTACGCCTCAAGTTTGCCGTGACCTTTCCCCAATTCCCTTAACTGTGCCATCTCCCCATTCCTCTCCCCAACTCCCTCCGTTGGCGGCTCTAAAACATCGGTTTTGCGGTTTCCCCATCCAGTGCGAACCACACCACCATGGCCGGAATATCCTCTCCATCCCAAAGAAAGTCCCCATCAAGGGCCAAATGGATCGCGCCAATTGCGTGTGGCTTGAGTGCCTCGGCTAATTTCTTGGCTCCCTCTAGTCCTTCCTCGCGGGTTGCAAACCCCTCAGTTTGGTGCCCGCCACTCTTGTATCGCTGGCATGATTCTTTGCCATCACTGCTTGGCGGTGGGCTCTCGCGGAAGTAAACCGGATGCCACTTATTCAGTTTTACGTTGTGGATTATCCCGACAATCGGTTCAACTATCATCCCCATGCCAACCATTTCGCGCCTCCCCACTCCAAATTTTGGACCCGGCTGCCTACTTCTTCGCCTTCGGATCGACGTAATCGGCATTTTTAATAAAAACGTTCAACCCGATCTTCACCGCATTGCCTTGATACTGCGCAGTCGTCCGCACAACCCCGCCCGAAGTGAACAGGTTGAGAGACTTCCCCGAACCGCTCGGAGACAGAGGATCGTCAATCGGCGCGACAATGTGAATCTTCCCGCCTTCAATCTTGATTTCCATGTGTTTTCTCCCCATGTTTGACCGTTGCATATTCGCTCATTGCGAGCGTGATTGCCACTATAGGGTAATATGGGGAAATAAGTCAAGCCTGTCGTTGCACAATCATTTCCACCGTCCGAATTTACCGTGGTATTCCTTTACTGCTGCGACGTGAACATCTCGCCCCTCTTCTGGGGTTCGATAATATCCGAGGCTTATCCTTTTCCCATGAACAGTAATCAACACATTATGCAAACCGGATAACGGGTGGAACCTAACACATTTGTAGGGGTTTTTACTGTCGCGCCTCTTTCTTTTATTCCACTGATTTTCATCTTGGCTCGGAGCGATCCTGAGATTGTCAAGACGGCAATCTGTCGTTGCCATCGGCTCTACATGATCAACTTGTTCTGGGCCTTCAGACTCAAGACCTAGAATCTCTCGATGCAGGTAGACCATTATCTTTTTCTTCCCAATGCGGACTGACCTGGCGGCATATATCTTGCCAGATTCAGGATCGGTTCTCGCATGATACTTTCTTTTACCGTACTTTTCATACATTTCAGCATCGACGATGGCCCACTGCCCCTTAGTGAGCGGCATTAACCGACAAGGCTTTCCATCTATCTTGAAGAGTCCAGTGTCCATCGCTCCACTGCGGTCAGCCCCTTGGTGCCCAATGAGAAACTTGGTCGGGTATCCCGCATACTGTCCGTTCTTTGTGCTGCTCCACTTGGCGAGATGGGTTTTCTCTCCACATCCGCAATGGCAGAATCCAAATGGAATTCCGCAGTTTGGCTTCTGGCAAACACAGCGGCCGTCGAATGGTACATTAGGTCTACGGGGCATCGGATTCGCTCTCCTAAGCGATGAGGCGTGAGCCGGGTGCTTCTAACACCCGATGCCCCTATTCTACTACCGTTCAGGCGATTACCAGCGGGGTTTCCTCGTAGTTCCAGTATGAATCCCATGGATTATAGATAGCCTGAATCGCCGAGCACACCGGGCAGCAAGCGAGGGCTACCTGGGTTCCATCGGACGGCTCATACACTTCAAAGATTTCCAAGCAATTGTAACTGTGGTTGCAGTTTCCCACATACAAACTTGGATATGACATGACTTGCTGCTGATACCCCTGATACACCTGCGGGAATAGGGCTGGAGCTTGGGGGTAGACGATGGTGCCTGGGCCGCCCGGCTGCTTCCACACCGGCAGGCCGTTGCGGTTGAACCCGAGATAGAGTTGGCCGACCTGCCAGTTCTGCTCCATGGAATGATTGTCCTACGCTTGCGGTGCGGAGTCCAAGACTTCTTTCGGCTTTAGAGACTTCCACTGCCGCCGAGCCCGTTCGCGTCTCTTGAGGCTTTTCGCCCCGGCGCCTTCCTGCTTCCTGCGGTCCCGCCGGCCGTCCAACTTCCGGTTTGCAAACGTCATCCCCGTTCTGATTCGGGTACTCTCGATAGATTCCCTGCCGTACTGCCAGTGAGGGGAGTGGCAGAATTCACAGGCTGTAGGCGTGTGGTCGTTGGTCAGCATAATCATCCGGCCGCCGCACATCTCGCACACGCCTAACCTGATCACCTGGACGTAAATCACTACCGCCTCCCGTAGAACCGATCCTCAAGACGTGAAGCCAGTTCCATCGTCAGCCATTCCTCAACCGTTTGATTGTCGGCTTCCGCGGCTGAGACGACTCCCTCCCAATAGCCTTCGCGGACTAGGACCGTTGTCCGGGTGTCGCCGGTGGGGAGCAAGCCCATAGCCTTTGACTGATAGACCTGAACTGCGTCGATCTTGGGTTCAAATTTTATGTCGTACCCGCCAGGCTGCTCGTATCCCAATTTAGCCGCTTCTTCTGCGCTGATTGATATGCCGCCCGGAGCATTGGTGAACTTCGCGCTCTGGTAGGCTTCCTGAATCGTTCCAATCGCTACTCCGTGCTCCTCTGCCGGGGTTGGAATGTACGGAGCTTCTTCGGCCGCCGCGACACACTTCGACTCCTCAAGCATCTTGTTCAGGTCGTCGATGATTCCCGTTGGAACGGCCGGTAGAGGTTCAAAAACAGGCAAACGTGCAACGATAACCTCTTCCGAAGGCCCTGCGGCCGTCTCACCCTGCTCCGAGTCCAAAATTTGGACTGGACTCAACTCAAGACCCCCTTCACTTTTCTCGGGAGATTCGGCCCCTTCGACCCCCTCTTCGGGTACTACTTCCTGTCCGGTTTCAACGGACGTTTCATCAATTTCGTCGACTTCCGGTGTTTCTACCACGGCCGCCGTGGACTCGTTTTGTCCGGCATCACTGGACGATCCATCTCGCGGTTTCATCCCAAATCCAACTCGTCTCGGTCTACTCATATCGGTGTTCCTCCTCGGAATGATTGTAAACAAAAAGAGCAGCCCGAAGGCTGCCCTGTCAAGAATGTTTCCACTTACGTGATTTGACCCCGCTCCCGCATCGCGCACCACTCCGCGTCCGTGATGATGCCCAGCCGGTGCGCCTCTTCTGCCGCGCGGTAGAGGAATGCGTACATGTCCTGTCCTGTCGCCGCAGCCAGGGCCTTGAGCGCGGATTGGTAGATCGCTAGTTGCTTCTCGGCGTCGGTCATGCGACTGACGCGGATGCCATCGTACTTCTCAGCCATCTCGATCCCGTTGAGCAGCGTCACCTCGTTGAGGGCACCGTTTGACGTTTCCCACGACTCTCGGATGATGCGCTGAACTAACTCTTGCTGGATGGTCATTTCGTCACCTTAACCGGCAGCGGCGTAAACAGGTTCTTAGCCGAGTCCACAAGTCCCGCGAAGCCCAGGTATCCCTCTGCTGCACCGAATAGCCGCCCAGCCCTGCACTTCCGCGTTGTGCATGGGTCCGGGTTCAGGATCGGGTGCGTGTAGTGGTGAACGTCCGTGGTAATCAGCGCAGTCTGGCCGGAAATCACATTCAGGTTGTCGAGGCCCAGGGCGATGCGCTTGCGATTCTCGTTCACAGCCGCGTCCAGATCGCTCACAGCGGCGTCCGCGTGCGTGAGCAGGGGCTTGGTGGCGGCGATTGAGCCGTCCAGCGTGGCTAGGTCCGTCTGCGCTTGCTGGAGGGTGCCTGTTGCGGCGGTGGCTGTGCCTGAGAGTTTGTCGGCCACGGTGTTGAGATGACCAGCCAAATCGTTCACCGCGCCCATATTGGCCTGTGCAGCCTTCGCAACGTCCTGTTCCTGCCGCTGAGAGGTCACGAGCAGATCGCCAACCTTCACCACTGCCTTGTCGATGTTTGCCAGTGTGCCGCAGGGGTGATCCTTCCCGGCCGCTTTCTCCGCTTCTGTAGCGCATGGGCGATTGACCTTGTCCAGCACCGCATCCGCCTTCCCCGATGATGGCGCGGCTTGCTGATAGCTGTCCAGCAGCGCGGTGACGTGCGGGTACAGAAAGAAAAGCCCTCCTGCGACGAAGCACAGGAAGGCTATGCGGAAGAGGATTAGTGCTATCTGCCAGCGGGACATGCGTTACAGCGTCACGCCCAAGTCAGACGCGATGCTGTCGATGATACCAAGGAACGCATTCGCTTTCGCAACGCTCTCGGTATCGGTGATATGCCCCTCAGAGAGCAGCGTAGAGAAGTTGGCCTTGATCGCCGACAGGAACGAGCCCACGCCGGTGATGTTTCCATTCTTGAGCATAGCGGCCACGGTGCCAAGGTCGGCCTGAATCGTGGTGATGATCGGATCGGCCACGGTAGCGAGCGCCGGGTCAACGATGGCGATTACGGCCTCGAAGATGGGTGCGGCGGTGTTGAGAACTGCGAGCGCGGTAGCGGTCACGTTGGGTGCCTTTGAGAACACTTTCTTGAACCATGAGTCAACGTCTGAAAATGCGGCTACAAAGAAGTTTGCCATTGTGTCTCCTGTTACGGTTTCGGGTTGGGTTGCGTAGGGTTTGGTTCCACCTTGACGCTCGATGTGTCAACGGTGGTAGTTCCGGGCGGCATGTCGGCAGGATCGCGCTGCTTGGTAACGTCCTTGCCGGTCAAAATGGTTGATGCAATAGCAGCCAGCGCAGAGACGAGTCCTGTTCCTGCAACCAGGGCGGCAATGCGGAGGCTCGGATCGTTGCGGGATTCGCCAAAGAGATAGGCCATCAGCGCCACCGCGACTAGCAGAATTACCATTGCGATTGTGTTGATGTTAGGGGTCTTCATTGCGCTCCTTGCTGAAAGAGTTCCACTTCCGCCTGTCGCCGCGCCGTCAATCCCGCGTTCGGCTGCCCACTCACCTTATTCCACCTTGGGATTTGCACCGGCACCTGATCCCATCCGTGGGCAAGCATGGTGCCAAGTGAGCCTGTGCCAAGATTGTACGCGAAGCTGCACAACGCATCGAACTGGTTCTGCGTGCAATCGGACGGAATGAGGCCATTTACTACCGGCGCGTACCGCGTGTTCACGTCCTGAATCAGCAGCGCCTCGGCTTCCGGCTGCGTGATGCCATCGGGATAGGACTCGCCTGGTTGCAAGTCGTGCCCGTATCCGATCGCAGGATGGCCCACGTCGTTGTAGACCTTGCCTGCGAACCCTTCAAAGCTCTCAATGAACCGGATGCCGTTCTCGCTGATCTGCATCACTTGCCTTTCATCTGCTCGTACAGCGCCTTGGCCTCTTTGATCGCTTCGCCGCGCTGATACTCCAGACTCGGCCCCGATGCGCCTGCCTTGACCCGCGCTGCGTAGATGGTCGCTGCGATGAGCATCAGGGCCAGGCGGTCGGTGTCGGTCTGTGCGCTCATGCGGGCAATCCCAGTCTTTCCTTGACGCTAGGTGTTAGCACGTCAATCTCGCCACCGATCTTCAGCAGAACTGTGCAAATATCTTCGCTGTCCCAATTCTCGCGAATCATTGCGCGAATCATGCTGCGAAGCAGGAACTTATAGCGGAGAAAATTCCATTTGCGCTGAATCCACTTCACGCTTCCTCCGTCCGCACTGGCTGCGGGACTATGCTGAATTGCGCGGGCCATCCCGATATGGCCGCATTTTGGCGGTGCTCGCTAGGGGCCGGGGTTCACGCCGTCGCGCAACTCTTCCATTACGTTACCACCGCGCAAGCCAATCGAATCAGGAAAATTGCGCTATTTCTCAGGCTTCGGCACCTTGCCGCCCTCTGGACTGCGCATCTACTCGTGCAACTGCTCCTGCGTCAACTTGCGGTCTTTATCGCGCTCCATCTGCTGTGTGTGCCGCATCTGCGCCACGGTCATCTTCTGGCCGCGATAGACCACCATGCCATCACTGCTGGGCGCGTCAGGCATCAGGCTGGCTCGGCTTCGTCCTGCTCTGCTTCAGTGGCCGCATCAGACGCATCAACGCCTACTGCATCGGGTTCCTGCTCGTCTGCGGCTGGCTGCGGCGGCGGTTGCTTGGGCGGGAACGGATTCGGGGGAGGGTTGCCGACTGGCGGTGCGCCGGGGTCGATTGGGTTGCTGCTCATGGCTTACCTCACTTGTAGGTGTACTGCGGCGGTTGAATCGAGGATACCACCGGCCTGTCATTTTTCAACAGATAAGGCGATGGAAATGTGAGCGTGTGATTTTTTACTTGCCGGTTCGCTTCAAGGTAGGTGAGGAACCCCAGCAGCACGGTCAACCCAGCTAGAATCGTTCCCAGGAATTTCCAGCGCCGATCATCCCGCCGTTCCTTCGCCTCAATTTGAGCCTTGAGTTCATCATTTCGCTTTTTTTCGGCAACGATGTTATCTTCGCGGTTCTGCTCATACTTGGCGATGAAATTACTGAGGATGGTTTTGATCCCATCCTTGCCGTTGCCCTGAACGTCGTTGACGAGCTGCTGCAAGATGTTCTGCACCAGTCCTCTCGCGTCATCCCACGAACCGTCGCCAAAGTTGATTTCCACCGATGCCAAGGCTCCAACCTTTCAGTATCCGGGCCGGTCCGATTGTAACCCCACGGCGGCGTACTCCCACTTTCTATCCCGGTTTGATGTGTCTCGCGGCACACCCGAAGGCACGGCAATCGCCGCCCGCGCTTGTTATCGTGCTACTGCGTTGTAACCCAGAACGTCACGCCGCAACCCGCCAGTGTCTCCGTTGCCCCCGTATAGAGCCTTACCCCAATCCTGTCGCCCGCCGCGAAGGTGTAAGTATCTGTCGAGTCAGTCACAATGGTGTTCGCGGTTGTAGTTCCGTAAGCAATGGCGACTGGAGTGATCGTGTCCGAGGAACCGGCTGCGTTCTCATCAAAGACAAAGAACGTCCCACTCGCATTAACAAAGGTGAAATCAGCTCCGGTGCTGGTAGTGAAATACAGGGCGAAGTTGTTGGCGACGGGGGTTATTCCCACGACTCCATTGCTCGGATTGGTGTATGTTGCCTTAACGAGATTCGAGTCGCTGGAGCCCGAGAGAAACGTGTAGAGAGCCGTTGCCGTTGCCGTCGCGTTAGCCCCAATGTTGACCTGATTGCCAGTTGCTCCCGAAGTCACGAAGGTGATCGTAGTCGCTGCGCTCACACCCGGCAGATTGATCGTCACACCGTTTGCCGGGTTCGTGCCGATGGTTAGCAATGCGGTCTTCGTACTGCCTGTAGTCTGACAACTCACGCTTATCTTAGAGGCTGTGCCAGCAGCAAGCATCACGGGACTTTGGTATGGATTCACTGTGCTTGAACAGGCACTGCCAAATGCGCCTAGGTTGTTGACGCTGAGATTGTTTGCTGAAGCTGTAGCTGTTCCAGTGCAATAGCCGGTCATAGGGAAATGCGCGGTTGCCGCCGATGGGCAATTTGTTCCATTACTCTCGCAAAGACTTGAGAGCAGCGTCCCTGAGTCGCCTGTGTTGCCGTGTGCATCGTAGGTGGTTACATCTCCGTTTGTGCTTGTGCCGGTGTTGGATGTGGTCTGAGCATTGACGGCTGTTCCACTCGCGTTAAGTTGAGAGGCCGCGCCAAAATAGGACACAGACGCGAGGGCTTGAGTGCCGAAGAAGACGCCTGTTACCCATATTTTTCCTGCGCCTGCGGACGGGCTATACGTTTGTAGATTCAAATATGCGGCCCCGCTGCTCCCTGAGGCCGTGCATGAAATTGAGTAGAAAGCCCACGATGTTGTGAGCGCGGTGTCTACGACTGAGCAGTAGATGGGAGTTCCACCACCATCAAACACGCTTGAGGCCAGCGTCAAATCAGAGCCGTCATTCTTGGCCCAAAAAGAGAGAACATATGACGTTCCACTTGCAACAGTCGTTGGATTCTGACTCACGCTTCCATACGATCCGGCAGTCACCGCGATAGCCTGCGATGCGGCACCGTTGGCCGGATAAGTTGTGGTGTCGCGTGTGAATGTGCAACCGCCGCCAGTGCAGGATGTAGACCAATTTGTGCCCACGGTGCTTGAGCCGGTGGTGAAGCCAGGATTTAGGACTTGCTGTACACCGAGCGCGGCTGGGCCGTAAGCCGTCTGCGCATTGCCTCCGACGCTGGTAATATCCGCTGTTATGGTTACGCCATCCGTGAAGCTCTCAGCTGTTCCAACAGCGCAACGGGCATCGGCTCCCCATTTATAATCTCCAGTTCCAGAGCCATGCAGATACCGCGTCACGCCCAGCATCGTATTATTAACAAATGGAATCAGCCCACCTGTGTTTGTGGCTTCAAAAGCATCCCTTATCTCTATTTCTCGCGTCAGACATGAAGCTGTTTCACTAAGTTTCAGAGGAGTGACGTTGGCATCGGAAGTGCCTAATTGAAAGCTCGGCGCGTTCACCAGCATTCCTTGTACATTCGTCACATCGAAGTCCACCACTCCATCCTGCGACTGCTCGAATTGTGTGTTTTCAAACAGAATCGAGTCGGTAAACTGCGCGTAGATATACCCGGCATTTCCGTTAATCGTGATCGCTGAAGAATTGGCAGGAGAATCACGGATCAGCAGCGATCCAAACTTCAACCCCTTCGTTACGTCGCCATCACTGTTAATCTGGCGGCTGTTGATATTCAGGTTTGTGCAGCCAGACTGATATTGGCAGTCGAGTGTAAAACGCTCGAAATCTATATCGTTTGAGGCAACGACGTTCATGCCGATGGAATTTGTCATACCCAAAACCGATACACCTTCAAGACGTGTGAGAGCAAACACGTTGCGGAAGTCGATCACTGCGGCAGTCACGGTGCCCACATGCGCGAAGTTTCCGATAAAGATATTGTTGAGCAGCGGCCTGCCTACATCTTCGGTCGATATAACGCTTGATACATTCATCGCAGATTGCGGCTGAAGCCAGCATGTAAAGCTGCCGTTCCCATTGGGGCAGTTAATCCCGCTGCTGCTGCCGCCGTGAACCACAATCGCAGGGGTGCCGTTGGCGCTTGCGGCAAACTGCGAAAAGTTGGTGTAAAGAGTGGTTACCACGCAGGGTGGGATCGTCGCATTTAAAACCAGCAAACAATTCGCCTGCCATGTCCCATTGCTCGTACTCGTGCCCACTTCCACATCGTAGGAGAGCGCATACGGAACTGTCGGCGGAATTGCAACCGTCAATTTACCTTTGCCTGACCCACCCGACACTACAGCTGCTGTGTAGGCAGAAGGCGCAGAGAACCCTGAGCCTAGACGATACCGGAGGCGCACCTGATAGGTTGCGTCTACTAGCGAGCCTCCTGACGTTGCTGCGGTGACGGTCGGGCCAGCTGCGGGAGTCGTCAAGTTATAACCAGGACTCGCTACCTGCACCGGACATCCAAGCGGCGGACTCCATACTACCGCAGGCTGATTCTGCGCCGATGGAGCAGGGGAAATTGTGCCGATGATGATAGGGTAGGCTTCGCTTATAACAGGCGCACCGAGAGCGCAGCCGTTGTACGCTGTCGAATCAAGCAGGCCACCACCAGCCGCAATAGCGGCATTCGACGCCGCTTGAAGTTTCTCGCCGTAATCTGCGCCGGGTTGGTCCGCGATAACGATAATTGGGTAGCCGAGATTGTTCAACGCTCCCTGTGCGGTTGTGGCTCCGGTGCCGCC
>JBKQVI010000604.1:0-58021 GCA_052139985.1 Terriglobia bacterium
GTGGATTCCCGCTTTCGCGGGAATGACTGCGAGCTTGAGCGCCATGTCTCGCAAATGACACCCGTAGCCGCTGATTTGGTAGTGTCTCAGTTTGAAAATGTAGCGGTGAGTTTACCTCGCCAATTGGCGGCGTAAAGCCGCCTCTACATCGAATTGACCCACTACCGAGATTTCCGCAAGCGAGCTTACGGGAAAGAAAGCGGCAGTCCGTCCGCTGACGGACACGCACTCCAAAGCTCCGCTCCGTATGTCCTTAGGCACGGGCCGTTTTACCTGCCCCTGGGTGCCGACCGATCGCTTCTAAACCTCTTCGCGGACCACAAAAGGCTCGCGATAGGCGCCTCGCAACAGCTTGCCGGCTTCCTCGTCGCCGATCACCTGTTCGGTGGCGGGATCGAATCGAATACTTCGCCCCAGGCGGTAAGATGCGTTGGCCAGGTGCACGAGCGTGCAGGAAATGTGCCCTTCGTCGATGGGCACGAGTAGTTCTTCCCGCTTACGGCTCCGCACGCAATCGATGAAGTTAGCCCAACTATTCCCTCCCGCGTGGGTAGCAGTGGGACCGTTTTCCTGTTCTTCGCCGAGCCAGGTGCGATAGGTTTGGAAGGGCCCGGAGTCGGTGGTCGCCATGTAGCCTTTGGAACCGTAAAAGATATCGCCCACCATGCCTTTTTCAAACAGACGGCGCGAGGATCGAGGCCGAGGAGGACCGAGGAAACCCGGAATCTCAATCCCGAAGCCCGCGGTGCGAATGTCCGCCTCGTGGTTGGTCATCCAATGCCGAACTTCAAATTCCATAAGCTTGCGCTTGCCGTCGGGCTGGTCGAATTCCCAGACGCAGGTGAGCGTGTTGGGAGTCTCCTGGTCGTCGTCAAACATGAAATGGCCGCCCAGGGCCGAAACCCGGTTGGGAAGACCCACTCCCAATCCCCAGCGCGCCACGTCGAGTTCGTGGATGCCCTGGTTGCCGATGTCGCCGTTGCCATAATCCCACTGCCAATGCCAATTGTAGTGGAAGCGATTCCTGGTGAAAGGCTTGACCGGCGCGGGACCCATCCACAGATCATAGTCCACGCCCGCGGGAACCGGTTCAACGGGAGTATGCCCGATCGTGTCGCGCCAGTTGTAGCAAAGGCCGCGCGACATGTAGACATCGCCGATGACGCCGTCGCGCAATTGCTGAACCGCTTCGCGCATGCAATCGCTCGCACGCATGTTGACGCCGTGCTGAACCA
The DNA here is from genome assembly GCA_052139985.1 of Terriglobia bacterium. GTDB lineage: Bacteria > Acidobacteriota > Terriglobia > UBA7540 > UBA7540 > Bog-366. Next base: position 1,236 of record JBKQVI010000604.1, read on the forward strand.
TGCGGTCATATTTGTGGGCGGCGCGCACAAGTTGGTGGCCATCCCACCAATTGTGTGAGCCGGGTTTTTCCACATAAACGTCTTTGCCCGCCTGACATGCCCAAATGCCGATCAGCGAGTGCCAGTGGTTGGGGGTGGCAATGGAGACGCAATCGATCGATTTGTCTTCGAGCAGCTTGCGGACGTCGCTGTAAGTCTTGGGTTGTGGCAGCCCCATGAGGTCAAGATCAGCCAAGCGCCCACTCAGGATGTTCGCGTCGGGGTCGCAGAAGGCGGCGATTTCCACGTTGGGAATCATTGCGTACTGTTCCGCGTGGAAGAAGCCTTGCCCGCGCAAGCCGCAGATGCCCACGCGCACGCGGTCGTTGGCGCCGAATACCTTCTGTGCATCCGTGATGAAAGTAATTCCCCCCAGGGCAGCAGCGCTTGCACCCTTTCCAAGAAGTTCTTTCGCGGTGTGTTTCCCGTCGTGCGGTTTTTCCTCTGACATAATTAACGCTCCTATAACTCTAATGTTCGGCAGGTCCAATGCTTGTCCTGTATTCAATCGTTGCAGTACATCAATTTTGACACAGAACAGAAGCGGGCCCGACTACTCGGAACCGCCCACATGCACCCACAGATGGGCGATCGCCTTCTGACCGAGGTGGTTCGCGCGCTCCACGCGCACAACATAGTCTCCCGGTTTTGCGAAGGCGTGCGTGGTAATGGCGAATCCATCTTTCGCATGTTCCTCGACGCCGCCATCCGACTTGGTCGTGGCCGTCGAGCCATCACTGAATGACCAAGTCTCTCGTCCGTCCGTCGTGCCAAAAGTCCGGACCTTGAAAGTGACCGGCTTTCCGGGCGCTATCCCCATCGTGGGGAAATATGCGGCTTGAATCGTCGGCGGAACCTGCTCCGGATGTTTCGGATCGAGAACACTGACGGTCTCAAAGTCATATGCCACCCGGGCATGGTCGTCGGTGATCATCAGAATTTCGCTGCAGGTGCCGGATTGCGAGTAAGACTTCTCGACTTTCGCGCCTCCGGCCTTCGCGCCATCGGTAAAAGTCCAATCGTAGCGGGCAATGCGCGACTTGCTCCACGATCGTGATCCATCCAGCGTCGCCTTTTCTCCCACCAGGACGGCTTGGTGAGGCCGCGCGACGGCGACCAACGAAGGCTTGTACTGCCGCTGGTAAGCTTCCCACAGGAATGCGTACCCTTCCTGCGTGCCCAATCTTCCGGAGGCTTGTCGGCTGAGGATCTCGTAGTGGAGGTGCGACCAGCCGCCGCTATCCCCCTCCTTGCCGAGCGTACCGATCTTTTGGCCCATCACCACGCGCTCGCCCAGCTTCACCGAAGGGTCGAAGGAGTGCAGATGTGAGTAACGATGGTACCAGCCCCGTTCGTCCAGTATGTAGATCGTGCCGTTATTGCGAAGGTCAAAGCTAGCGTTGTTTTTCTCTTGATCAATGACCGCTTTTCCAACGGACACTACAAGGCCGCTGGCCGCGGCCACGACATCCACGAGTCCCTCGGCGCCGCCGATGTCAAGACCGGCATGATAGTAGATCTTGCCAGAACCGATCTGCTCACCGCCATCGACGTAGGTCGGTTCATTCGCCATCTGCGTTCGTGAGGCAAACCAGCGCTGCCGGACCGGATAGACCATCGATCCTGGCGGCATAAAGGGGGAGCCCGCGGGCCAAAGTCGCAGACGTGCGTCTTTCGCCAGCGCCCAGTGCTCTTGATCGGTGTTTTGGTAGTAGGCCTTGGTCACGGGGCAGTCTGCCTGCACCGCACCCAAGGTCACCGGCAATCGGTAGTTTCCGCAGGAGAGAGTGGCACGGGATCCATTGATCTCCACCTCGGCGCGCGCGTCCCGAATCGCCGAACGAGCCTTGTCGCGCGTCTCGCTGATCGAGAGAAGCTTCACGGTCGCGGTCTTGCCATCCGCGAACTCGACTCGATCCGCCGCGCCCACATTAATATCGACGACGCGGAACGCCGGTTGCTGAGCAACGGCCACGCTGGCGAAGAAGAACACAAACAGCATCAATTTGTACATGGCTTTTGCGCTCACGCCACTTCTCCCGCCTTTGACTTTAAACCCGCGAAACAATACCTTACCTCGCTCACTCAGGTCAAACGCACTTCGAGCTCTCCTCAGCGGAATTTCTTCATGTATTCCAAGAACGACTTGGCCGTGCGGTCCAGGTTTTCGATGGAGCCTCCGCCCTCCGTCACGGCGCAGATTTCGTATGCGACATAACCCTGATATCCGATCTCTTTCAGGGCATTAAAGAAACTGTCATAGTCGATCATGCCCGGACCCATTTGTACCTCAAGGTTCACAGATGGAATCTTTTCGAAGTCCACGATGCTCGGCACGTAGTGATATCGGGGCACGGTGACGTACTGGGCAGCCGTAGTGTGGACAATGAAGGGCTTGAGCTTTTGCACTCCCTGGCGGATTTCCGCCGGCGTGAATCCTTGCGCCGAGGGAGCCCAGGCGTCCCACGCAGCTTTCACGTTGGGGAGATTAACTTCCTTCAACAGCCAGGACATGCCGTCCGCGGTGACCGCCAAGTCGTCGTGGTTCTGCACCGCCAGAGTCACGCCATAGCGCGCCGCCTGCTGGCCTCCCAAGCGCAATCCTTGCACCACCGCGTAGTATTGCTGGTCATAGGGGATCCCTTCGCGATCATACCCGGTGAAGACCCGCACCATGTTTGTGCCCAGATCTTTCGCCAGGCGCGCCACTTCTCCCAGATAAATGCCCTGAATTTCCGCCTGGGGGACGCCGGGCCTATCCATCCCCGCTGTAAAATCGGTGTAAGCGGCCAGGGCCACCAGTTTCAGACCGAGTTGGTCAATCTTTGTTCGGAGTCTTTGGCGTGCCGCCTCATCATAATCGAGCGGCGAAAGATGCGGCCGTTTACACATGATTTCGACGCCGTCGAACCCCAATTCTTTGGCTTTGACGAGAAAATCATCCAGAGTTAAAACGCTCTGGCCGCGCCAGGCTCCCGAATAGCTGACCGAATGCAAGCAGGTTTTGACTTTGAAATCCTTGGGATTACCGGTAGGTAAATCTTGCGCCTGCGCACCAAGAACGTACGCCGCTCCGGCCAGGAAAAGCGCCACAAACACCTTCCACAAAGTTGTTCGCACTCTTGAGTCCTCCTTTTAAGTCGCGCGCCTCCGCCGGCAATGTCCCTGGGCGCCCCGGGGTGCCTCTGTTCGGCGAAGCTTCGTCGCCGCGTGACATGGCGGGATCAAACAGTATCTTCGTTCTGCTCAACCGTCAAATCTCTTTGGATCTAAAGGGTCAAACCGGTGTGGCTTACTTCCGGAATGCCTATATATGGAATAAGCTATTTATCCTTGACATGAAAAACTGAGCGCCATAACATTCGCTTCATCGGAAAAATCGAATAGCGTTCAGATGAGTTTGGCAATGAAGGCGAAACATAGTCGGGGCATCTAGCCGGACCGGTCTTGGAGTGGGACGATGAAGAACATCCTTCCACCCTGGGCAGCGCCTAAACAGTTTTGACCAATGCGTTGCTGCATAGTCTGGATATGCATAGGCTTGAATTGTCGTGATCACGGTATCAATTCCGCAAAGTTGCCGAATACCTTTAGCCAAAGTTTCGGTCGCGCATTATATCATCTCGATCAATTTGGCATATCGGGGAAGGCCCAGGTCAAGAAGGGTTTGCTTCCCCTCTTTCCGTCGGACTGCGTCTTGGATACTTCATTGAGAGGTGTGCAATGAGACGAATCATCTTGTGGGTTGCAGCGTCCGTATTTCTGTTTAGCGCAGTTGGTTGGGCGCAGGATACAGCGAACATCGTAGGAACGGTAACCGACAATTCGGGGGCCGTTATCCCGAATGCGAAAGTTGTGGTCTCCAATCCGAATAAAGGTTTCACTCGCGATCTGACCAGCAACTCGGCCGGCGACTTCTCGATATCCAGAATTCCCATTGGCGACTATGTAGTAACAGGAGAGGCCAAGGGTTTTGAGAAGCTTGTGCGTTCCGGGATCACCCTGGAGGTCGGCCAGACCCTCCGCGTCGACCTGCAACTCCCGGTTGGCGCCGTGACTCAGGAAGTCACCGTCAGTGGAAACATCGCGAAGGTCGAAACTGAAAATGCCACGGTTTCTCAGGTGGTGAGTAACCGGCAAATCGAAAACCTGAATCTGAACGGCGTGAATGCCTTGTCGCTAGAGACTCTGGTGCCTGGGGCGGTGGAAGACAACGGTAACAACACCACGCAACTGGGCCACGGTGGGGCGGAACCCGACATTTCCTTTAACGGCAACCGCATGGAGTACAGCAACTTGGAGATCGACGGCGGCAATAACTCGGATGAGGGATCAGGCGGTAATGGTGGTGACACCACCCCGGCGCTCGAATCCATCGCGGAGTTTCGCATTAGCACATCCAACTACGGCGCGGACGTTGGGCAGCACGCCGGAGCCGTCATTGAAGTCGCCACCAAAAGCGGCACGAAGGATTTCCACGGCAGCGCTTACGAGTACGTGCGCAACGACGTGATGGATGCCAACGACTGGTTCATCAATCAAACCATTGCTCCTCCGGGCGGCAACGCCCCGAAGACCCCGCTGAAGTGGAACATCTTCGGTTACACGCTGGGCGGGCCGGTCTACATCCCGGGCGTATACAACACCAGCAAGAGTAAGACCTTTTTCTTCTGGTCGCAGGAGTGGGCCCGTTATCGTCAAGGCACCGTGATCAACGCCAACGTCCCCACAGTGCGTATGCGGCAGGGAGACTTCAGCGAGTGCGATCCCAGTTCCCCTGACGCCAATCAAATTGTTATCAGCCAAGGTTGCGTGGTGCCAAAGCTGAACGGCGTCGCGACCGATGTGCTTCCTTCCATCAATGTTAACGGCGCCGCCCTGCTCAACGGAATGATTCCCCTTCCCAACAGCGGCATCGACGGATACCGGGCGGCTCCCAGTCTGCCCACGAACTTTAGCGAGGAGCAGATTCGCGTTGACCAGAACATCAGCGACAAGGCTTCGGTCTTCGTTCGCTTCACCAATGATGGGTGGGACCAGACGGTCGCCCCGGTGTTGTGGTCGGCGTCCAGCTACGACACGGCTGTAACTAATTTTAATGTTCCTGCTCGCGCGGCCGTTGTGCACTTCACATATAGCTTCCGCCCCAGCCTCATGAACGAGTTCATCATGGCCTACGCCGACGATCCGCACACCATCATCAACAATCCGGGCCCGTCCAATCCCGCGCGGTCCATTGACAAACCATCCAGTTGGACGGCCGCGGACTTCTTTCCTCCCAATGCCTCCAATCCCGAGCTGCCGTCAATCGATATCAGCGGAGGAACGGCAGGAAGCTACGAGGAAGATTTGAGCAACTTCGTGGGGAAGTACAACACCAACCCGATCCTGACATGGAAGGACAACGTGGTCTATATGGTCGGCAGGCACACCCTGAAGTTCGGGGGTTATTTAGAAGCTTACGCGAAAAATGAGGAGTTTGGGTTTAACACCCAAGGGTTCTATACCTTCAGCAACTCGTGGCCGGGTTCGTCAGGCAACGCTCTGGCGGACATGTATCTGGGCGACATCCACCAGTATGAGGAGGGAACGCTGAACTATAACGGCCAGCCCGCAGGCGGTTACGGCAAGATCCATGCCCGGCACCTCGACTTTGAGCCCTACCTTCAGGATGACTTCAAAGTCTCGAAACGGTTGACGCTGAACCTGGGTGTGCGCTATTACCTTTTCCAACCTTGGCACGATATTTCCCATCCGCAAGATTTCGACTCCACGTTCGTTCCGGCCCAATACAATCCGGCGGCGGAAAGTGCGCTCCAGTTCGATCCAGTCACCGGCAGCCCCGTCCTGGTCTCGAACCCCAGTACCGGCCAGATCTACAACTTCACAGGTTTCGGGAATGGTTTGGTCAACTGTGGCAAAAATGGCTACCCGATGGGCTGCTACCATCGTTATAATGCCGCTATCGGCCCACGCTTCGGCTTTGCCTTCGATCCCACGGGATCGGGCAAGACCGCCGTCCGAGGCGGTTACGGCCTCTACTTCGAGCCGGGCAACGGCAACGAATCGAACGTGGAAGGATCGGAAGGTAACGCGCCCTTCGTGCTGTCTCCTTCCGGATATAATATCGTCGGATACTCGAACGTCATTCCCGGTGCTTACGGCCCGGCGAGCATTTACTCCCTTCCCATCAACCTGAAACCCCCAAGCGCCCAACAGTTCAACCTCGATGTCCAGCACGAATTCCAAGGGAATAACTTGGTGACCCTTAGCTACGTCGGAACCCTGGGCCGGCACTTGGGCACGGGCCGAAACGTGAACCAGGTCCCCGTTGGGATCACTACGAAAAACGTTCCTGCCTTGGCGGGGTTCGCGGGGGTCGATAGCCTTAATCCGTCGAACACCTCGCCCATGTGCGATGCATCCGGCAACTGCGATGTGCAGCGAATTCTGGAGAACACTCAGCAGCCGGCAGAGTTCTTCGTTCCCTATGAGGGCTACAACGTAATCCAGAGCAAGCAGAACACCGCCGTCTCTAACTACAACGCCCTCCAGGCCACTTTCCGGCACACTACGGGTTACGGCCTGACGTTCATGGGTAGCTACACGTGGTCACACATGCTGGACAGTTCCACCAACACCTATTTCGAGACGTATGGCGCCGGCAGCCCTGGCAGTGTAGACGCCAACTACGATTTGAGCCGTTGGTATGCCACCTCCGACCTTAACCGCAGCCAAGTTCTGGTGATGAACTACATTTACAACCTACCCTTCTTCAAGAATTCCTCCTCCAGGTTGGCGAGGCAGGCTTTGGGAGGATGGCAGTTCAGCGGGATCACCAGCTTCTATTCGGGTGAGCCGACGGAGAGCGAAAATGCCGGCTCGCCCTTCGCGTGTGGCGTCAACGGATTCGGCACAGGAATAGGGACGGGAGTTCGATGCAACACTGTGGGATCACTGAAGATACAGAAAAGCACGGTGAACGATCCGCAGTATGGTCCGGTGCCGACGTGGTTTAATGTCAACGCGGTTACCCAACCCCAAGCCAGCCAGCTCGCAGCCAATAATGAACCCGGTATGTTCGGTTACATGGGTCGTAACGCCTTGACAGGCCCCGGCCGCAACAACTTTGACTTGGCCTTGCACAAGGACTTCAAGCTGCCATGGTTCAGCAAAGAAGGCTCAGACCTGCAGTTCCGCCTAGACACCTTCAACACGTTCAACCATACGCAGTGGAAAACCGTCAATACGACATGCGCTGGGACGATAGGTTTCGGGCAGCCCTGCAACCAAGTGGGCGCTGGGGAGGTCAGCAGTGATTGGTCTCCACGCAACGTCGAGTTAGGAATGAAATTCACGTTTTAGAAAGCCGGCGGCAATGGGATTCGATGTAGGCAGGATCGACCGCTGGGCGAAATAACGAACTTAACGTGCCGGGAAGATGCGCCTCCCCCTTCGTCCCGGCACTCTATGTTTGGATTGCCTGTTTCCCGAGGAGAGATGCCGGGGTGCGCCCGAATCTCATAATAAGCAAGCAGCCGCGAGAAGTCGCAGGCATCCGTGCAGCTCGGGACACCGTGAGCCGGGTCAAGCAGGCAGCTTCACACTAAGTTGCGGGCGTTCTTCTGCACTTTGTTAAACGCCTCCAGGATATCATCGACATCGCTCTTTTCACCAATCAGCATGTTCTGGCCGAGGTAAAGGGCTGTCTCACACAACTTGTCGTTTTGCGGAAGGTTATTCTTTTGGCGGTAGTTGTCCAGGCGCTCTTTCGTGAACACGGTCTTGAAACTCCGCAGGTTGAGGCTCTGTTCAAGGAAGGGTTCCTTGTTGAGCGGAGGATAGCCGTTGATCGCTATTACGCCCTCGGCCTCCAGAGCTTCCACGACCCTTGACCGCGGCACATTCTTAAAGTGCTCCTGGTCGTAACGAAGTCCTGTGCAGTAGTAGTTTTGCCGGGTCGATTCAGGGTAATTCTCCTGCACCAACATCCCTGGAAATTTACTCAATTCAGCCCGCAAGTATGCCGCATGTTTTTCCCGTTTGACACAGAGCTCGTCGTACCGTTCAAACTGCCCCATCAGCACGGCAGCGGCGAAATCGGAGATGCGATATTTCATCCCGCGCATCGCGTACCGGTGAGTCTTCGGATCCAGGCCAAAGTTTCTCACCATGTAAGCCTTTGCAATAAGGTCTTCGTCATCGCTCACGAGCGCGCCGGCTTCTCCGCCCGGTAGGTTCTTGGTTTCCTGAAAACTGAAACACCCCATGATCCCAAAGGTACCCACCGCCTTGCCCTTCCACTCCGTGCCGTGCCCCTGGCAAGCGTCTTCAATGACGGGAATGTCGTGCTTCTTCCCGATGGCCAATATTTTATCCAGGTGGGCAGAGGCGCCGTACATATGGGCCGGCATGATGGCACGCGTATGTTCGGTGATTCGGTGTTCGATGTCATCGGGGTCGATTTGGAAGGTCTTCAGATCGGAATCCGCAAATACCGGCAGCGAGTAACTCTGCATAATGGCGTCGATCGTGGCGATATACGTGTAGGGGGAGACGATAACTTCGTCTCCGGGACCCGCACCAATCAACTCCAGGGCCAATTGCAGCGCGTGAGTTCCGCACGGTGTCATGACGCAGCCGCGAGACCCGACTCTTCTCATCCATTCCTTTTCAAACTTGGGAATGAACTCTGCATCCGTTGTGCACCATTTGTGATTGCGCAGCGACTTGAGAATAAACTGTTCATCGCGCTCATTGGTCTGGGGCCAATCGGGAAATGGGGCCGAGCGAACCGGTGTGCCTCCGTGTAGGGCCAGTGCGTTGGGATTGCCCGGGGCCTTTAAGCTTCGCGGAATGGCGCTCGCTACGGCCACTCCGGCAGACGTGTTGCCCAAAAACTCTCGCCGCGTCAAGGTTGACTTTCGCATTGATTCAGGCCTCCTTATTCGCAAAAGGCTCGCGTTAACGAAATGATACACCCGTGAACTCGCGTTTGCCAGGTAGCTTGGCTTGGATCGTTGGTCGGTACATCCGTTTACTCACTCCGCCATCCCGACGCTCACGGACTAAATGACCGACAGCAGATGCTTCGCGGCGCGCCGGCCTTCGGCAATGGCCCGATCATGACCCGAATCGTATGAAACTCAAGCGTTATCTGGACGAATTATGAGAACATCAACCAAACCGTTCGTTCTCTGCATTGACAACACGGACGTACGGGACCTTTGCCCCGGCACACGGGTGCTTCTTCCTTTCACGTGTATCAGATGGCTCCCATCGGAAAGCTGCAGTACACCGTTGGGGCAGAGTTATTCAAACGGTGCTTGCCAGGCGGTACGGTCGCCGGTTAGCCCATCCGCGATGGGATCGTCTACTCGGATTTTCTTCCCTCACGGCGTTTTGGCATTCGGGCTGGGGCTGGAATTTCCCTTTCCTTTTTCCCTGTAACCTTGCCTCCAAAGTCGGTGCGGTGTATGTTACCGGCCGGAAAGCGAGCGTCGATCCGAAGGTACCCGCTGGAATCTGGCGCCGTGGTTCTCATCGTCAAGGAGAAGAAATGAATCGAATCACCCGCCGGAAGTTTTTGGCAATTGGCGCAATTCCCGTGCTCGCGCCGCGCGCCGCCAAAGGATTGGATAGACTCGCAGGGGGACCCCTAGGTGCGCGCGTCGCCATGCATCTGGGGCGTCCCACCCTATTTCTGCATGGCGAGCCCGCGCTGCCCGCTATTTATGCTCTGGGACATTGCCCCGGTTACCGCTTCGCCTGGGAAGAGAGAGCGCAATATAGCGTCGCGGAATTCGCCCGCGCCGATGTGCGGCTCTTCCAGGCAGAGGTGTGGATGGAACAGCTTTGGACCTCCGAGCGGGAGTTCAGTATCGAGCCGGCCAGGAAGCAGATTCGCGGCATTCTGGACGCCTATCCGGAGGCTGCGGTCATGCTGCGGCTACAGGTCAATTCCCCGCCCTGGTGGGACCATGCGCATCCGGAAGAATGCGTGCAGTGGGCGAACGGACCGTGGGAAGACCCGCCACGCTGGGGGCTTCCCTCCATGGTGCCGATGGAGTTTGACCTTCGGCGAGTGCCGCGCCACAGCCTGGCTTCGCAACGATGGCTCGATGAGACCGGCGCGAAAACGCGCGAGTTCTGCCGCGCCCTGGCCGCGACCCCCGAAGGCGACGCTCTCTTCTGCATTCAGGTGGCCGCGGGAGTCTACGGCGAATGGCACTATTACGGTTTCATTGAAAACGAGCCGGATACCGGCCCGGCCATGACCCACCATTTTCGCGACTGGCTCCGGGCGAAGTACCGCGCCGACCAAGAGCTCCAAGCGGCGTGGAATGACAACAGGGCTTCTCTGGCCAGCGCCACGGTTCCCGGCACACAAGAACGGATGCGGTGCGACGGATACCTTCGCGATCCGCGGCACGATCGCAAAGTCATCGACTATCTGCACTGTCAGCACCAGGCGGTCACGGACGCCTTCATCCATTTCTGCCGCACGGTGAAGGAAAGCTGGCCGCGACCCATCGTGACGGGAGGCTTCCACGGGTACTGGTTCACCCTGTTCGGCCGCATGGGAATGGGCGGACACCTGGAAGTCCGGCGGGCGCTGGAATCACCTTACGTGGATGTGCTTTGCGCGCCGCAATCGTACCACCACCTGGAGTTGGGGAAGCCGGGGATGTCGCGCGGGGTGACCGATGCGGGACGTTTGCACGGCAAGTTGTACCTCGACGAAATGGATAGTGCGCCGGAGACGTGGGACAAGAGGATTCCCGATCAGCAGGCGCGCGCCGACAGCGTGGCCATTCTCCGTCGCAACGTGCTCGGCCCGTTCAGCCGGGGAATGGGGCTCTGGTATTACGATCTGGTTTGCGAGCGAGAGCCGCAGCCATCGGGCGGAGCAGCCGGCTGGTGGGACTCCCCGGAGATGCAGGCAGAGATTGTGAAGCTCGGAAAAGTGCAAGCCGAACGCAATAGCCCGCCTTTCGTGTCCGGGGCAGATGTCCTGCTGGTTTTCGATACTGAGTCGTTCTACTACACCGGGCACAATGGTACGCTCGACCCCGTCTCGACTGAAATCGTGGACAACACTACGACCGATCTCTATTGCAGCGGCGCCGCGTTCGATATGGCCTACCTCTTCGACCTGGAAAAGCTCGATTTGCGGCCCTACAAAGCCGTCATCTTTGCCTACACTTTCTGCATCGATCCCAGTCAGAGAAGGCTTATCCAGACCAAAGTGGCGCAGGACGGCAGGCACTTGTTCTGGCTGTGCGCTCCAGGAATCATCGACGGCACGAAATTAAACCCGGAGTCGATCTCGGCGCTAGTTGGAATCAAGGTGGCCGCCGTCAAGACCTCTCCGGCGCTGGTGATCGTTCAAGCCGCGGACGCTCCCGCGTGCAAGTTCGGGTTCGAGAAAACCATCGAACCGCTATTTGCCGCCGAGGACGCCGATGCCAAAACACTCGGGAAGTTGCAGGGGAGCGAGCACGCCGGCCTGGTGCGAAAGCAGTTGGCAGGTCACACGGCGTGGTTCTCCAGCGTTCCTCTGCGCGATCCCAACTTGCTGCGCTACCTGCTGCGCGAAGCCGGGGCGCACATTTACGATGATCAGAGCGACGTCCTCTATGCCGGCAGCGGCATGGTAATCGTACACTCGGCGTCAGGCGGGCCTCGCACAATACTGCTGCACAATGGGCGGCGAATTGAAGCCCAACTACCCGCCGCCTGCACCTGGGTATTTGACTCCGAAACGGGCGAGAAGTTGATGTGACGCCGCGTCCTGGTGCGGCCGCGGCGATTCGTAGTGCAAAGACACCCAGTACCTTCGACGTCGCGCCGCGCCTTTTTGGGCGGCATCGCAGCGGCCGATAGTGGGGCCGCGATTCCGACGCGCTTGGGCGCTCGCCCTGTTGATGTCGGCGAACTCAGCGGTGAGGAGAAGGTGGGCCAACTGTTCTTGCTGGCTTTTGAACCTCTATCACTCGATTCCTCTTGCGACTACTACCGAAGTATTCCTCCGTGAATCAGCGCTGGCCTTGATGCGCTCCCAGCGCGCGGATTCCCAAACATAACCGGGCCCAGTCAATGAGTGGTGAATCAGCCGCTGGACGACGTACCAGACCTGCCTCCAACTCCCCGGGAGCAGACGAGAGTTGCCAGGCGTTGCGGCCTCTGTAACGCGAGGCGGACGGTGCAGTGGAAGAAGCCGGCTTCTTCGGATTTGTCGCCAAGTTCCTTCATCCCGCGCGAACTCCTGGTATAAGAACAGCGTGTACTTGTTTTCGGCAAAGTTATCCAGGGCAGAGCGCAATCCATAGCGATCCACCCAGAGGGAAACCCGGGCCCGCATCGCCGCGAGAATTTGGCCTTCGATCGGCGGCGGCAAGGGCGAATGAAAAATGTGGCGGGCGAGCAAAGTCACTAGGGCCACAGCCCCAGCCAAAGGCTCGTTGACTTCGATCTGGGCAGAGACTCTCCTCCAAAAGAATGAGTCCATCGCTCGGCGTTCCAGGAAGTACGCGAGGTCCAGGAGCCAGCCAAGCCGGCACCAGTTGTAAAGAATGTGCCGAAAAGTGTGCAACGCCTGAAACGCGAACTCGTCATCCTCTCCCAATGAATAGAAGCTTAGGCCCTGCCAGGTCCGCCGCGACTTCCGCTCCAAGGGGCACTGGGGAACTCTTAGGGGGATGCGGAAGACCTCTTCATCCCAGAGACTCACGTGCAGTTCCAGCCTCCGCGGAAGAGCCGCAGTGTACAAGCCCCTCGGCAAAATCGCCAGACGGGAAGGAAGGTTCTGGAGCTTGAAGGTGTCGTGATGTTGCCGGCCGGGATAAGACTTGCGAACATACCCCGCGGCTTGCACCACCTCTTGCGCGCGGTCGCGGTCGTCCTCAGAAACCAGGTAGTCATAATCGTAGCTGGGCCGCAAGCAGGCGTCCGGGCAGTACTCAGGAATGAGAGAGAACCCCTTCAACACGGCGTAATCAATCCCCGCACGCTCAAACTGACGATTGAGCGAATCGAATTCCCGTGCCATCCCTGCCACCCGCAGGCGGTGGTCGGCAAGTCTCATTGCCAGGGCCGCACCCACCTGGGGCGGCACCGCATCCTCAGCCTTAAGCTTCTGCAAACGATCCCAGAAGGCCAAGGCGATACCGCTGAGGTCCATCCAGTTCAGGGACCGATTCCACTCCCGTGGGCTAAATCTCGTCAACTGCTGAACCCGATCCTGTGACGAGCCGGCGACGGAAAGACAATTCACCACTTCAGCGGCTAAGGCTCTGTTCATATCGTTTGCTCCCCCACCCAGCTTACCCACTCCTCAACCGTTGAGGGGGGCGGTTCTCTCGGCCGTCAGTAAATCCCCGGAAGCAGCTTGGCAGTCCGCCGCTCGTAAGCCTCATAACTCTCGCCGAATAACGTCCGCAGGTGGGCTTCTTCGATCTCGACTTTTCTCACGTGCAACACCCCCCAGGCCAGCACCATCGCCCAACCTAAAACACTGGCAAAGATAAGGGCAAACGCAATTTTCCCGGCAATAGCTGCCGCGTATCGGGGATGGCGAATGTGGCTGTAGGGGCCCGCGTCCATGGGCCGTGGCTTCCGTTGTGCGCGGTGGAAGTAGCCTGCGAGGTAAGTGTCCGTCCACATCTGGCAGGCCACAACGGCGACATATAACCCAACGCCGATGCCCTGCAATAGAGGCCTTGCAAGAAAGGACGCGAGATGCCAGTGCCCGTAGTCGAGGAGAACCAGTAGGTCCGCCAGCATTAGTCCGACCACCCACTTGATGCCATGCGGGTCTGAGTTGAGCGCCCACCACTCACGCCTCACGGGCTTTGACCGGAAGACTTGTCGACTAGAGACCAAAGAATGGATGCTCGCCAATATCCTGAGACTGAAGTAGCTGAGCGCAAACCAATCCAGGCGTGACCATGGGTCTGCCGAACCCCATTGGACCAGGCAGGCGAGACCCATCGCCAAATAGGCAAATGAATAAGCCACGGTAGCCGCGAATGCTTTGGTCAATGCACTCCCTCCCTAGGTCAGCTTCGACCGTGCGGAGACACGTCAGGTCCAAGCTAAACCCGCCCGTCCCGGTACTCCGTCACTGTGGAGACGCCCATGCGTGGCGAGCCCCTACGAGTGATGAGATACACTTTGGACGATGTCCCAGGCCTGCCCCCCATCGAGCTAAGGTTCGATTCACGCTTTAGCCTCTGGCGTGTGGGGAGCGGCCAGCAAGCCCGGGTAGAGTGTCGCGGCTGCCTCCGGATCACTTCCGTAGCAAAGACGATACGCAGGCAATTCGCACAGGGCACAAAGGACGGCGGTCTGCTGGTTTCGGAACATGTCGTCGTCTTTGAACGGCACGTTTTGCTCCAGCCGCGCCATAACCTCCGAGGAGGACAGGCGAATGAGAGTCGGCGATGAAGCCGCTTCCCGCTCCAGAAACACGCAACACACGGGGGTGACGCTTCGGAAACTGGGAGCCTGGAATGGATTGGGTTGTAGACACCGGAAAGAAAGGTCTCCGCAAACCCAGGAGCGCGTGAGAAAGCGGGTCTCGGGCAAATAATGTTCGGAGTCCGGGCGGAAGGCGGGAGGCCAGAATTGGCCCCAGGCGGCGAGACCGCGGTCGTCCAATTCCAAAAAGGAGTTCTGGTCACCTAGCAGGTGTAAACCCAACTTGCCAGCGAGATAGGCGGAGCTCGTCTTCCCGCTCCGAGGAGGGCCAAAAACCAGTATGCCTCGTCCTGCAGTGCCAACACAGGCCGCCGAGAGAGGCGTCAGCCCGAGGGCGGCCGACGTCATGGCTAGAAGGGTAGCGAGAAATATGCTGCTGAAGCCCAGATCGTCCCTCACCAGTTCGACAGACAAGTAACTGCTCGCCTCTCTCCGATCAAGGTCCACGGCAAAGTAGCTGTACCGATCGAAGCTGACGTACCGGAGGCCCGGAACGGCGTACCCCCGCATTTGATGCCAAGCAGGCTGCGCATTGGCCCCATCTTGCACAACAACTCTCCATCGAAACGAAGCAGGCTCGGCTGTATCTTGGTGCCGGCCGAGCATGCGGAGTGTCTCCCGAAGGGCCGTCCCATGGTTTGTCTCGAAACGGACCTTGCGGGCCATCACTGAAAGATCAGCCGCAAGCTCGGTGCGGGTAAACCGGCGAAGCGGATCGGAACGTGCCGCCGCGTCTTCACTGCCGTCTCTCATTGCCTCTCCCTGGCAGCAGGAATACCCGCTGCCTCGCCAAAATCACAGAAATACATCAATGCGCTGGCGGTGGCCCAAGGTGGGCCGCCGAATTCAAGGCGCCAGCATTCACATTCCGCCAAGGCAGCAACCGCCGTGCGTTGAAGTCTCTCCGCATCGGGGGATTGCGCGAGCAAATCGCGTTCCAGCCGTGCTGCCGCTTCGCTGCTGCCCATACGGCTCAAGCGGAACAGCGGCAGCTCCTTCCGCTCCAAAAACAGAACCCAGCGAGGTTGGCAAAAACGCCTTCTGGGCCGTCCGGCTTCTGATGCCAGATCGACCAGGTATGCCCACTCGCCGTTTAGCGTGACCACAGGTTGTGAGTCCCTTAGCTCAGCGAAAAAACTGGCAGCGTCGGGAAGGAGTTTAACCTGAGTTGGCAAACCCCAGGCAACAAGCTCGCCGTCACGCCGGGAAAAGTATGTCCAATCCTCGGAGAGGAAGTCGAAGCCATTCCGTGCCAATGCGAAAGAGAGAGTGGATTTTCCCGCTCCTGACAAACCTGCCAAGACGAGTCCCGCCTCATTTCGGACCACACAAGCGCAATGCAGAGGGGTAACACCGGCTGCCGCCCCGAGAACTGTGACCACCGACGGGAATACCACTGTCTGCCAGTATGCATGGTCGGCAGCCATCACCGGCGAGAATCGACCGATAGCTTGCAGCCGGCGCACATCCATTAACACGGAACTTTGAGGGTCAAAGGCACCGTAGATTAAGTGGTCGAGTCCTCGGAAGTATGGTTTAGGCCACGGGGGTTGGGTTGAAGCTTTTGGATCTACCCAGAAGCGCAGATGCAACTTCGGCTCATACGGTGGAGTTTGGACCGCGCCGAAGCAACCACGCGCAGCAGCGAGGATGTGTTCCGAATTGCTCGCGATCGAGCCCGGTACCCCGGCCATGACATAGCTCTCAATCAAGGGTGTTTGCTCCTCTTTACAAAGAAAATCTCCCGAGCCCATTTCGTTTGCTTCCTCCACCGTTGTCGCCGCAGCTTGATTCGCGGTGCGCCCCGAGCAAATTAGGTTCGTCGAATTGCAGCGGCGGTGTGTCAGAACTGTGTCAGTCATTTGTAAACAATTCCGGCCTTCGGCGGCAGTACCAGGCGTGTGGCTTTTTGCACCACCATGACATGTCTTTGACAATCTAAAACCGCGCTTCGGGGATACTGATGCTGTTTTGGGCTGAACACCAACAACGAGGGGCAGGCATGAAGAAACCGAAGAAAATTGTCTTCTTTGTTCCGTCCTTCTCGAGTATCGAGGCGACGGCTCCACTTGGCCTTCTGGCTATTTCCACCCCTCTGCTCGAGGCCGGATACGAAGTCCGCATTATCGACGCAACGATCCATGCGAACTACCAGCAGCGCATTCTCGATGAGGTGAAAGACGCTCTCTGCTTGGGCATTTCCGTGGTTACGGGGCCCATGATCAAGGATACGGTTGAGGCGGCTAAAGCGGTGAAGAAGTGGAACCCGAAATTCCCGGTCATCCTCGGTGGCTGGCACCCGTCGCTGCTCCCCTCGCAAACGCTGGAGGCGGACTATGTCGATATCATCGTGAGGGGGCAAGGCGAGGACAGTACTCTAGAACTTATCGAGCGCTTGCGGGACGATGCGCCACTTGATGACGTGCGTGGGATCGGCTTCAAACAGGAGGGTAAGGTCCGCTTCACTTCGGATCGTCCCCTGCAAACGCTCGATCAGGCGCCACCCAAGGCGTATCACCTCGCAGACTTTGACGCCTATGAACGCGTCTGCGGCCGTCGTTGGGCGATGTACGTTTCCAGCCTCGCGTGCCCGTTCGATTGTTCATATTGCACGAACGCCGGCGTGTATGGCCGCAAATGGAACGCACTGCCGCCCGAACAAGTGGTCGAGGAGACGATCGACCTGACACGTCGTTACCGCCTTGAACTGCTTTGGATGGCGGATGACAACTTCCTGGTTGATCTCGACCGCGCCCTCAAGATTGCGGAGGGGTTGGTCCGCGCCGGAGGCAACTTCAAGTGGAGTGTGCAGGCGACCACCAATCTTACCGCCCGCCTTAGCATCGATCAGCTTGCCTTACTGCGTCGTTCCGGGATGCACCAAATCTGCCAGGGAATCGAAACCGCCTCGCCGAAAGTGATGAAGCTCATGAACAAGGGGTTTCAGGACCTTGGCGATATCTATCAATCCACGGAGCGTTGCATCAAAGCCGGTGTCATCCCTTCATTCAATATCATTTTCGGCTATCCGGGTGAGGGAGTGAAAGAACGCCGTGAAACCATCGACTTTATGATGGATGTGTGCCGCCGCTTCCCGGGGGCGGAATTTTGGACCAATATTTTCACCCCCTACCCGGGCTCGCCGATCTTTAACCGTGCCAAGGAAATCGGAATTGAGGTTCCCACGTCGCTGGAAGGCTGGGTTGACTACTTCCCGCGCTATACCACGCTGCCGTGGCTCAAGGGCAAGGACCACCAACGCGTGCAAACGATGCGGGATTACCTTCGCATCGCCTTTGACCGCGCCCCGATTGCCGCCACTGGACCCGGCTGGATCGCGAAAGGCATTCGGCATCTCACCGCTTACCCCGCCCGCTGGCGGCTGGATCACGACGTCTATGAATTTCCGGTCGAGGTTTGGCTTAACCGCACGTTGAAAAACCTGGTCAAGCTGCCCAAGCCGAACGTTGACGCCAAGATGATGGGGCCGGAGACGGCGCCGAGTTGCACATGATGGCGCGGTCTGGTTGTAGGTTTGCGGCTTGCCGTGCCCCTACAATCTGCTCTTGAGAGTTACGCGCGTATGATCATTCTCTACAATCCGAAAGCCACGAAATTTCGCAACCGGCGCTTCCCGCTTTCAATTCTGTCGATAGCGGCGGTTCTGGAAGGCCGCGAGGAGTACGCCATCGTTGACGGCAATCTTGACCCGAATGCAACCGAGACGCTCTTAGGGCTGATTCATAGTGAGCGCGTGGAACTGCTGGCCGTCACCGTGATGCCTGGCCCTCAGACCGTAAGCGCCGTGGAAAGCTGCCGGGAGGTCCGCAAGCGCTATCCCGCAGTTCCTATCGTTTGGGGCGGGTATTTTCCTTCCAACTATACCGAGGCAGCGCTCAATGCTCCCTATGTTGACTATGCGGTGCGCGGTCAGGGTGAGGACACCTTCCTGGAGCTGATCGAAGCGATCCGGGAACAGCGAGGCGTCCCGGGCATCCGCGGCCTCTCCTATAAAGCCAAAGACGGGACGGTCGTCCATAACCCAGAGCGCCTCATGAAGCCCCTCGACGAATTTCCCTGGTATCCCTATCACCGGATTCCGGCGGATCGATATCTGCTTCCAACGTTTCTTGGCCGCCGCACCTCGGTTCATCAGGCCAGCATCGGCTGTCCGTACCGTTGCAATTTCTGCGGGGTAGTTACGTTTTCGGGGAGCCGGGAAAAGATGGAACCACCCGCGCGCACGAAGGGCATCCTACATCATCTGGTTTCGACTTATGGTGTTGACGCGGTGCAATTCTATGACAACAACTTTTTCTTGCGGGAAGACCATGCCCGCGAACTCGTCGACCGGATGGCGCCTCTAAACCTGCGCTGGTGGTGCGAAGCGCGCGCCGACATTATGATGCGCTACTCAGACGCGACCTGGGAAGCCATCCGCCGTTCCGGATGCGCGATGATTTTCTTCGGGGTCGAGTCGGGCTCCAACAAAACGTTAAAAGAGATGCACAAGGACCTGCGCGTGGAAGATACACTGGCTCTGGCTTCCCGAATCCGCCGCTTCAACATCATTCCGGAATTTTCGATCATCTTCGGCAATCCTCGCGACCCGGAAGGGGACACGCGCGACTGCTTCAAGTTTGTTCGGAGGCTGAAGAGGTTGAACCCCGCTGCGGAGATCGTAGTTGAGCACTACACTCCCGTGCCGCAGCGCGAACGGATGTACGGAAATGTCGAGAAACAGATGCATTTTCCGACGACACCGGATGAGTGGGCCACGGAACAGTGGCAGCGTTTCGCCACTCAGAAGGACCCTTCCACACCGTGGCTGCAGCCGCGCACTAAAAGGCTTGTGGACAATTTTGAATTAGTGGTCTCTTCGCGTTGGCCCACCGTGCAGGACATCCGCCTTCCTCGCTGGGGACGCTGGATCCTAAAATCGCTTAGCCAATGGCGCTACAGGTTGGGGGTCTACTCTGCACCATGGGAATTGAAATGGGCGCAGCGAATGATCGATTTGCGGAAGCCCAAGGCGGAAAGCTTATGAGTTCAGTTGCGGACGAAGTCACCCGGCCATTCCCCGCCGGGGACTCTGGCAAACCGTGGAACGCGCCCTCGGACAGATGCTGTGTCTCCGTTCGGGAAGGCTATGAACGGTGGGCTCCGACCTATGACCGCGATCCTAACCCGCTCCTTGCCCTCGAAGAACGTTGGCTTCAAACCCTGATTCCTCCCTTGAAGGGCAAACGTGTGCTTGATTTGGCTTGCGGCACAGGCCGGTGGCTCGCTTGGCAATTGACCCAGAGGGCGACGTCAGTTGTGGGTGTCGATTTCTCTGCGGCCATGCTTTCCGTAGCGAGGAAGAAGCCTGCTCTGCATCAGCGCCTGGTGCAGGCCGATTGCCGCGAGATCCCCTTTGCTCATGCATCTTTCGATCTCGTGGTCTGCTCTTTCGCGCTCGCGCACATCTTCGACCTGAATAGTGTCGTCCGCGAGGTCAGCCGCGTCTCGGCGGCAGGTGCCGACGTCTTGGTGAGCGACCTGCATCCCGTCGCCTACGCTCACGGCTGGCGCACAGGATTCCGTGATCATCAAGGGGCCGCGGAGATTGCCACTCGGCCACGATCTGCGCAGGATTTGGTCGCAGCGTGGATTGCCGCGGGATTCAAGTGCGTCCATTCCGCCGACTGCCGGTTAGGCGAACCGGAAAGGCCGATATTCGCTCGAACCGGCAAAGATCGTCTATTTGAAGCGGCGTGCCACATCCCGGCGATTTTGATTCTCCACTTCCGGCGAGCGGCTGGATACCGGGCTTGGACAAAGAAGTAGGCGCGAGACTATGGGCCGGTGGGGCACAATTCCCGCGACGGACGAGGCAGTCACGGCACCTTCCCTGCAGATGCCTGGCTTTATGGGAGAAGAGTTGCCGCAAGCGCTGCTGGCGATCTCTGGCGTGTGGTTGCTTTTTGGGTCGCTTTCTATTTGGCGCTGTACTTGGGACGACTCCTACATCGGGTTTCGCTACGCTCAACACCTAGCGCACGGGTTGGGCCTTGTCTTCAACGCGGGCCAAAAGGTGGAGGGTTGCACAGACTTCTTGTGGGTGGTGCTGCTTGCTGGCGCTGCCAAACTTTCCGCTGACCCCATCGCAGCCTCCAAGTTATTCGGCCTGTTGTTCAACCTGTCAACATTAGTGGCCGTCTACTTTCTGAGCCGCCAAGTGGCTCGTGAAAATGCCCCGATGTACGGTATGGCCTTGCTGCTTACGGCCAGCAACGCGCACTTTATCACGACCAGCGTCGTGGGGCTGGAAACACCTCTCTTCACGGCGCTTCTGTGCTGGGGCTTGGCGGCATATTTGCAGGCCTACCGCGCGTCCGACCCGAGAAGCCGGGCAAGATGGTTGGCAAGTGCCTCTCTTCTTCTTGGTCTTCTCGTCATCGCTCGCCCGGATGGCGTCCTTGTCTATTTCCTTCTCTGGTCCCATGCGATCTGGAGTTTTCGAACGCAACCGAAAATGATCGTTCTCTTTACCCTTCCTTCACTTCTGGTGTACACACCTTACTTTCTTTGGCGCTGGCATTACTTTGGTTTCTTTTTCCCTAACACTTTCTATGCAAAGCGCGGGGGAACTCTGGCGCTGTTGGCAAAGGGCGTCGCACAGACTGGCAAATTCCTGGGCTATCAAACGGGGGGATGGTTCCTGAGTGGGTTAGTGGCGCTGGCGGTGCTACTCTTCCCGGCCACCGAAACCACGGCTCTGGCGCTGGCCATCGTTTCGCGAATGGTTTTCGAGCTGTGGTCGGGTGGAGTCACGCCGGGTGAGTTTCGCTTCCTGATTCCCGCTCTTCCCTTAATTTGGATCCTCAGCGAGCAGGTTTTGATGCGGAGGTTGGGTGCTTTCGGAGCAAGACCTCGAACTTACCTTCTCCTGGTGGGAACGTGCGGGTTTTTGGCGGTAGGGCAACTTGCAGTTTTCTGGCAGTTTCGCGGGCAAAACGTGCGGCCCGTTGAGATAGGAATGGAGCGGGCCCACATTGGGCTGGGAAAATGGTTGAGCACTAATAGCCCATCAAACGCCACCGTGGCCGTGGGAGACGTCGGCGCCATCGCCTTCTGGTCACATCGGAAGATTATCGACCTCGATGGTCTCACCGACACTTACATCTCGCATCTTCCCGGTGCGCTGTCGGAGAAACGCGACTCACGCTACGTGCTGCAGCAGTCCCCAGACTTCGTCGTTCTCCGCACATCAAGCTGTAGCCCGGGAGTCAATGATGTCTCCTTCGGAATGGACAAGGCGGTTTTCTCGGACCCGCAGTTTCGACGCAACTACCGCCAGTTGAATTGCTGGGAATTCTGGCCGCGATACGACCTTCTGTTGTACCGGAAGGGGAGTCCAGGCGGGAGTGAACAATAAGACACTAACAAAACTTCGAACGAAGAGATGAATGGTGGATGCATGGTCAGCGACAAACGTTGGTCGTGGTCTTGTGCGGCCCTGTACGCCAGCATGGGCGCATGGGCAGGCCTGATGGGGGGCGTAGTTGAGGCAGCGTACCTCTGGAATTATCCCCACCCCCCTTATCTTCGCGTCAACTATGTGATTTGGTTCCTGGCTCCCTTGATTGATGGCGCAGTGGCGAGCCTTGTGGGCCTGGGGTTTGGACTCGCCATCGTGACGGGTCCCGCCCAGCGTGCGGGGCGGTGGGTCCTTCAGGCCGTCCGGACCCATTGGCTCGTGGTATTGGCACTCGCGATTTCGAGTATCAGCCTAGTGGTCGCCAAGGCGCTGATGGGCAGCCTAAGCGCTTCTCACCTCCTGCTCAGGGCAGCGGTGGTTCTTGTCGGAGGGTTGATCGCCTTCCGATTGGGCAGTTCACTTAGCCTCAAAGTTGCCAGTGTTACGCTCGGTGGCATCTTTACCCTATTGCTCGCTGGACTGGGGAAATATTGCCTAAGGCCATCCTTCCATGCTGTAGCTGCTGCTGCGGGCCCGGAATCTAGTACCAGCAAACCCAACATCATATTGATTACCCTCGATACGGTCCGCGCTGACCACCTTTCTCTTTATGGATATGCACGCCAGACGACGCCGAACCTTGGGAAATGGGCACGACGAGGTGTGGTTTTCGATAATGCCATCGCCCCGTCCTCCTGGACACTGGCCTCCCACGCTTCCATGTTCACGGGTTTGCTGCCTCACCAACACGGCGCTGATTGGACCAACCCTTGGGACAGTGGCCGCTGGACGCTCGCTGAGGTGTTGAGGTCCTGGGGTTACGCCAACGCGGGCTTTACTTCGAACCTCTGGTATGGCGAGGGCGGCTGGGGAATGGACCAAGGCTTTGACCAGTACAACGACGACAGCACTTCCGTGCGGCACAATCTAAGAGCGCTGACCGTCGGAGTGAGGCTTCTTGAGCCTCTCTATTATCGTTGGGTGCGTCCGGATTACTTCGATCGAAGAAATGCACGCGAATTAAACCAAGACGTTTTCAGGTGGCTTGAGCACCATACACAGCGCCCGTTCTTCCTCTTTATAAACTATTACGACGTTCATGACCCTTACTTTGCTCCTCAATCCTACTCCCGCGCATTCGGCAGTACCCCCACCAGGGTCCTTGAGAAGACTCGAACCGAGTTCGAAATCGGCGGCCCAGCCCACATTTCGCAGCAAGACAAGGCTGCTTTGATCGCCGCCTACGACAACTGTTTGGCGTATCTGGATCATTCAGTGGGTGAACTCTTGTATTCCGTTTCTCACCATCCAGGTTGGGGAAACACGGTCGTCATTATTACTTCCGACCACGGTGAAGCGTTTGGTGATCATGGCACGCTTAGCCATGGATTGAGCCTCTATCGTGAAGAATTGCACGTCCCGCTCATTGCTATTGGACCCCATCTTCCACAAGGCTTGCGCATTCCGCAGAACGTTGCGACACAAGACATCTTTTCGACAGTCCTGGAACTTGCTGGCGGGGGATCCCCGTTTCTTTATCGCCACAGTCTGCAGAGGTTCTGGACTCCGGGATTGCGGTCTGGAGACACGGATGAATCAGTGGTCTCGGAATTGATGCCCAAGTTCCGATCCGCGGGGCTTTCGCCACTGATCAGCATGACGACAAAGGATTGGCAGTACATCCGAAGCGCACAGGGCAAAGAGGAGCTTTACCACTGGCCCATCGACTCAACGGAGATGGTGAACCTGGCCAATTCGCCTGAGTATCGGCAGGTCCGAGAAGAACTCCATGCGCGACTGCGCGCTCTCGTGAGCAACTCCCTACTCCCCTGGAAGCGACCGCAATACCTTTCTGCACTGGCAGAACCGAGTGGTGCATTCGTATCAGACGGTCTTGGAGTTTCCACGTCTGGTTCCGGCTCTCCACTTTCGGCAGTTCCCATCGGGAGCGAACAAACGTATTTCCTCCCGAAGGAATCTGTCGCATCTCGAAAACCGTCAGGACAGGACATCTACCTTTTGGAAAGCCTCCCTTACAACTGACTGGGATGAAATTTCTCCTCTGAATCCTCAGGAAAGAAGTTTGATGCCGCCAGCGGTGAAGCTCCGTCAGCCGCTTACGGAGGACTGGCAATATTTGCCGTTCACTTCCATCGGCGCTTGCTCACACACAGTGGTTACTCATTTCGCCCTCCCCCTCTGGCTTTCAAGGAATGCGGTGAGTGCGTTGAGTTGTTCGTCCGTGAGGTTTGTGAACGAGGGCATGATCGAGCCCGGAACGTATGCCGCGGGCTTTTTGAAGTGGCCGATCAACCAAGCCTCGGAGCGGCCGCGGGTTCCCTCAATGGTTAAGTCCGGACCCACCTTGGTTCCTTCGCCGTCAAGCTGATGGCAAGTGAAACAACCCTCTTGGCGATACAGCGTCTTGCCGTAAGTAACCAATTCCGCCGGCGTCTTCTGGGGAACAGTCTGCGGCTTGGCAAAGTGGGCCACGGGGCCGTCCAGGTCCGTAAGATGATGGACGAAGATCACCAACTTCCACGTGTCGGTCGGATTTATCGCCCCTTTCCAAGACGCCATTCCGGTCATGCGGACGCCATTCTGGATGATCCAGTACATCTCCGAATCGTTCCAGTGCTGAACGTGCGGGGACGTTAAGTCCAGAGCCGGCGGGTACATACCTTGCCCCAGGGTGGTCTGCCCGTGGCCGTCGTTTCCGTGGCAGATGGCGCAGGACTGCTCGTAGATCTGTTGGCCCTGGCTTACAACTTGCTCGTCGCTGGTGAGAGGGTTCTTAAGATTCTCAGCCTCCATCGGAATCACCAAGTCTTTCGCGGCATTGGCCAGGGCCCTCTCCACGGTTGACGGCTTGTCATGTGCCGTACACCCTGAGAATTGAATGACGACCAAGAGGAGAAATCCAGCCGCAAGAAGTCGCTTCCGTATGCTGAGCATTCACGATACCTCTGCTTGGTTGCAATGCTGCTTCGATAATGGCCGGAATTCCCGCTGACATGGTCGTCTCGCCGCGCCGATCTCCAGGCCCAACAACGCGAACCTGCTCACGCCTCTAACGCTAACAGGCGTCTGGAAGCAGCGTGTCAGTGCCGTGTTGCGAACCTGTAAATTTTTCGAATTTAAGAGAGAGGCGCGATATTGAAAGGAGGCAAGTACCGAGGGGTTAGGAATCGTAGGACTGGCCGGCGCGCTTGAGAGGAAGAATCAGCTTAAAGGTCGTGCCGGACTTTCCGGTAGCCTCGACTGCTATTTGTCCCTCGTGATCGCGGACAATTTTCTGCACGACCGCCAGTCCGAGCCCCGTGCCTTGCTCCTTACCGTACGTCACAAACGGCTGAAAGACGTCTTCCCGAATAGAGTCGGGAATTCCGCAGCCGTTATCCGTCAGGGAAATTTCGACGCGATTGTCAACGCCCCGCGCCGTGATTTGAACTTTCCCGGAATCCGCGGGAACAGCCTCGCAGGCGTTTTGCAAAAGGTTGTGAAAGGCCCGGTCGAGCTTCTTGAAATCAAACCATCCGCTGGTAACCCCTTCGTTCGCCACCGTGATTTGGACGCCCTTGAATTCCGGGCGAAGCCGGACCGCGGTCATCGTGCGTTTCAAGGCTTCCACCACATCTCCGTGGGTGAACTGAAGGTGCTCCTGTCCTTTGGAAAACTCCAGGAGTGAGGAGATCAATTCCGCCATCCTGTCTACGGACGCCCGAATCTCGTCGTACATGGCTTTTCGCTGGCTGAGCTCAAGATTGCCCTCCGACTGGAACTCCGCATAGGCAAGAATGGTTGTCAAGGGATGGCGCAGGTCGTGAGAAATACTGCTCGCCATGCGGCCGATGGTGGCCAACCGCTCGGCGTGAAGCAGGTCCTGCTGGCTCTTTTGCAAGGTTTTCCTCATGCGGTCGAATGCCGTGGTGAGCTCGGCGAGTTCATCGCGGCTGCGGACCTGCAGGGGAAACGCGAAGTCCCCTTTTTCCAAAGCACGCACGCCGGAAACGAGATTGGCGAGCGGCCGCGTGAAGGTATGGGAGATGAGGAAGATCAGCCAACTTCCGGCCAGCACCGCCACCAGCCCGACGCCCAGAAGCAAGTGGTTGAGTTCTTGCAAGAATTTCGTCTCGGCATCGTAGGACTTCAGCACGGTCAGCGTTACCGGCTGGTTTCCCGCCGGTGCCAATTTTAGGGACGTGGCGAGAAACAGTTCTCGGCCCAACTCCAGTTCTTGGGAGAGCGACGATTCCACGGACGTCGTCACGTTCGTGTGGGCGGCCAGTTCCTGTTGCTGAGCAGGCAGCAGCGTGCTGACAACACTCTCCTTCCCATAGGAAAAAGCCACCTCACAGGAGGCGACCCGCGCCACGGCATCGGCCACCTGCTTATCGACCTCAAATCCCAGTGCCAGAACTCCCAGCACAACATTGTCTCGGGACGCCCCAAAATATATCGGCCGGAGAAAGACTTCGTAAAGGTGTCCCCCTCCGTACCACCAGTCGCGATTCTGTTCCGTACGGAGCGTTTGCGTCAAGGCGCCATGAGCGGCAACTTGGGTGTAACCGGCCGCCGATGTGTGCAGGGCCATGACTTTTCCGGTGCGATCGGCGAGGAGAAACAGGTCGCTCCCGGCTAGCTGCCAGAGATCGGCGGAAGCATCTTGAATGGTGGGCGCGTGTTGGGTGGTCATCAGCGCGCGGAGATTCGGCAGGTCCGCCAGAAGTGCGGCAGATTGTGCCAGCCCGCGCTCGCGTTGCGATTCGAACTGCTGGAAGGTGACGACGGAATTGTGGAGAGCTTCGCGGATTTCGCGCCGCGCGTGATTTCGCAGGTAGATCTGGACGACGAATAGGACCGTGCACGTCAACACGGTCGTGGTGAAGATGAGGGAGAGAAGGAACTTCGTTCTCAGGCGAATCTTGGCCATACTTAAGGCACGAACTTATAGCCGGCTCCGTGGACAGTCTTGAAATGGGCCGGGTTCAAGGGATCGTCTTCGAGCTTCTGCCGCAGCTTCATAATGTGATTATCCACGGTGCGAGTGGAGGGATAACAGTTGTACCCCCAAACCTCGTTCAACAACTCATCGCGGGAGATTACACGTTCGGGATGCCCGACAAAGTACTTCAGGACTTTGAATTCCTGGGGAGTGAGGGCTATCGATTCGCCTTTGCGGGTCAATTCCATTTTGGCAAAGTCGACCGCCACATCGTCGAAGGCATAGTTGTCCGCGACCTTGGGACCTCGTACCCGGCGCAGCACGGCATGCACGCGGGCGATGAGCTCCTTGGGGCTGTAAGGTTTGGTGACGTAATCATCCGCGCCCAATTCCAACAACAAGACCTTGTCGATCTCGTCCGTCGAGGCGCTCAGGATAATGATGGGAAGATTCGGCGCTTCATTCTTGATGACGCGGCAGACCTCCCGGCCGTGGACTTTGGGAAGCTTGAGGTCAAGGACTACCAGCACCGGTGGAGCCGCGCGAAACGCCTCCAGTCCGGCAGCACCGTCAGCAGCGAAATCCGGCGAATATCCCTCTGCTTCAAATGCGTGGGTCAGGGGTTGGTATAACGTCCGATCGTCTTCAATGATCAGGATCTTTTCCATAGGGATTCACGTTTAGCCTAACACAACGTTTACAAACTCACTACACCTGCTTGACCTACCCGGGGGCGCGCGCGTGGTACTTGTTTTCTGATACCCAAAGGGGAGAAGAAACATGCACAAACAAAATTTCACTCTGGACCGATGGAAACTTTCCGGAAACGCGCGCGGCGGCGTCCCAAATCTCCGCGTGGCCGCTGCCGTCGTCGTACCGATGATCTGTCTGCTCTCCCTAACGCTTCAATCGCAAAATCTGAAGGCAGCGGCAAATTCCTCGCCAGCCTCTGCGGCAACCCTTGGCCCAGCGGGAGGGAGTGTTTCCTTGGCGAAGAGCTTGGGGGTTCAGTTCATCCCGGGATCGTCTTCGACGGTCCTGATCGAGCGGGATGGAAAAACCTATGTGGTCGATTTGGGCACGCAGACCATACAGGAAAAGGAGTCGCCGTCGTCCGGCGAAACCGTAGCGCACTTGGAATCGGCGCACTCTGCCTCGCAGGGTGTTCAGTCCGGGGCGCAGATCTTCGCAGACAAATGCGCAGCCTGCCACGGGGCGGAGGGAAAGGGTGGCGGTCCCATGAAGACCCCGGACTTTACGAGCCCCGCGGTTCAGGCGGCTCTCTCCGATGCAAGCGTGACCAAAACCATTCGGAATGGGAAAACTGGCACGGCGATGCCCGCTTGGAGCGGAAAGCTGTCGGAAGTGGAGATCAATGCAGTCGCGGCCTTTGTACGGTCGCTCGGGCAGGGGAGAAAGCCGGAAGTGGGAACTCCGTCGGGAGCGCCAAAGCAAATGGCGAAGTTGTACACGCCTGCCGACGATTACCTCTTCAGCCTGCCCACCGGCCGCCGCCTGGACCGCCACGGTTTCTACCTTAATTTCACGCATCGCTTCCCCTACACACCCGCTTTCAGTGGGACCGGCGGCGGCGACACGCTGTTCGGGCTCGACGACTTCTCCATCTCCTCCTTTGGCCTGCGATTCGGAGTTACCGATAAGCTTTCGGTCAGCGCGTACCGCTCGCCAAGCCTTATTGGGCGCCCGATCGAATTGGGGGTTGCGTATCACTTCTGGGACGAACATGAAGGGCATCCACTGAACGCCGCCGTGCGAGCTTCCGTAGACGGGCAAGGAGACTTTTCCAAGAACTTCACGACCAATTTCGAAATGATGTTGTCCCGCAGCATCAAGCGGCGCGCCCAGCTTTACCTTGTGCCCACCCTCTCGCTCCAGGATCGCGAGTTGATTCAGAAGCCCGGAACTCTGGCGTCTTCTCCGCCGAATCTCCCCGGCTTCAATACTTTCGTCTTGGGCGCGGGTGGCGCGCTCGATATCCGCCCCAGCGTGGCCCTGGTTGCCGAGGTCCTTCCCACTCTGGCTAACGGACCGGAACTCGGAATTCATCGGCCGGCATATGCTTTTGGCATCCAGAAAAGAGTTTTGCACCATGCCTTCACGCTGGGATTCTCCAATAGCCCCGGGACCGTAGTTTCGCAACGTGCCGGAACCCGTGCGACCTTTGTGGGTCAGCCTTCGGCGGACACGCCAAGCGGTCTGTTTATTGGGTTTGATTTGATGCGGCAGATCTATTGAGCGACGAATATGTGCGAAGCACCTTGGACTGCGTGCGGCTCGACGCCGCCCTTGCGATGATGTCCAGGGTGAGACCTTGACTCGTCCTGCTTTCTCTTCGTCCTATGAGCAATGTAAAGGCGGCGTCGAGCCGCACGCAGTCCAAGGTGCTTCGCACATTCATTTTTGTGAGGACAGTGGCGAGCGCCGATTCTGCTAGCGAGCCCAGGAAGCGGGACGAGCAGGTAGGAACTCCCGGGGGCAGCACGAGCCCCACCCCCAAAGGCCGCTTGGACGGTGACAATTTTTTTGCACATCAAGGATTGAACCGTGACACACGTCCAGGACTCCCAAGGCTATTCTAAAAATGCACGATAGGGCATTGGCTAATTGCTGAATAGGTAAATCGCGCCGCGGGCAACGAAAGGCAGTTGTAGCGCGGACCTGTTTTGTAGGTCCGCGGCCCGTCCAGGTGGGCAATGAAAAGTCGTGGCGCGAACCCATTCTCTAGGTCCGCGGCTTCATCGGGGGACGAGCCGCGGACCTACAGAACAGGCCGCGGCACACCCGGGACTACATCGATTCAGTCTTGTCCCAAAAAGGCCGTTCGCACCGGGCATTGACCTGCGGCTTCGCCGCTTGCTCTGCGAAAAGGCTGCGCCTTTTCGTGGCAATAGGTCGCCCGCAAACCTCATTCGCGCTGCCGAAAAGCTGCGCCTTTCGGCAGCGCGAATAAGGAGAAAGAGCTTGCGATGGGCCGAAAAGGCGGAGCCTTTTCCTGGAGTTTCTACATTTGCGACGACCGCAAATGTTGTAAAGGGAGATCAAGTTTAGTATGAGTTCTCAGCCCTCGCCCCCCTTGGGGGAGAGGGTGGCGGGCATCCGGCGTTGTCATCAGCCGGGGACCGCCGGGTGAGGGGGTCCGAGCTGTGAATACTCCGCATGCCGATCATCACGCCACGCACCCTCGCGTCCACGGCAGGTCGATGGAGAGAACACCGAGCTTCGTCCTACGACAACAAAAAGGGCAGCAGCTTCCCGGCGCCCTGGTTCTTCGGGGGCGCAGTCGCTGGTTCAAGCAGTGGGGAGTCTGCTGGTTGCTACCGGAGGGTTTGGGTTGAGCACGCTCGGAATTGGACCCCCTCACCCGACCCGCCCCCGCTGGTGAAAGCGCGGGTTGCGGTCCACCCTCTCCCCCAAGGGGGCGAGGGCTGGGAGTTTTTCCTTGGGGGTGTTTTGAAATGTAGAAACTCCACGTGCCGCCCTAAAGGGCGGCGCTACATCCAAATTAGGACACTAGTTAACAGATCGCTTTTCTGGTGTGAACGGATGCGCAGGCCGCCGTCCGATCCCTGCTGTACAAACGTCTCCGCTACGCCGATACCCGAACAGGAGCGAGCGGCCGTCCCTCGTCGCCATCTTGGCGAATGGAAAAGTGAGGCCGATCGACGCTGCGGACCACGACGCCAAGCCGGACACTATGAGAAGGCTCGAAGAGGGCGAAATGCCATTCGCGAGGCTGAACCATCGACGGTCCCATAAAGTCGATTCGCCCGTGCTCATCGAAACGAAACGATATCGAGTCCAGGGGCCCGGAGAGGCCGACGCCGAGGGCCTTCAAGTAAGCCTCCTTTAAGGTCCACAGTTCAGCGAAGCGCGTGCCGTAGATCTCAACTGAACACTGGCGCAACCAAGCCGCCTCGTCTTCGGAGAAAAAGCGATCGGCAAGCTCATTGCCACACAGTAGCCGATCGGTCTGTTCAACATCTACACCGACCGGCGCGTTCGGCGCGATGGCGCATGCAACGCATCCTCGAGTATGAGAGAGGCTGAACGACAGCGCCCCCATTTGAGGATCGAAGCCAGCGATCAACGGCTTGCCGTAATCGTTCGTGGCAAATCGCCAATCGGCGGGGGGAATTTCTTTGTACTTGGAGAGTGCCCGCCGCAGAAGGTCGTGAGCAATTGTGAAATCGCGACGGTCGGCCTCGAAATGAAGTCGATCGCGGCGAGATCTTTCTTCGCCCGACAAATGGCGGTCAGCCAACTGCACCGCCGCATTGCCCAATAATGTGGTGATGCGATACCAGACGTGAACGTCGGATTCGCCGAGAAGATCCATGGTTGATCGTCTAAGGCAGCACGGCTACCGCCAGCCGCCGCCGAGAGAGATGTACAGCGTAACAAAGTTGGTCAGCTCTTCGCGGCGGATTTGTACGAGCAGCACTTGAGCGTCGAGCAATTGGCGCTCGGAATCCAGGTAATCAAGATAAGTGGCGACGCCGCCCCGGTAGCGGAGATCGGCGAGTTCCACCGCTTGTTGAAGACTCACGACGAGCCCCTGTTGCTGGACCCGCAGCTCTGAGAGTTTTCGACTCTCAACCAGCGAGTCGGCCACTTCCTGGAATGCCTGCTGCACCGTCTGTCGATAGAGGAGTAATGCCTGCTGCTGCTGCGCCTCGGCACTTAGTACGCCTGCGCGAATGCTGCCGGCGTTGAAGATCGGCAAACTTACGGAAGGATTAATGAGCCATGTCCCGCTGAGGCCACTGAAAAGGTTGTGCAGGGCGGAACTCTCAAACCCGGCAGCCGACGTAAGCGCCAGCGTGGGGAAGTATGCCGCTTTGGCCACGGCCACGAGGGCGTGATTGGCAATGAGTTGCTGCTCTGCCTCCAGAATGTCGGGCCGGCGCTCGAGCAGCGCCGATGGCAATCTGGCAGGGAGGCTGGGGGCCAGCGCCTGGTCGGTTAACGG
Organism: Terriglobia bacterium; assembly: GCA_052139985.1. Taxonomy (GTDB): domain Bacteria; phylum Acidobacteriota; class Terriglobia; order UBA7540; family UBA7540; genus Bog-366. The sequence goes on from JBKQVI010000604.1 coordinate 33,153, forward strand.
ATGGCCGCGGACGATCGGCCCGGGATTTCGACCGAGCAGGATGTCGAGTTGGTTCTCGGTCTGTTCGAGCTGTAGCTCCAAGCCAGTGAGGGCCGTGTGGGCGCTTTCCACGAGCACTTCGGCCTGGCGGAGATCCAGCTCCGAGGAGTAGCCATTTTCCACGCGGAGCTGAACCAGCGCGCGGGAGTCCTCGCGAAGCTGAAGAGCCTGGCGAGTGATCTCGAGTTCCAGATCCAGGTCCTGCAAAAGGAAGTAATCGCTCGCCACATTGCCGACGAGTGTTTGCACAACGACCCGCCGCGCTTGCTCGCTGGCAAGCAACCCGGCCCGCGCCGCCGCAGTCGCATTGCGGATTTGTCCCCACAGATCGACTTCCCAACCCGCGTTCACGGAAAGAGCGGTTTCGCCGCTGTCGAGGGCTAAGAGCCGGGACCCATCATAGCTGCCCTGGGCGCTAACTAAAGGGAATTGGGCCGCTCGTGCGACAGTAAGTTGAGCGCGCGCCTGAAGCACGCGCGCGGCCGCAATCTGCACGTCGAAGTTATCGGACCGCGCCTCCTGGATCAGCTTCGCAAGCTCTGCGTCGCGGATCAGATCTTGCCATCGGAGTTCGCCGAAACTGCCGGCATGGGTGGCGGGCGCCTGGGTGTCGCCGCGATAGCCGGGGGGAATCGGCACGTCCGGTCTGCGGTAGGGAGCGACGGCGCAGCCGCCCAGCAGCAGCACTGCGAAAAACTGCAAGCCGAGCGCTGCATTAACCGCCTTGCTGCTACAGGATGGCCCGCTTAAGCACGATCGCCAGAACCGGTTGATGAGCGAAAAGGCGAGCATTATGGTTACTTATCCCGCCCGGGTTGAGCCGCCTTAAGGGACACCGGCTGTCCAGGCCGTACATTCGTCATTCCTTCGACGATTACGGTTTCCCCGCCGTCTAGCCCCTTGGTGATGATGCTCTTTCCCAGATAGCTTCCCTCCGTCTCGACGTTACGAAGAGCTACCTTATTCTCGGGAGTAACGATGTCCACGGACTTCGAGCCATGAATATCAAGCACCGCCGTTTCTGAAACCAACACGGCGTCCTTCCGGGTTTCAATCGGCATGCGTATGCGGCCAGACATCCCGGGCACCAGCATGCCTGTGGGATTTGGAAATTGCGCCTCGATCTGAATGGTTCCGGTCTTGGCATCCATGGCACGTCCTATGTTTGTATACCGGCCCCGGAGAGGATAAGTGCTGTTGTCGGCAAGGATGAATTCGAGGTGCGCCATCGCCGCGCGGTCAATCCCCTTGGAATAAGTCAGGATGTAAAGCGGTTCAGGAATGCTGAAACCAATATTGATCGGATCCAGCGGGGAAATGGTTGCGAGCCGAGCCTGTTCCCGGGGCCCCACATAGTTGCCCACCGAAACTTCCGTTCGGCCGATAAGACCCTCGATGGGAGCACGAATGGTGGTTTCTTCCAAATCCAGCTCGGCATTTTGCCGCGCCGCTACGGCCGCGGACAGACTGGCCTGAGCCTGCCGGAGGCCGACGCGGTCGCCGACCGTGGTGGTTCGTACCGTCGCGCGCGCGTCCTCCACCGCCGCCAAAGCCGAGGACTGAGCCGCGATGGCTGCGTCCAGGTCGCGCGCCGGCACTGCCCTGCGCGCGGCCAGGGGCTTCATTCTTGCCGCGTCCTGGTTGGCCCTCAGCAGATTCGCTTCTGCCTCGCGCAGCGCGGATTGGGCATTCACGAGATGTTGCTGGTCCCGTGCCATTTCCAGATCTCCCTCCGCTTTTTCCACGGCGGCTTTGGCTAACTGTAACGCGGCCGCACAGCGCCGCGGATCGATGCGGAACAGGACCTGCCCCTTTTTGACTAAGTTCCCTTCGTGAAAAGACATCTCGATCAGCCGGCCCTCGACATTGGCACGGACTTCCACGGTGGCGGCTGCCTCCGTCTGGGCTGCCAGCTCTACCACAATCGGCACATCCCGGCGCTCCGCAGTTTCGACGAACACCACGGGCTTGCCGCCTCCGGCGTGGATGGCAACGATGCCGGCAGCCAGGACGAGTCCCGCAACTCCCGTCGCCAGCCATATCTTGGCCTTCGTGTCTGCAGACCAAGACCGCGCCGGCGTTCCTGTTTTCATTGCGTCTCTTTTTTCGCACCCACGCACCTCGGACCGTTGCGGTCGGACGTCAATTACTTACGGGTGCGCGAGGGGGCTTTCTTTCGCACGGGGGGCAAGGTGGCCAACTTGCCGTAATCCATTTGCAGCACCCGGTCCCCGGCGTGGAAATAACGGTCATCGTGCGACACGACTACAACCGTCTTGCCGGCGCTCTTCAACTCGGGTAGCAGCGTTTCATAGAAATAGCGGCGAAACTGCGGGTCCTGGTCGGCCGCTACTTCGTCGAAAACGTAGACGGGCTTGTCCTCCAGGTAGGCGACCACCAAGGCCAGGCGTTTGCGCTGACCTGTGGAAAGGTGGATGTTAGTAAAACGCCCTTCTTTAAAAGCGGTCTTGTCGGATATCTCCATCAACCGCAATAAGGCGTTCACGCGCTCCGGCTCGGCGGCGCTCAACCCGTGCAGCTTCTCGAACAAATGGAAGTCCGAAAAGATGGCCGAAAAGAGATTGCGGTAGGACTGAATGTTGGCCGGCCCGATCTCCACATCGTCGACGTGGATAGCCCCCTGCGACGGCCAGTACAAAGCAGTGAACAGTTTGAGCAAGGTCGTCTTGCCGCTACCGTTACCGCCGATCAGGAACAACACTTCGCCGCGGCGGACCTCACCGTCGATGGGTCCGACCTGGAAAGTGGGGTTTCCATCGGGATCCCTATAGGTGAAGCATACGCCCGCTAACCGGATCGTGCCGAAGGAACTCAAGTCGGCCAGTGGTGCAGCTTCGTATCCCGCGGAATTCGCCAGGCCTTTGTCCAAGGTCGCTTCCAAACGCCGCAGGTTGTCAACCATCACATTGACCTCTGAAAGCAGGGGGACCAGCGAGACCACGTTAGTCAGAGGTCCGAAAAAGAACAGGATGGCGGCCACGATCTTGGTAGCGGAGCTCGAAAAGGAGGTAGCGAGGACGGGAAGAACAAACGCGGCAGCCCCCAGCAGGAGCACGAAAAACATCTCGATAAAAATGATATTGTTCGAAAACAGAATGTTAACGCGGCTACGCACATTTTGCACGCGCGTGGCCGTGGACCGGTACTCCTGAAACACATCGTCGCTTTTCAGCTTGTTGATGCGGATTTCCTTGAAGCCCTTCAATAATCCGTTGAGATCCTGAAAAAGATCGTCTTCCTGCTTCGACGCGTCCTTTAATCCCTTGTCATAGGCCGCGCGGTCCTTGAAGTATTTGCCGGCGCCGCAGGCGATGAGAATGAGGCAAAGCAGCATCGCGACGGGAGACACCAAGGCGATATAGCCCATGGTGAACACAATCATTACGACGCCTTGTGCGGCGGCGAACAGCGGCCGAGCCGCCTGGGCGATGGCGGTAGTGTCCCGGCTGATGCGGGCATGGATGTCGGCCTCTCCGATGGCTTCCAGAGTCTGCAGGTCGGAGCGGCGGATCTTGTCGGCCAAGCGCAGCCGCACACTGCAAATGGCGGCCTCGGAGATGCGGGTGGATTCATAGAGGATGTAGCGCAGGGAATAGACGAAAAGCGCGATAGACAACCCGAACCACGCAAAATGCTTCCAGGACGGGCCACCTCCACGCAGGGCATCCACCGCGGCATTGATCACCGCCAGATTCATCGCGTTGGCGATGCCGGAGGCCGCGGTGAGTATCAGCAGTTTCCGGTTCAGCGCGTGGGTCTCACTTTGCAGGAAACTCACGATGCCGAACCTCTTCCAGTTGATCATGGCGCGGGCTCCATGCTTCGAAAGAGAAGAGTCGGCTGGCCACCGTTTTCGTGAGTGGGGGCGGCGAGGGTCGATGTCCCCTCACCGTGGTCCGAGATGGTTTGAGTATTTTCCGCGCTCAGGCTACTGCGCACCTGATCTTCCATAGCGATTCTTTTGTCGACGTTCCGGTCCTACTCCTCTGGCTCAAGAGCTCATTGATGGCGCATCTGGGTAAGATCTTCCGTGGTCGCTAGCGGCAAGTGCGCCGCTGCTACGTCGGGATTTTGAACGATTCCCGCCAGCAGGGTTTGGAAATGCGCCGCCATGCGCTCGATGGTGGCGGTGTCGAACAAAGCGGCGTTGAATTCCAAGGCTCCGCACAACTCTCCGGCGGTCTCCTTCAACGTGAGCGTCAGGTCGAAGGTCGCCCCGGCCGAGGACCGTTCCAGATCCATGGGAGTGGTCGCTAGCCCGGGTAAAACGAGCTCCTGCTTCGGTACGTTCTGCAGCACGAACAGCGTTTGGAAAACTGGGCTGTGAAGGGCGCTCCGGTCGGGCTGCAGGGCCTCCACAATCAGGTCGAAGGGGACGTCCGGGTGCGCGTATCCATTCACCGCGGCGCGGTGAGCGCAGGCCTGAATCTCGCGGAATGTCGCCCCCTCCTGCCACTGCACCCGAAGCGCGAGCGTGTTTACGAAGAAGCCGATGAGCGCCTCAGTCTCCACCGGATATCGGTTGGCCAGGCCGGTCCCGATCACGACGTCTTCCGGGTTGCGGTAGCGCGACAACAGAACCGCGTACGCCGCCAGCAGGGTCACGAAGAGGGTCGTTTCCGATTCCCGGCTAAGGCGCTGCAACCGCGTGCTGAGCTCACGGTCAAGGTGCAGCCGGACCATGCCCGCATGGAATTCTCCGCCGGCCCGGCGCGGGCGGTCGAGCGGCAGCTCCACAAGGGGCGGCGCACCCCGCAGGTGACCTTGCCAGTATTCGAGTTGCTTCGCCAGCCGTTCCCCAACCAGCCAACGCCTTTGCCAAAGGGCGTAGTCCGCGTATTGCACCGGAAGTTCCGGGAGTAGCTCCTCCCCTCCCGTGAGACACCGACTGTAGATGATTGAGAGTTCCCGCAGCAGTACCTGGACCGACCAGTCGTCGCCGATGATGTGATGCATCGCCAGGTGCAGAACGTGTTGGTTCCCGGCAAGTCGGATCGCCTGCACACTCCACAAGGGGCCGCTCGCAAGGTCGAAGCACCGGCTGCTGGCCACGCGGAGGCTGGCATCGAGCGCCACTTTGCGCCGGCTCTCCGGCACATGCCGCAGGTCAACGAAAGAGAGCACGCTTGCAGATTCAGGCGCAATCACCTGCACAGGACCTCCGCCCAAAATCCGAAACGATGCGCGCAAGTTGTCGTGTCGGCGGCCGATCGCCGCAAGCGCCCTTTCCAGCGCCGCCGCATGTAGAGAGCCTTCCAGCCGAAACGCCCGCACAATGTTAAAGGTCTCACTTGGCCCTTCGAGCCCGGCGAGGACCCACAGCCTCTGCTGCGCGAGCGACAGCGGTGTGTCCGTGCCCCGGGGCTCCGACCGAATCACCTCGTCCGGTTCGATACTGCGTGCGCGTTCCACCGCCTCCGCCAGTTTTGCGAGCGTGGAACACTCGAATAGGCAGTGGGGCGGCAGCATCACGCGAAAGGCCGCGGCAATGCGGGTCACAACTTGCAGGGCCAGCAAGGAATGACCACCCAGGTCGAAGAAGTTCTCCTGAATGCCGATCCGTTCCCTGCCGAGAAGCTCCGACCAGATTTCCTTGAGGCGCCGTTCGACAGCGGTGCGCGGCGCCACGTAAGTCGTGTCCGGCCGCTGCCCGGCGAGGCGCGGGTCGGGCAGCGCGCGCCGGTCGAGCTTGCCGCTCTCCGTTACTGGGAGGGAGTCCATGAGGACGAAGTTCGCGGGTACCATGTAGTCGGGTAGGGCCGCGGCAATGCGGGCGCGCAGTTCGTTAATGGAGGGTGGCGCATCGGGACGCAAGGGAACCAACCAGGCGGCCAGGTTTTGTTCGCCTGTCGCATCGAGCCAGGCAGTCACGGCCGCGTCGCGCACCAATCCGGTGGCGGTAAAGAATGCCTCCACTTCGGCGGTCTCCACGCGGTAACCCCTGATCTTGACTTGGAAATCGCACCGTCCCAGGTGCAACAGACAGCCGTCGGGCAGCAAACGGCCCAGATCGCCGGTGCGGAATAGACGCCGGTCACCGCCCTCCGGGTCAGGCAGAAAGGCCGCCTCCGTCAACTCGGGACGGCCCCAATAGCCGCGGGAAAGATAGCGGCTCCGCACCACGATTTCGCCGGCATCGCCCGTGGCCACCGGCTTCCCCTCGGTATCCCACAGCAGCAACTCGACGTCTTCTGCGGCGTACCCCGCCGGCACGGTGCTTCCCTCAATCCGCGTGCCGGCATCAACCGGGAACTGGCAGATGGGACTGATCTCCGACCCGCCGAGGTTCACGATCATGCGGCAATCTTCGGAAAAATGGCGCTGGTACAGATACACTTCACCGGCATAGACAGTTTCGCTGCCCAACATGATCAGACGCACCGTCGGGAACCGATCCAGCGGAGTGAGCAAGCGGCAAAAGTGGCGGAACATGGTGGCCACCGCAAAGAATACCGTGATCCGGTTATGGCGCAGCCAGTCTGCCAAGCCTGTGAGGCCTTGGCGCTTCACGTCGAAGCTAAAGAGCGCCGCTCCATTGAGCAGGGCGCAATAGATATCCCGCACAGCGCCGGCAAAGCTTGGGGAGTAGAGCATAGCCAAGCGGTCTGCGGCCGATATCCGTCCGCCGTTGGTGTAAACCATGGTCAGATGGAGCACGTAGCGATGGTCTTGCATCACTCCCTTGGGTTTTCCGGTGGAGCCTGAGGTGTAGAGCACGTACGCCAGGTCGGCGCCGGTGATTGCCATGCCCGGATTCTCTTCGGAAAGGCCTGGCTCCAAGGTGTCCAGGTTTAGCAGCGGCACTCCCGAGGGACTGACTGCGGCACCCAGCGCCGCAGCTTGCTCCATCCGTTCGCTATCCGCAATTAGCAGCGCCGGCCGGCATTCCGCGAGAATGGCCGCCGTCCTCGCCTTAGGCTGCGACGCATCCAGGGGGACATAGAACTTCCCCGCCTTCAGCACTCCCAGCATGGCGGCTACAACCGGGACGCCATTTCCGACGAGCAGCGCCACCGGCGCTGGACCCGCTCCGTGCGCGGCTAGGACGGCGCGCGCGATGCGGTTGGCCAGTGCGTTCAAGTCGCGGTAGGTGAGAGTAGCCTCGGCGTCCGCGGCGGCGATCCGCTCCGGATACAGGTGTGCCTGCCGCTCGAACCGCTCCGGGATGGATTGCTCCACGTCTTCCCTTGGGAAAGGGACGAAGCGGCTCGTGGCGGCGGTCGGCTCCACGGAGATTGACAACGCGGAAGAATGCAGGAGGTCAGGCATGGCCGAGGGCTTCCTCCAGGGGGTCGACGACCTTCACGCGGGAAAGGAAGGCGGCAACCGCGGAGCTGCCGCGGCGACGGAGGAGATCGATGGTGAGTGGGAGTTCCGTGCAACCGGCCAGGACGCAATCATAGTCTCGACCGGATTGCAGGATGCTCTCGAAGAATTCGTTGCCGAGTTCCACTGCCCGGCGTTCGTCCAGCGACTTTATGCCTTCAAATATGGCCCTTATCAAAAGACGGCTCAGCGCGTCCGACGGTTCGTCGAAGGTGATGCCGGCGTCACGGCAAGGCGCCGAAAACACCTTGCCTGCCCGCGCGCCCTCGGTTGCCAGCAGCAGCGCCCTTCTGCAGGGCTGGAATCTGAGCGCCTCCAGGGAGGACTCCACCAGGGAGATCATCCGCACTCCGCGCGCCCGCGCGGCGGTTTGCTGGAGGTCGTCCACCGTCAGTCGCCAGAAGTAATGGGCGGAGTTGCAGGCTATGATGCAACAGGCTGGTTGGCGGGCTGGAGAGGCAATATCCGCAGCCAGTCGCACGGCGTCGGCCAGCCTCAAAGCCATTCTGCGGCATACGGGAGTGTCCGGGCTCCGCTCGCCTAAAATGACCGTGGAGCGGTCCGGCACGGAGCAGGCTTGATAGAGCACCACGGCACGGGAATCCTGGAAACGTGCGCAAGCCTGGCGGAAAGCCAGAGCGCCGGCCAGCGGCCCCATGCCTCCGATGATCGTCAGCGGCGGGTGATTGGGATGAGCCGGGAAGAGGCAAAACACCTCTTCCGGCTGGTCCTGGTCGGTGACGGTCAAGCCGTTTGAGCGCCGCCGCAACGCGTTTTCGCACAACTCCGCCTGGTAGTCTGCCATTGCCCGCACTGCGGCCTCGTGATGCTGGTATTGACGTACGGGTGCCTCAATTACCAGAGGCGCCACGGCGGATTGTGAGCCGGACATCAAGCAGCGCCACCTTGCGACAGAGTCTTCCCGGTCCGACCGACGGACTCGGCCCGCATCATCTCCGTCAATTTCTGCATCACCTGCCCGAGGTTTCGCAGATAGGTGCGAAACACGGAACCGGCTCGCTCCGGGTCGAAGTGTGTTCTGGTGGCCGCCAGGTAGCGATCGAGGGCCTCCACGACGACAAGAAAGTGCGCGGCTTCGACCTCATCTTCCACATGGGCAGCGATATAGGTAATGGCCTTGCGGCGTTCTGGCTCAGTGAGGCGAGTGTGTTGCCGGAAGTACGCGTCTGCCGCTGGTAAAGCTATGGAATACTCGCCGTGGTTGTAGATTTCCGAGAACATATTGGTCAGCAAGCCATCGGGGATGGTTTCGACTACCATGTTGCGGTAAATCCATTGGCTGAACTGACAGGCTTCCGTGAGACGGTATTTCCGCAACTGCCAGAAGTCGCCGCCCGTCAGAGCTTCGGCAAAATCGTCGTACAGTTCCGCATGCGTGTGGCCATCGAAATCCAGGCCGAGATCCTCGTAGCTGGTCGAGGCATTCCTCGCTGCGGCAAGATACAGGTTGGAGCGGTCGAGATCTCCCGCGGTGTCCGCATTTCTTTGTAGGCGGCAGGAAAGCCCATAAATCGCCAGCATCTTCAGGTGAGTTGCCTTCCAAGAACCCGCGAAGGTGTTAAGCAATTCCTTAGACCATGCCGATGAGGGAAGCACCCGGAAGAACTCTTCGATGTTTTGCACCGCAGCCTGTTCTTGGGTGAACGCCCCGCGCAGTGTGTCACGGAGCTCCGCGGTGGGGACTAGCGATATTACAGGGTCGACGACGGCGCTTAAAGACGTGGGGGTATCCATAAATGAGACTCCTTATTTTGGGATTCGTGCCATTCAGGCAAACAAGCGATTTATGCCTATTCGATCAAGTTCTGGACCACGGCTCGCTCCCGAGGCGTATGTCAACGTGACGCCTCCTAGGCAGCGCTCGATTTCACCAACGACGGCTGGGAAAACAGTCGCGCCGCCTGGCGCAGCATTTCCGTCTGGCCTGCGGCCGGAAGGGGCGGCCAGACCAGCCCCAGCCGGGCCAATAGAATCTGGGTTCGCCCAGAGACGATCTCCAGACGGCGCGCGCGCGCTTGCGGCGACAGGCCTCGGTACAGTCCGAAGTTTTCCAGGCTCTCGGTTAGCGCTGTGTTTATTTCGGGCGTGTCGACGGCCCCTTCCAGGCGCTCCAAGAAGGCGTCGAAACCGCAGGCGCGCACGGATTCCGCCACCGTGACGAAATCGGCCACCGTATCCCGTCGGGCATTCTCCACATGGTGGGTTTCATTCTCAAGGCCAGCCGCGCCGGCCAGCAGCACCAGTCCGCGCGCGACCAGATCCACATGGCAGAGCCATACATGGGAATCGTCGGGCACCACTCCCAAGCTCAGGAAGGCGGCGATCTGGCGGAAAAAAGCGTTTTCCCTTAGATTTAATTGCAGCGGTCCGCCCTCGGCCGCAAACACTAAATTGCCGACGCGATGAATGCAGGCATTGGCCAGATCCCTGCGGGCCGACACCACCAGTCGTTCGGCCTCCTGCTTGCTGCGGATGTAGTAGTTGTCGTCCAATACCTGGGGCGCGGCGTCATATTCCGTGAACAAGCGAAAGCCGTCTTCCGGGGCTCTCCCGCAAACCGATAGCGTGGACACCAGGTGGAAATCCGCCGGATTTGAGGCGCGGCTTGCGGCCAGTCTCAGCAACCGGCCGGTCGCGGCCACGTTGTCGGCGTGGAATTCCCAATAATGGCCGAAGTGCTTTACATTCGCGGCGCAGTGGAAAATCGCTTGCGAGCTGTTTGCCAGGCGGTCGTGGGTCCGGGACGATAGTCCTAGATCATCGCGGCGCAAATCGCCAGCTAGCACGTTAAGCCTGGGATTGTCACGCAACGCGGCCCCGTGCTCCGGGCCGAAGTAATGGCACAGAATCTCTCCCAAGCGCATGCGTGCCGCGCGGTCGTCGCCGCTGCGGATCAGGACACTGACTTGGCAGTCCCGCCGGACCAGCAATTCGCGTAGGACGTAGCTCCCGAGATAGCCGGTTGCGCCGGTCAGCAGGACGTTCCCATAGTCCCGGCGCTTCCCGACGTCAGCCCGCCGATAGGATTGGTTCCGCGTCTCATAGCTGCGATACGCGGTGGCGAGGGCCGCGTCGCGCTCCGCGTCATAGGCGGCAAGTCCTTGCCGGTAGCCATCCCAGTGCGAGCGGGCGGATTGGATCAGCGCGCGCAGATGCTCGGGCCGCTCGCGGCAGACGCCCGCGAAATCCCCCAGGCGGGGGTGTTCGTAGAGGTCGTTGACGGTGCAGTGCAGCGTGCGTCGAAGGTGATTGACTACGGCGATGGCCCGCAGGCTGTTGCCCCCGAGGTCGAAGAAATTGTCCTCGCGGCCGATGACGCGGCAGCCCAGGTGCTCCGCCCAGACTTGCCCGATGCTCTGTTCCAACCCTTCGCGCGGTGGTGTGCCGTGACGGTCGCCGCTGTCCGTTTCGAGTCCACCCCACTCGGAAGCCGCGCGCAGAAGTGCCGCCCGGTCCACTTTGCCGGCAGTGGTGACCATCATGGATAAAACGCGAATAACCGCAATTGGCAGCATGTAGGAGGGCAGCGTAGCGGACAGAAAGTCCTGCCAGACCGTCTGGGTAGGTTCGGTCGTGCCGGGATGAAGGCAGACGAAAGCCCATAAAGTCTGTTCGCCGCCGGGTTTGGTATCCACTACGGCCACCGCCTGCCGCACGCCCGGATACGCCTCGAGCCGATGCTCAATTTCACCCAACTCGACCCGCTGTCCGCGCAGCTTCACTTGCCCGTCGGACCGGCCCAGGATCTCCAGTTCGCCGGTGTGGGTCCAACGGCCCAAGTCGCCAGTGCAATAGAGCCGCCCGGCCGGGGTTTCGAGGAAGCTCGCGGCCGTGAGATCGGGCCGGTTGAGATATCCCGCGGCGAGCTGCATTCCGCCCAGCCAGACCATGCCCACGGCGCCAGGTGGGACACTTTGTCCCTCACTGCCGCGAATGTGGACCGACGTGTTGGCCAACGGCTTACCCGCCCCCAGTCGTTGCGCTTGGGCGGTCACCTGCCCATAACTCGCGGCGACGGTATTCTCGGTCGGGCCATAGCCGTTCATGTAGCGAAGGCGCGACGCATAGTGCAGGGCGTCGGCGCGGTTCGGCGGCTCGCCTGCGGTCAGCAGGATACGCAGGCTGGGAAAGTCCGCCTGTCCAAAGAGCCGGAGATAGGAGGGCGGCATGGTGGTGACGGTGACCCCCAGCCGGACGAACTTCGACCGCAGTCCCAAAATGTCGTCCATTTCGCCCCGCAGGACGGGAACCACCGCCCCTCCCACCGCCCACGCCATGACCAACTCGGAAATCCAGGCGTCGAAGGCAGGCGACGCCATGATCGAAGCCCTGTCATTGGACCGCATGTCCAGGGCGGCGGCGATCCCCAGCGCAAGATTGTTCAATCCTTGGTGGCGCAGCATCACCCCCTTGGGTTCTCCCGTGGACCCGGAGGTATAGATAATGTACGCAAGCTCCGAACCCCTGACGCCATCTCCCCCAATTTCAACCGGCTGGCGGTGGCTCGAGAGGTATGCTTCCGGCAGGCTTTCCGGTCGGAAAACCTGGCAGCCCAGCGCGGCCAGAGATGCAGGCGGTTCAAGCCCGTCGAGGACCACCAGAATCCGGATTCCGGCATCGCGAGCGATAAATGCCAGGCGGTCGGCGGGCATGTCCTTGTCCAGGGGAAGGTAACAGGCGCCAGCCTTCCAGATGGCGAGCACGGTCTCCGGCAGAGTGATGGAGCGGCCGGTGAGCACCCCGGCCACCTCTTGCCGCGCCACTCCCCGGGCAATCAGTGCATGGGCCAGGGCGTTGGATTTCGCGTCCAACTCCGCATAGCTTTCCGTTCCTTGTTCGGTGACCAGGGCGGGGCGATCCGGTTGATGGCGGGCCCAGTGCTCGAACCGCGCGGGGAAACTGGGCGCAGGGTGGGGCAGGGTGGGGCCGTGCTCCCAGCCGGAGAGCAACCTCTCCTCCTCCGGAAGCAAATCGGGCAAGGGGGAGTTCGGGAGCCGGTCGCCAAAGGCAAGGAAGCGCGACCATCCGGCCAGGGAATCGATCCAGGCCTCGGCCGTTTCCTTTTCATAGATGGCGGCGCTCGCGTACCACTGCAGGATAAGGCTGCCGTCCGCCTGCCCTTCATGCACCAGGACCATATCCTGTGGGGGCGCATTCAGGCGAAGCTCGTAGCCGGTCCCATGGCCGATGCCGCTGAAGTTCGTACCCGGCGCGCCCGGATTCTCCGTGACGGCCATATCGAACAGGGGATAACGCGCCGGATGCTGCGCCACCGCGTTGGCTTGGCGGAAGTCCGAATACATGCGGGCGAACGGGTAGCGCGCATGTTGCAATCCCTCCGCCAGATGATGCTGCATCGTCCGCAATGCCTGTTCGACGGGCTCGCCCCGGCGTACCCGGCACGGCACGGGCAGCAAGTTGACGTAGTAGCCGACGACTCGTGCCTCGCGGACTGAGTCGCGGGTCGAAGCCGCGGTGCCGAGCAGGAATTCAGAACGGCCGGTCCGCCTTCGCACTTCCTGGGCCATGATTGTCAGCATCAGGGAATGCAGGCTGGCCCCATGCTTTTGCGCGAGATCGCGAAGGCCGGCGGCGACCCCTGCATCCAGGCGGACACGGAAGCAGTGCGATCCCTTGGCATTGCGCGCCGTGCGTCCCAGGGCACGCGGAAAATCGAGCGGCCATTCGTCGAAAGGCTGGGGTGTCTCGGCTGAGGCGCTGGCAAGGCTGCCCAGCATCGTCCCCCAATACACCGCGTCCTCCCGGCAGGCGGGGCTGGCCAGATAGACCTCTTCCTGGCCGGCCGACTGTTCGAAATGACCGGCGACCGGGGACAGAATTCCGCCTTCGAGGAGAGTGGAAAGCTCCTCCGCCAGGACGCCGATCGAAACGCCATCCGCCACGGAATGGTGCAGGGCGAGCCAGAAGACGGTCTGGTCTGTGGCGGCCACGTGCGCCAGTCCCGCGCGCCATAGGGGAGGACTCTCCATGGCGAAGGCGTCCGTCTGGCGCTCCCGGATATAGGCCAGGGCGGCGGGCATGTCGGGCAGAGTCACAACGTCCAAATGGGGGGCGACAAGCGGGAGAGCGGACCGGCGCAGTACGCCGTCGCCATCCTCGTGGAAGCTGGTGCGCAGGGCATCGTGCCGTGCCACCAGCGCCGCCCAGGCGGAACGCCATTGCTCGAGGGGTGGGGCATTGCCGCGAGCGGTCAGGATCAGGGGAATGTTGAAGCTTCGCGTGTCGAGGCCGGCGTGTTCGGCAACCCAGAATTCGCGCTGACCCTCCGTCGCCCGATCCGACAAAACCCCTTCCTGGGGGGCCGGTTCGCTCAACTGGCTTACCCGGCGAGCGAAGCCGCGCAAGGTGGGTTCCGCGAAAAGCTCCCGGGCGGGCACGGGACGGCCGAGCGTCTGCTCGAGGCGATGCGCCACGGCAATGGCCAGCAGGCTATGACCGCCGAGCGAGAAGAAGTTGTCATCGCGGTGAATCGAATTATGGCCCAGCAGCTCGCTCCACAATCGAGAGATCTCCGCTTCCAGGCCACTTTGTGGCTCGGACTCGTCACCGGATGCGGAGCGTCCCGCTAGTAACGCCTTCAGGGTAGCCTTGTCCACCTTGCCCGAATGGGTCAGGGGGATTTCGGGAATGGCGATCACGGCGGACGGGATCATATACGCGGGCAAGCGGTCCGCCAGATACTCGCGCCACCCATCCTCCGCCGTAGCGCCGGGCTTTAGCCCGGCACCATCCTCCACCGTAGCGCCGGGCTTTAGCCCGGCACCCTCCGCTCGGGCGAGTTTTCCCGGCAGAGGACGCACGAAGGCCCACAGACTGCGCTGACCGCCAGCATCGCCATCCAGCAGAGCCACGGCCTGCGCAACATCGGGGTGGCTCGCGAGGGCGTGTTCGATTTCCCCCAACTCGACGCGAATGCCGTTCAGCTTCACCTGGTCGTCGATCCGGCCGAGGATTTCGATGTCGCCCGTGGCGTGCCAGCGGCCCAGATCGCCCGTGCGGTAGCGCCGTCCGTGAGGGGTTTCCACGAAAGCCGCGGCGGTCAGGTCCGGCCGCCCCACGTAGCTGCGGGCCAGGCCAGCCCCGCCCAGCCATAGTTCGCCGATCACGCCGGGAGGGACGGCGTTCCCTTCCGGGTCGCAAACCTGGACGCTGGTATTGGGCAGAGGGCGGCCGCCGGAGGGGATGCCTTGGTGGCCGGGTCGCAGCCTTGCCAGGGTGCTGGTAATGGCGTTTTCGGTGGGACCATAGGCGTTGAAGTAGCCAAGACGACCGGCGGTAGAGGTGTCATTTGGTGTGGCACGGCAAGCTGGCGTGGCAGGGCAAGCTGGTGTGGTACGGCCATCTTGGCCGTGATCGTACACGGGCGGGACGCCCGTGCCACTTTCCACTACGCGGTCGGCATAGGCCTCAACATCGGCGGGAAACGGCGCCTCTCCCCCGGTCACCAGGATTCGCAGCGATGGCAGTTTGGCGCCTTCGAAAAGCCGCAGATACGTGGGCGTGATATCGGCTACCGTAACGCCCATTCGGGTTAGGAACCTCCGGAAACGGCTTACCGAACTGAGCACGTCGTACGGGACCGGGCAAAGCGCCGCGCCGAAGGCCAGCGGCAGGCCAATATCCGACAGCGAAACGTCGAAAGAGGGCGATGCGAACATCAGGGTGCGGTCGTCTTGGATCAGGCCATAGGCTTCGCCAACGCCCAACACCGAGTTGACGTAGGCGTCATGGCCGATCACGGTACCCTTCGGCTGTCCGGTAGAACCCGAAGTGTAGATGATGTAAGCGGCGGCTCCCGCGTCCGCGGATGGCGGCGGACGATGGCCGTGGGCGCGGCGGAATTCACCTTCCATCTCTTCCGGACGCAGCGGGGATGGCAGGTCAGCGGCCAAGGTGGGCGGTACAGCAAGCGCGTCCAGCGCGATCCACTGGGCCATTCCAGCATCGCGCGCCATAAAGGCCAGACGATCCGCGGGCAGGTCAACCGCCAGCGGCAGATATGTCGCCCCGGCTTTCCATATACCCAGAACCGCCGCCGGCAGGCTGGCGGAACGCCCGGTCAGAACTCCGATGACACTGCCGGGAGCGGCGCCGCGCAGCAGCAAACTATGGGCAATGGCGTTAGCCTCCCGTTCCAGCGCGCCGTAACTGAGGACGCCGGCTGGGCTGATAACGGCGGGACGCTCGCATTGACCGGGTGCGTCGTGCACGCGTTCAAACAACTCGCGAAAGCCCAGAGCAGGACGGCTGACCTTTGCGCCCTGCTCCCAGCATTCCAGCAAAGCCGCCTCGCGCGGCAGGAGCCCCGGCAGCGCCTCACTTGCCCGCTCGCCATCTTCGGCCAGCCACGCCGCCCAACCGCGCAACGCGTCAAACCAGCCCTCCGCCGTTTCGCGGGTGTAGAGAGCCGCATTGACGTGCCATTGCAGCAGCAGGCCGCCATCCGCCAAGGCTTCGTAGGTCAGAACCATGTCCTGTCCGGGCGAAGCGTCGGTAAGTTCATAGGCAGGGGCGGGAAGCGGCTTGAGGCGAAGCGATGCCGGGGATGGATTGGATTCCGGATTCTCCGTGACCGCCAAATCGAAAAGGGGATAGCGCGCGGGGTGATGGTGCTGGGGACGTTTTTCCCAGAAATCGCGATACATGCGTGCGAACGGGTAGCGCGCGTGCTGCAACCCCGCGGCCAGCGCCTGCTGAGTCGTGCGCAGCGCCGCCCCAAACGTGGCGTCGCGCTTTACGTGGCAGGCGCTGAGGATGTCATCTGCTGTGGCACGGCCATCTTGGCCGTGACTGTTCACGGGCGGGACGCCCGTGGCACTTTCAGATGACACCCCCAGCGCGATGGGCAGCATGTTGACGTAATAGCCGATCACGTGAGTTTCGGCGGCGGTCTCGCGGGTTGAGGCGGTGGCGCCAACGATCACATCCTCCCGCCCCATGCGCCTTCGCGCCTCCAGCGCCAAAAGGGTGAGCATCACCGCGTGCAAACTGGCCTCATGCTGCCGGGCGAGGGCGCGCAGCCCCCGGGTGACGGCGGCGTCGAGGCGTGCTTCGAGCCGGTGGTTTCCCGTTTTCGCGGTGAGGGAGCGCGGAAAATCCAGTGGTCTTTCGGCAAAGGCCTGGTCGGGCTGCCGGAGCAGAAGGTCGCGCCAGTAGCGGCCGTCGACGGCGCAGGCCGGTCCCGCGAGGTAGTGTTCCTCCCGGTGGGCCGATTCCCCGAAATCGCCGCCAAGCGGGGCAAGTTGTTCGTCCCGCAGCAGCGCTCCCAGTTCCTCCACAATGATCCCGAGGGATCGTCCATCGCCCACGGAGTGGTGCAGGGCCAGCCAGAACAGATTCTCGCCGGAGTCCGCCACCTCGACCAGTCCCGCCCGCCAAAGGGGCGGCGCCCCCATATCGAAGGGTTCACCCTGGCGGCGCCGGACGAAGGCACGGGCGGCGGACAGGTTGGGTTGAGCCGCGGTTTCGAGCGTCGGCGTCTGGGCCGGCACTGCGGCGCGACGCAGCCGGCCTTCCGCATCTTCATAGAACCCAGTCCGCAGGGCTTCGTGCCGCGCCACCAGAGCCGCCCATGCTCTGTTCCAGCGGTCCAGGGAGGGCATGCCGCCCTCGACGATACGAAGCAGCGGAATCGTGAACGTACGGGTATCGAGCCCTGCCGCTTCCGCCACCCGGAATTCGCACTGCCCTTCGGTCGCCACGTCGCTGCTGACAGCAACCGGGGCCGGTGCGGCGCCGAGCCGGTCGATTCGTTGGGCGAAGCCGGCCAGGGTTGGGGCGGCGAAAAGTTCCCGCGCGGGAACCGGCCGGTCCAATTCGCCGGACAGCCGGTGGGCCATGGTGACGGCCAGCAGACTGTTCCCGCCTAAGGCGAAGAAGTTGTCTTCGCGCGAGATGCTGCGCTCCAAGTCCGCGGTGCTCGAACTCTGTAACAGGTCCTCCCACAGGGCGGCGATCCGCCTTTCCATCTCGCCGCGGGGCGGGGTTTTCGCCGCGCCGCGGGGCTGCGCTCGCGGGGCAGCCAGCAAGGCATCCCGGTCGATCTTTCCGGTGACGGTCAGGGGGATGGCGGCGACCGAGGTCACGGAAGCGGGAACCATGTGGACCGGCAAACGGTCGCCGAGATAGCCTCGCCACTCATCTTCCGGCGGCATATCGGTTCCGGGGCGCAGGCGGACGAACGCCCGCAAGACCTTGGTCCCCTCCGCGGCCGCCTCCACCAGCGTGACAGCCTCCTCCACGGCCGGGTGGGAACGGAGCGCCTGTTCGATCTCGCCCAGCTCCACGCGCTGTCCGTGCAATTTGATCTGGTCATCGATGCGTCCGGCGAGCTCCAAGCGGCCATCTTCGGTCCACCGGCCCAGGTCGCCCGTTCGATAAAACCGCCCGTCCGCCGCCTCCACGAAGCGTTGGCTGGTCAAATCCGGGTTGTTCAGGTAGCCGCGCGCGAGCCCCACTCCGCCCAACCAGACTTCCCCTAAGACCCCCGGCGGCGCCGGGTCGCCGTTCGCGCGACGAATGGAAATGCGGGTATTGGCCAGGGGCGTTCCCACGGCAAGCGGGCGGTCCGTTTCCGGGTGCGATGAGATCCGTTCCGCGCAGACAAAAATGCAGGTTTCGGTAGGACCATAGGCGTTCCACAAGGCGAGACCGCCGGCATAGCGCCTGGCGTCCTCATGGTTCGGCGCTTCGCCGCCCGTGATCAGGACGCGCAGTCCGTCGAAAGGAGTCTGCTGGCTGACGCGAAGGTAGGAGGGCGCGTGAAAGGCTACCGTCACGCCGTGTCTCTTGTACCACTGCTTCAAGGCCCAGGGGTCGTCGCGAAGGGTCCGAGATACCGGCACGATGGCCATGCCATGCAGCAGCGCCATGCCCAGTTCCCAAAGCGACGCGTCAAAGCCGGGCGTCGCGACCAGGGAAACGCGGTCCTCGGGCGTAAGTCCGCACGCTTCCCCGGTCATCAAGGCGGCGTTGACCAGGCTATCGTGCTGGATCAGGACGCCCTTGGGCGTCCCTGTCGTCCCCGAGGTGTAGATAATATAGGCTAGATCCTGTGGGGCGCCGGGGACCTGGGTCCGCAGGCTGGTGGCGCCCCGCCAGTCTTCGGGACGCAGGATTGTCTGGACCGCTTCCGCCAGCGAGGGCGGCGGAACATGCCCGTCGAGCGCGATCAGCGTCCTGACGCCCGCATCTTTCACCATAAAGGCCAGACGTTCCGGCGGCTGTTCGAGAGCCAGGGGCAGATAGGCCGCTCCCGCTTTCCAGATGCCCAACACGGTGGCGGGAAGGTGGGCCGAGCACTCCGTCAGCACGGCGACTGGCTCCTCGCGGGCCACGCCATGGTCGAGCAGAATCCGCGCAATGCGGTTGGCCTTGTGCTCGAGCTCCGCGTAGCTTTGGGTGCCGGCTTCGGTAACGACGGCGGGCCGATGGGGCTGAGTATCGGCCACAGCCTCAAAGAGTTCGTGGAAGCGCCGCGCCGGCCGCGTGCGCACCGGGCCCCACTCCCACCCGGCCAGGCGCCTTGCTTCTTCGGGCAGGAGCGCGGGCAGGGGAGCTTCGGCGCGGCTGATATCCTCGGCCAGCCAGCGCGCCCATGCCGCAAACGAATGCAGCCATGCCTCGGCAGTGTTCCGCCGGTAAATGTCGGGGTTCCACGCGAGCGACAATTCCAAGCCGCCGCCATCGTCGCCCAGCGGCTCATAGCTGAAGGCGAGATCGACGTCGGCTTCGCCCGCAGTGCAGGACAAATTCGCGGTCAGGGAGATGTCGAATAGAGACGTGCGGGACGCGGGCCGGGCATGGGGATGCCGCTGGCGGAATTCCTGGCAGAGCTTGCCGGACGGGTATCCTCCATGCTCCTCGGCCTCGATCATGATGGCCTGGGTGGCCCGTATTTGCGCCGCCAGTGGAGCTTCAATTCTTTCGGTCAGAATCAAAGGCAGCAGGTTGACGAAATCGCCCCTAGACCTGTCCGCCCCAAGGGGATGGATCGAGACGGCGCTCCCGATGAGAAGGCTGGATCGTCCGTCACGCCGTCGGGCCTCCGCTCCCAGAATCGTAAGTAACACAGCATGCAATCCAGCACTCTGCGCCCGGGCCAAACTCGTAAGTGCGGCAAGGGTAGCGGCATCCAACCGTTCCACAATCGGGCCAACAGCATTTCCACTGGGGCTAGCTGGGCGCCGATGGTCGGCGGAGAACTCGTTGAAGGCTTCTCCAGCGGCTACGGTGGTCAGGGCATCCAGTTTTTCCCGCCAGTACGCACGGTCGCGCTCGGCAAGGTCGGACGCCAAGTAGTCCCGTTCCGCGTCGGCGGTCGGCGATCGCTGTGACCTTTGCTGCGGAAGCGCGAGGGTGCGCATGTTCAAAAGCTCCAGAACGTTCACTGCACTTGCGGCGCGGGAACCGGTTGGCTCTGTTCTAATACAACCGGTGTGCCGTTCCTATAGGTGTCGAGGAAAATCGGCTTGTCGTCCAGTTCGCCGCGTTCGTCGAACTTATAACGGCCGTTGGCGCCTTCCCAAGGGTCCATGAAGCGGATGGAATAGGAAAGATCCAGGGGATTGGCGGAACCCGTTGCCTGGACTGCCTTCGCCAGGATGTACAACGCGTCGTAGCCTTGCGCCGCCCAGGTATCGGGGTACGTCCCATACCGGGCCCGGAATTTGCGCACAAACGCTTGGTTTTCCGGACTGGGCGAGTTCGCGTCGTAGTAGTCGAAAAACAACGAACCCTCCAAAGCCGGACCGGCCCGGGCGCGCAACTCGGGCGTGTCCGTATAGGCGCCAATGATCTCCGTCTTGACGCCAACCTGGCGAGCCATGCGCAGAAAGTCTCCTGCCCAAGGCTCCAGCCCCGCAAAGAGGACCATATCGGCGTCGACTTCCCTCAATTCATTGGCCGGAAGGCGAAAGTCGACGCGCTCCTGGGTATAGGACCATTGGTAGACGAGCTCACCCCCCAAGGCATTCAGGGCGATCTGATACTGATAAGCCAGATCCGCCCCGTAGGCCCCCGATTCCCAGATCACCGCAATCTTCTTGTGACCGCGGTCTATCGTCATCCTCGCCAGCGAACGCGCAATCTTGTCGCTGGATACGATGGTGCGAACAACGTACTGGAACCGGTGAGAAGTCACGGCCGTGCTATTGGAGCCCACGACAAGATGCAATAACCGGCTGGACTCATACATGGTGGAAGCCTTGATGGCGATGCTGCTGTCGTAATAGCCAAGCACCGCACTCATTCTTGGGGTATTGGAGAATTCCAGGGCGATGCGCTTTGCCTTCTCCCAGTCCTGCCCGTTATCCCGCAGGACCAGGCGAATCGGAATGCCATGTGCCAGGCCACCGGTATTGATTTCTTCCTGAGCCATCCGAAGACCGTCGGCCATCCCGTCCTGGCGAAGCGCAAAGGGCCAGCAAACACCCACCAGAATCTCCTTCGGCGTGCGGCTCAGAGCCTGGAACCTCCGCTCACCCATACGATCGAAAGACTGCCATTGGGGAACGAGGGCGTAGGCCACCAATCCGGCCAACAAGATTGAAGGAAGCAGTTTCTTTATGCTCACTGGTTTCCCAAAATGAGCGGCAAACCGCTCTTGCCCGAACCAATCACGACCACTTTGGCATTCGGCGACTTGGATAGCTCCTGGGTTGCCAGAATTCCCTGCCAAGTAAGCACGGAGGGGGTAAGACTACTGTTGATCGTGTTGTTGTAATCCCTGATGCCCGCGGATTCGATACGCTTGCGGTCGGCCTCCTTGGTGGCTATCAAGAGCTTGTATACATACTCTTCGTCGCTTTGCTGCGAAGCCATCTTGGTTTCGATGGCCTCCGACACTTTTGCGGGTAGGGTAATGCTCTCAATCGGCACGTCATCGAGAGAAATGAATTGCCCCCCGAGGTGGCCCTTCGAGAGGCCGGTTATGCGCTCCTGGATGGCCTTCTGCGTGGTATAGATCTCTTCGGGTTTGTACTGTCCGAATACGGTGCGCAATACCGACCGGACCTCGGGGCGCACCACCACGTTCACAAAGTCCGGCCCCACCCGCTGGTGCAGCAGTGGAAGGGTGTCTTTCTCCAGGTAATAGCGCACCGAATAACGGACTCCTACCGTCAGGCCGTCCACCGTTAGCACGTTGATGGAGTCGGTGAACTGTTGCTTGCGGACGTTGTAGACATACATCCTGTTGAACGGCAGGATGACGTGCATGCCCTCGCGGTATACCGTATCGATCTGCGTGCCGCCGCCGAGGAGCCGCCAAAGCACGCCAAGTTCGCCGGGGTAGATCGAAATCACGATCCGATTGAAGAAAAGGACCAAAAAGAAACACAACAGGAACGAGGTGAGGATCAGGTAGGGCGCTTGGCGCTTACAAAAGTCCTTTGCACCTCGGTATTGAATGGCGGCCCATTCACGAGTTGACGTCATCCCTCACGGTCCTCATTGGGCAGCTTGAGCGGCACCTCCCGGCTTGCCGGTCCTCAGGCCAGATTCACCGGAAATCGCAACCCGAAGAATGTCCACGCAGGCACTTGGCCCCGGACGTCAGGCCTTTCGCATAGTCGAGAAATACATAAACATGAGGCTTAGAAATGGGGTGAGGACAATGGAGCAGAAGAAAAACCCCCAGAACCCTATGCGCCGGTTCCGTCCCACGATGCCCGCCACCAGGCACAGCGCCAGGTATCCCGCCACGATGCATTCCAGACCCATGGAGCTAGCCCACAGTCTCGGGTTTCGGTCCCATACCCGCGGTCGTGACTTGCTTCCGGCCCTCCTCGAACTGTGCCCTGAAGTATTCCTTCATGGCCTCCGGATCGAAGTTAAGGAAGGTGCCACCGGATTCAAAATGCTGAATGAACACGTTGCCCAGCGCCCACGCGTAGGCCCCGCAGAACACGACCATGGCGGGCGCGCCTGCCAGGGCGCCCACCACCGGAATAGCCTTTAACATGCTGCCGACGAACCCGCATGCCAGGGTATAGGGGAGAACAAATCCGGCCAGGGAGCCAATGATCGCTTTTCCGCGACTTGCCTTGAACGGGACCTCATAGATCTTCGAGAGTTCGGCAATCATCTTTAGTTGCACGCCCGAAACGGCGGCCCAATCCACGAATGGGACCGGAATCAGGCCGGCTCCCCCGGAAATCCACATGTACTTTTTGACTGTCTTAAAGGCATTCACTTCTCTTTCGGTCAAGGGACGTGCCTCCCTCGTGTGGCCCAATGGCTCGGTTGCGATGGGCGGAGGGCCGCTGGGCGGCAATTCTGGAGTCGAATTGACGGTCTTAGCGGTATGCACTTCTTTTTCGGTCATGGTGATTAACTCCTTCTTGGGGGCTCAATCGCTAGGTTGCGATTGGCGGGAGGCCGCCGGGCAGCAATCCTGAACTCGGAGAGTACGCTGGTTATGACATTATGTCAATATAAAAATTGTCACTTTCCTCACAATGCAGTAATTAACTCATTCCTAAGGCTTTACGATTATGTTGCGATCGTCGGTAGGCCGCTGGGTAGCAATCCCCTACTGGAAAGGTAATATTGAAAGCGACTTATTGTCTGTATAAAATTGCACACTTCTCCCGCCACAATTAATCTGTCGCCAAGGCACTTCTCGGAGCCGCGGCAACTACAAAAGGGAGGATGAAACATGCCTTCATGTGGGTGATCGGTTATCTGCTGGTGTGCCTGCTGTGGTGGCGGGCCCGACGGAAAATGGGCTTTGCGGGGGGCCCGCGCACCTTGCTGTCGGGGCGAGTGCGATAGGATTGACAGGGTGCCGCAGCCGTGCCAAACTACACGGTGGGTGGAGAAGAGACCTTTTCCACACCGGATCACACCAAGTGCGCCCGTAGCTCAGCTGGATAGAGCACTTGCCTACGAAGCAAGGGGTCGGGTGTTCGAATCACCCCGGGCGTACCATTCTTTTCAATAAGTTATAGGGAACCATCCGAACTGGGAAAGTACCACTTCGTACCACTTCACGCCTCGAGTGGCAGATGTGGCTGCCTGACGCACTTCTCCTGATAAACACAGTGAGGTTGCCCCAATCGATATCGCCCCACTGGAGGCCTATCAACTCGCTCGCACGTAAACCCAAACAGCCCGCCACAAGAACCATCGCCTTGTACGGCTCCGCCAGTTCCTTCAACAACGCCTTAAACTCCTTCGGTGTCAGGACGCGAGGAATGCTCTTACGCGCCGTTGACTGCCGAACAAGACTGATTTTTGCTTCCAAGCCTGGCGTTCGGCCTCGGCCCGGGCTTTACCTTCAATTCGCCGTTCGAGAGAATGAAGTGAACGAATTCTACCTTGTGTCCGCATTGATGGAATATGGTATTTGTAGCAGTTATTCGAGTGGCAGCTCGTTTTGGCATGGAAGCTACACAACCAAGCGAATCGCTTCCGAGTACGCCGTGCACGATGTCAAGGTTTTGTCGGAGATACCGGTCGGACTTGGGGACTTACAAGAGAGGGAGAACGGGTGCCTTCCGTGGTAGCTGGAAGCGCCGAATATCGAAAACCCGACGGGCAATTGCATTTGGGTGGTGACGTGTATATCGTCGGCCGGGCCGGCGTGCAAAATGGAAATTCAGGGTTGTATTGGACCCAGCCGGACCTCGACTGACCCTCGGTACAACCTGATGTCCGATCGGGGCACCTCCCGAGGGGAGATCTCGATGGAATCCCGGCGGTGAGCTATGAAATACGCGCTAGCGACGTGCAGTCTTGCTCTTTGGGCGTTTGCGCTCTGTGTAGAACTTAGGGCGCAAGGCCCTGCTGCGCCCGGGAATCAACTCCCGCCGCCTGATAAAGGCCAATTCACACTGAAGGTGGAAGTAAGCATGGTGCTAGTTGAGGCGACAGTCCGAGACGACAAGGGCAGGATCGTCAATGATCTTAAGCCGGAAGATTTCCGCGTGTTTGAAGACGGCGTGGAGCAGCCGATTTCGTACTTCTCGCGTGACGAACTGCCTTTGGCCGTGGCACTGGTGGTGGACGGCAGCAGCAGCATATCGCCCGTGCTGGGTGAACTGCACCACGCCGCCTACGACACCCTCTCCCAGCTCAAGCCGGAGGATCAAGTAGCCCTGTATGCCTTCGCCGCGCACCCCGAGCGTCTCGTCGATCTGACGACTGGCCGCAAATCGATTGCCGATAGCATCATGGGCATTGGTTCCGCGGGCGGCACCAACATCGCCGATGCCCTCCACGAGGCGATCGACTATCTGGGGCAGGAGGCCCGCGACCGGCGGCACGCGGTCATCATGATCTCCGACAACCAGCCTACGGCCAAAGGAGAGTTCAACGGCGACGACGTGATTCGGCTGGCGCTCGAGACCCAGACGATCGTCTACAGTATCAGGTTCGGACGCGACCGGCTGCAAGGCACAGTGGACGAGCCGGGCTTTATTCCTGGCGCGCGCTGGGTC